>JBCDEK010000078.1:0-15633 GCA_039179785.1 Pseudomonadota bacterium | reverse complement strand
TCACACCGCATCCCTATTTCCGCATCTTTGCTACAGCGAACACTGTTGGGTTGGGCGACACCACGGGCCTCTACCACGGCACGCAGCAGATCAACCAAGGCCAGATGGACCGCTGGTCGCTTGTTGCTACGCTGAATTACCTATCGATTGATGCCGAGACGGCGATCGTGCTGGCCAAGAACCCGCATTACAACACCGCCGATGGGCGCAAGACCATCAAGCAGATGGTGACGGTTGCGGACCTCACCCGGACCGCGTTCATGAATGGCGATCTGTCAACTGTGATGTCACCACGGACGGTGATTTCCTGGGCCCAGAACGCAGAGATTTTCCGCAATGTGGGCTATGCGTTCCGCCTGTCCTTCTTGAACAAATGTGACGAGCTTGAACGCCAGACGGTGGCGGAGTTCTATCAGCGGCTGTTTGATGAGGAATTGCCGGAGAGTGCGGCGAGCGTGAGCCTGGGGTAACGCGATTTGGCCGGCCAGGAGGCTGATCTTTTCAAAGATCAGTCTCGGGCTGTTTTTCAAAAACAGCTTTTCGCCTTAGTCCGCACGAGACGTCCCTTGCCAAACTGTTTGAATGAGGCACATGCTTGGCCATGGCGCAGCAAAACGACAACCCCGCCGATCCGTTCAAGAAGGCCCTCGCCGAAGCCACCAAGGTCATGGCGAACGATCCTGAGCTGAACGTGTCCTACTCCGTCGATCCGGCAGGGGTGTCGGGCGATTCCATGCGGTTACCGCAGGTGAGCCGCCGGATGACGCGGGATGAGGTCTTGCTGGCCCGTGGGACGGCGGATGCGTTGGCGCTGCACCGGCGGTATCACAATGGGCAGACCCATGCGCGCTATTCCCCGCAGGGAGAGATGGCGCGGGACCTGTATGAGGCGATGGAAACCGCCCGTTGCGAGGCGATGGGTGCGCGCGATATGCCCGGCACCGCGGGCAACATCGATGCCAAGATCAGCCATGAGGCGATGCGCAAAGGCTATGACCAGTGCAAGCAAGCCTCGGACGTGCCTTTGGCTGCGGCTGCCGGGTATCTGGTCCGCCATTTGGCGACCGGTCGGCCCCTACCCTCTGGCGCCGAGAATGCGATGGAGTTGTGGCGCGGGTTTATCGAGGATCAGGCGGGCGGCACGCTGGAGGACCTGGGCGACATTCTGGACGATCAGGCGGCCTTTGCCCGCTTTGCGCGGCAGGTGATTACGGACCTTGGATATGGCGATCAGCTAGGCGACGATCCCGACCAGCTGGACGACGACATGGAAGACGAGGCCGAAGAAGGCCAGGACGAGGATCAGGAGCCCGACAGCACCGGCCAGGACGATCAGGACGAGGAAAACGCGGAAGGCACGCCGGAATCGTCGCAGGACGAAACGCAGGATGCGTCCGAAGCCCAGGTCTCCATGGATGACATGGCGGATCAGGAACTGGGCGAAGAGGCGGAGATGCCCGAGGGTGAGGCCCCGCTGGAACCGCCTGCCCCGCAGCCGGTGTCCGAAGCTGACCCGGACTATCAGGTCTATTTGGACACCTACGACGAAGAGATCGGGGCCGAGGAGTTGGCCGAGCCGGTCGAGTTGGAACGGTTACGCGCCTATCTGGACCAGCAGTTAGAGCCGCTCAAGGGCGCGGTGTCGCGACTGGCCAACAAGTTGCAGCGCCGGTTGCAGGCGCAGCAGAACCGGAGTTGGGAGTTTGACCGCGAGGAAGGGATGCTCGATGCGGGCCGTCTGGCCCGTGTGGTGGCGAACCCGACCACGCCCTTGTCTTTCAAGGTCGAGAAGGACACGGAGTTTCGCGATACGGTGGTGACCCTGCTGCTGGACAATTCGGGGTCGATGCGCGGACGGCCCATTTCAATTGCCGCCATCTGTGCGGACGTGCTGGCGCGCACGCTAGAGCGGTGCAATGTGAAGGTGGAAATTCTGGGCTTTACAACGCGGGCCTGGAAAGGTGGGCTGGCCCGTGAGGCGTGGCTGAACGACGGTCGACCCAGCCAACCGGGCCGTTTGAACGATCTGCGTCATATCATCTACAAATCCGCGGATGCGCCCTGGCGGCGGACGCGGCCCAATCTGGGGCTGATGATGAAGGAAGGGCTGCTGAAGGAAAACATCGACGGCGAGGCGCTGGAGTGGGCGCATCGCAGGATGATCTCGCGGCCCGAAGCGCGCAAGATTTTGATGGTGATTTCGGATGGTGCCCCGGTGGATGACAGCACGCTGTCTGTGAACCCGGCGAACTACCTTGAGAAACATCTGAGAGATGTGATTGCCATGGTGGAGCGCAAGAAAGCGGTGGAATTGCTGGCCATCGGGATCGGGCATGACGTCACGCGCTACTATGACCGGGCCGTGACCATCACCGATGTGGAGCAGCTGGCGGGCGCGATGACGGAACAGTTGGCCGCGCTGTTTGACAGTGATCCGCGGACGCGGGCGCGCATCATGGGCATGCGAAGAGCCAGCTGAAATCGGCCCTTCGGGGAGAGTTTATTTGGCAAGATGAAGGTGGATCATGTTCCAGAGCTTTGAGGTCACCGCGCGTCCTGAGCAGGGTCCACCGCGACTGAAGGCGTTGCGCGCGCAGTTGGAGGCCGAGGGGCTGGATGGGTTTCTGGTGCCCCGCGCGGATGCGCATCAGGGGGAATATGTCTCGGCCCGTGATGAGCGGTTGGCTTGGTTGACCGGGTTTACGGGCTCTGCCGGATTTTGTGCAGCGCTGCGCGATGTGGCGGGGGTGTTCATCGACGGGAGGTACCGCACGCAAGTGAAGGTGCAGGTGGCGGATGTGTATACGCCGGTGCCTTGGCCGGAAACGTCCCTGGCGGACTGGTTGAAGGCGCAGTTGCCGGATGGGGGCAAGGTTGGTTTCGATCCGTGGTTGCACACGCCGGGCCAGATTGTGCAGGCCGAGGATGGTCTGGCGGGCACCGGGATTGCATTGGTGCGATGCGACAACCTTGTAGATCGGGTATGGGACGACCAACCCGGGCCAGCAGCAGAGATGGCCAAGGTGCATGCGCTGGAGTTTGCGGGCGAGCGCCACGGGGACAAGCGGCGCAGACTGGCTGAGGCCGTGTCACAGGCAGGCGCTGCTTCGGCCGTGATAACGCTGCCTGACTCGATCTGTTGGTTGCTCAACATCCGAGGCTCCGACATCCCGCGCAATCCCATTGCCCAGGGCTTTGCGGTGCTGCATGCGACAGGCGCGGTGGATCTGTTCATGGACCCTGCGAAATTGGACGAGGTACGCGATCATCTTGGCGCAGAGGTGACTTGTCACGCCCAAGAGGCGTTTTTGGACGCGCTGGGACGATTGGAGGGGGCGGTCCTTCTCGACAAATCCTCGGTTCCTGTGATCGTGGCCGATATCATTGGGGATCAAGTCCAATGGGGCGATGACCCTTGCGCCCTGCCCAAGGCTTGCAAGAACGCCGCCGAGATTGCGGGCAGCGCCGAGGCGCATTTGCGCGATGGGGCGGCGGTGGTCGAGTTGCTGGCCTGGCTGGATCAACAGACACCGGGCGATGTGCGTGAGACTGATGTGGTCGCGCAGTTGGAAAGCTGCCGCCGGCGCGACAATGCGCTGCAAGACATCAGTTTCGAAACCATCGCAGGGACGGGCCCGAATGGCGCGATCATGCATTACCGCGTGACGGAAGAGACCGACAGCACGCTGGAGGATGGTCATCTGATCGTCTTGGACAGCGGCGGCCAGTATCTGGACGGGACCACAGACATCACCCGCACCGTTCCTATCGGCCCTCCGCCCGAGGAGGCGCGTGCCGCGTTCACCCGTGTGCTGATGGGCATGATTGCCATGTCGCGCCTGATCTGGCCCAAGGGATTGGCCGGGCGCGATATCGAGGCAATTGGTCGGGCGCCGCTTTGGTATGCACATCAGGATTTTGATCATGGGCTTGGCCACGGAGTTGGGGCCTATCTGTCGGTGCACGAGGGGCCGCAACGGCTGAGCCGCGTCAGCACGGTGCCGTTTGAGCCCGGCATGATCCTGTCAAACGAGCCGGGATATTATCGCGAGGGCGCATTTGGCATTCGGATCGAAAACCTGATCGTGGTCGAGAAGGCCGAATGCCCCCCGGGCGGCGACGCGCATCGCGAGATGCTGTGCTGGCGCACGCTCACCTTTGCGCCCATCGACCGACGGCTGATTGTAGTGGACATGCTAGATGCGCCTTCGCGCGTATGGCTGAATGCGTATCACGCTGAAACGCTTGAGAAAATCGGACCTCGGGTGTCAGATGCGGCGCGGGCCTGGCTTGAGCGGGCCTGTGCGCCGCTCTAGCACTGGCGGGGGTGTCGTTGATCTGGTACATCTGCGCTTCATCACCGATCACTGACCCGTAACAGGAGGCTCAACCATGGCTGATCACATCACGATCCGCAAAGCACCCGGCACATGGACCGTGCGCGCAGGTGGGGCCGTTCTGGGTGAAAGCAGCGCGGCGCTGGAACTGACCGAAGGCAGCTATCCCTTTGTGATCTATTTCCCGCGCGACGACATCGCCATGGCGTTTCTGGACCGCACGGACAAGACAACGCACTGCCCGCATAAGGGGGACGCGAATTACTACTCGGTCGTGACAAAGTCCCAGACACTGGCCAACGCGGTCTGGACCTACGAGGACCCCAAAGAAGGTGTCGCGCGGATCAAGGATCACCTTGCGTTCTATGTGGGCGAAGGGGTGACGGTCGAGCAGATCTAGCTGTGTTCTTCGGCGGCGGTGGCGGCGAGTGCGCGGTTGTAGGACTTTAACGCGTCCACATGGAACAGCGCGCCCTGCAACTCGGGCGCTGCATTCTCACCTGTCAGCGTCACCACCGGAATAAAGGGCACCAACGTACGGTCGAAGATCGGCAAAGCGGCTTCGAGCGTGGCGCTGAGATCAACATAGATGCCTTCACCGATCATCTCCCAACAGCGCGCCTCGTCCGCGGCGCGGGGGTCATCGGGTTTGCGCATGACCGAGCCGACCCGGAACATGGCCAGCAGATAGGCCTGCGGCCCGGCGGCGAGATGGACACCACGACGTTCCAACTGGGTGAGAAAGAAGGACCGGTCAACAAGCCGTGAGGACAGGGCGGTCGACATCGACACTGCAACCATCACCGCCAGCCCGGTTTGCCAGTCGCCTGTCAGTTCAAACACGATCAGTGTCGTTGATATGGGCGCGCCCAGAACGGCGGCGGCGACAGCGCCCATACCGGCCAATGCATACAACGTGACCGACCCCGAGACGTCGGGAAAGATGCCCGTGGCCACCAGTCCGAATCCCAAGCCCGTAAGCGCGCCAATCATGAGCGAGGGTGAGAACACGCCGCCGCCCATACGCCCCGCCATCGTAATGGCAACCGCGGCAGTTTTCATCACGATGAAGACCATGACCTCGTTCAGCGCCAGCTTGCCTGTCAGAGCCATCGACGTCGTCTCATAGCCCACGCCGATGATGTGAGGATAGAAGATCGCCATCCCCCCAAGAAGCGCACCCGCCAACGCAGGCCGCAGCCAGCGCGGCAGGCCCGTTTGTCGTTGAAACGCCGATCCGATGTCATCGGTCCAGAAGATCGCGCGCATCAGGACGACGGCGACCAGACCGCATAAGAGGCCCAGCAACAGGAACGCGGGCAATTCCTGATAAAACACCAGCTCATTTTCGTCGGGCACCATAAATTCGGTCACATCACCAAATTCCAAACGGTTGATGACCGTGCCCGCGACAGAGGCGATGACGATGGGCGCAAAGGCGTGCACAGCAAAGTGGCGCAACACGACTTCGAGTGCAAAGAGCGCCCCCGCGATCGGCGCGTTGAAACTGGCCGACACGGCCGCAGCGACAGCACAACCCAAAAGATCACGACCGGTGACCCCGTCAGCCTTGATGAAGCGGCACACCTTGGTCGAGATCACAGCGGCGATGTGAACAACGGGACCTTCCCGGCCGGTTGACCCGCCGGTGGACAGCGTAATGAAGCTGGCAAATGCAGAGGCGATCCCCGCCTTGGTCCCCACCCGTCCATCGCGCAGCGCGGCCCCTTCGATCACATCGGCAACGCTGCGGGCCACTCCGTCTCTGGTGAAGTTGTGCAGGATCACGCCTGTGATGAGCCCGCCGACAATGGGAATGACCAAGACGTAATACCATGGCATCGACGACGCAAAACTGTGCAAGTATTGCACGTCCTCCGTGCCATATAGGTAAGCCTGCAGGGCTTCGATGCCCTTGCGGAAAAACAGGGCCGCAAACCCTGCCGCAATCCCGATGGCAAGGGCGATGAACCAGAACTGCAACTGATTTGGACCGCGATGTCGCAGCACATGCCAGCCGTCTTTGCACGCGGTCACCGCGAGGTCGAGTTGCTGGGACAGAATGGATCGGTCGGGGGCGGACATGGGGCCGGGCTACAAAAAATACGTGGCCCTTCAAGCGGTACGCCCTTTGCTGCGCCTGCGAAAGCCCCCGCGTTGTCACAGGGGCGCGACTGTGGCGCTAACCGCCCAGTAACGCGCGCGCCGCACCACGGGCTTCGTCGGTGATCGTGTCGCCCGCCAGCATGCGCGCAATTTCATCGACCCGGTCCGGTGCGCCAAGCGGCACGACCTGTGACGTCGTCATGCCCCCTGCCACGCGCTTTTCGACACGCCAGTGATGCGCGCCAAGTGCCGCGACTTGCGGTGAATGCGTCACAACCAGAACCTGCCCGTTCGCCGCGATCTGGCCCAGCCTGCGCCCCACCGCATCCGCCGTAGCCCCGCCGACACCGCGGTCGATTTCGTCAAAGATCATGGTCAATCCGGTCTGCTCGCGGGTCAGACACACCTTCAGCGCCAGCAAAAAGCGGCTTAACTCGCCCCCCGACGCGATCTTGTTCAGCGGTCCTGCAGGCGCACCGGGATTGGTGGCGACAGTAAAGGCCACCGCGTCGCGCCCATCGGGACCGGGGGTGTCATCGGTCAACCGGGTTTCAAACACGGCGCGTTCCATCTTGAGCGGGGCAAGTTCGGCCATCACGGCCTTGTCGAGGGCAACAGCCGCGGTCCGGCGCGCCACGCTCAGCGCGTCGGCAGCGGCGTCATAGGTCGCTTCGGCCTTGGCGACTGCGGCGCGCAGGCGATCCAGATCGGCATCACCGGCATCGAGCGCCGACAGTTTCTCGCGCAGGGTGTCGGCAAAGGCCGCAAGGTCATCCGGCGTCACATCATGTTTGCGCGCCAGCCCACGCATGGCAAACAGGCGCTCTTCGGTATGTTCCAGGTCAGTTGGATCAAAGGTGAGCGTTTCGAGGGCCGTGACAATCCCGTCCGACGCCTCGTCCAGTTCAACCATCGCCCGCGACAATGCTGCAAGCGGGGCGTCAAGCTGGCCCTCGGCCTTGTCGGCCACGCCATCAAGCCAACGGATGGCATCGCCCACCGCGCCCTCTGCCCCACCCTGGCCCAGCACCTGATGGGCCCGTTGAACATCTTCGCGAATGCGTTCCGCCCCTTGCATCAGACGCCGTTTGGTGTCGAGTGCGGCCTCTTCGCCGGGTTGCGGATCAAGTGTGTCCAACTCTGCCACCGCGTGGCGCAGGAATTCCTCTTCGTCACGAATGGCGGTCATCGCAGTTTCAGCGACCGACAAGGCCTTGCGTGCCTCCCCCATCGCGCGCCAGGCTTGGCGGGTTTTGGCGCGCTTGCTGTCAAGGCCAGCAAAGTCGTCCAGAATGGCGCGGTGCCCCCGCGGGTTCAGCAGGCCGCGGTCATCGTGCTGGCCGTGCAGTTCGATCAACGTGTCCGACAACGCGCGCAAGACTTCTCCAGAGCACCGACGGTCATTGACCCAGGCCGTTTTGCGGCCATCCGCAGTATTGATCCGCCGCAGAATAAGCTCGTCACCCGCGGGCAATCCCGCCTCTTCCAATGCAGTCCGGGCCGGATGACCCATCGGCAGATCAAACCATGCGGTGACTTCGCCCTGCGCCGCACCCTGCCGCACGAGATCTGCCCGCCCGCGCCACCCCAGCACAAACCCAAGACTATCAAGCAGAATGGATTTGCCAGCCCCCGTCTCACCGGTCAGCACATTCAGCCCCGGCTGGAACTGAAGCTCCAGCCGGTCAATGATAAGCATGTCGGAGATGTCCAACCCGCGCAGCATTAGCAGACCCCTGTGGTAAGCGGCGTGCCCCGCTTTGCGCTCAGAGCCACCGCCCCTGGATCATCTGGCGATAGACTTGGCTCAACCAATTGTTGCCCAACGCCCGCGGCTCAAGCCCCACTCCGGTCAGCAAGGCAAAACTTTCTTGGTACCAATCTGTCGACTGATAGTTATAGCCCAGGATCGCCCCTGCGGTCTGCGCTTCGTCCGTCAGGCCAAGTGACAGGTACGCCTCGACCAAGCGATGCAGCGCTTCGGGTGTATGTGTCGTGGTCTGGAAATCCTCGACGACCACGCGAAACCGGTTGATCGCAGCCGAGAAGTTGTCGCGTCTGAGGTAAAAGCGACCAATCTCCATCTCCTTGCCAGCGAGGTGGTCAAAGGCAAGGTCGAACTTGAGGATCGCAGAGCGTGCGTATTCACTGTCAGGATAGCGTTCAATGACCTCACGCAGGGATTGCAGCGCCTGAAAGGTCAAGCCCTGGTCGCGGCCCACTTCATCGATCTGGTCATAGTAGCTGAGCGCCAGGAGATACTGCGCATAGGCCGCATCATCATCATCGGGATAGAAGTCAATGAACCGCTGCGCCGCCGACCGGCTGTTGGGATAGTCCTTGTCACGATGATGCGCAAAAGCCTGCATGATCAGAGCGCGGCGCGCCCAATCCGAATAGGGATACAGACGCTCGATTTCCGAGAAGTAAAAGGCGGCTTCGGTCTCATCGCCTTGCGCCAGTTCGAACTCACCGCGTTCGTAAATCTGCTCGGCCGAGAAATTTTCAAGCGGCACTTCCTGCCGATTGAAAAAGCTGCCCGTTGTCGGACGCCCGTTCCCGTTGCTGCATGCTGCGACCAGCGCTGTCACTGTAAGCACTGTTGCAAGTCTTGTGACGGATTTTCCCAGGATCATCCCTTGCCCCCCAAGATGCTTTTTTCATCGCCTGTCCCAGGCAATTTGCCCGTCTCTAGCACAAAGACTCGGCAGGGTGAAATGACGTTTTGGGGTAGATGTGGTCAAGCGACCTGGGGAATTTCATCCCAAACCAGCCCAGCGCCTGGCAGCCGCGTGGACATCTGCGCATCACAGGTCACCATCCGCACAGCATCCGGTGTCGAAAACAGCACGCGCAGCAATTGGTTGGTCAGCGTGTGCCCCGCCCGGGTGCCCGTGTAGTGCCCAAACATGGGCGCACCGGCCAGCGCCAGATCCCCCAGCGCGTCCAGCATCTTATGGCGCACAGGCTCGTCCGAGTGGCGCAGGCCGCCTGGGCTTGACACGCGGTCACCATCAAAAACAACCGCGTTCACGCCCGGGGCGCCACCCAGGGCCAGGCCATTGGCCTGCATATGTTTGACATCATCCTGGCGGCAGAACGTGCGGCTGTCGCTCAGCTCGCGCGCAAAACTGCCATTCGACATATTAAGCGATTTCGACTGGTGTCCAATGGCACTGTCGGCAAAGTCGATCTGGAAATCGATGCGCATCACGTCGGAGGGCGCGATGGTGGCGGTCGCCTGATCTTGCGTCACGCTGACGGTTTTCAGCACTTCAAAGGCCCGGACCCGAGCGGGCAACTGGCGCAAACCGCGCTGCATGATACCGCGCACGAAGGGCAGCGCCGATCCGTCCACAATCGGGACCTCAGGGCCATCGATCTCAACAAGTGCGTTGTGCAGACCACAGCCCGCAATGGCAGCCATGATATGTTCAACTGTACTAACAGAAACGCCTGCGCCGTTCACCAGCGTCGTGCAAAGCGGTGATTGCCGCACCACATCATAACGTGCGGGGATCAAAGCATCACGATCGGATATATCGGTACGGCGAAACCAGATGCCATGTTCAGCCATGGCAGGACGAATGGTGAGCCTTGCGACTTTGCCGGAATGCAGTCCGCGACCGGAGAATACCACAGGTCCTTTGACAGTCGTTTGCACGGGCCCCACCCAATACTGTTCTTGTTGGACAGAGAGCTATGCGGAGGGGCCGAAACACTCAACTCACTCTTTGCAACGGTATGAAACATCCCTGTAACAGCTGCGCAGCAAAGCGCGCACACAGATTTAAGCCGTTGTATATAAAAACAAAAAAGGGCTGCCGATTGGCAGCCCCTGAATTGGTTTGTGACCGGAATTTAGTTGGCTTGACGTCGCAGGAAGGCCGGAATTTCAATTTGTTCCTGATCCGGGTCAGCCGCGTCTGTCGGGCGCGGCGCCGGGGCTGGCGCAGGTGCGGCGGCTCTGGCCTGAACCGGCGGCTGCTGTCGCGCGGGCCGTTCCCCTGCTGGTGCACCACCTTCTTGCGTGCCAGTCATCCGGTTGATCAAGGAGTTGATCCCAAAACGCGGCTTTTCTGCCGCTGCGGTCGCTTCGGCCACCGGCTGAGCCGAGGATGCAGGCGCAGGTGCCGCCTTTTGTGTCGCGGCACGCAGACGCGCAAGCGCTTCGGGCGATGGTGTGCCCGGTGCAGGGGCGCGCGGGGCCACGAACTCCTCGGCGGCAGACGCCTCAGGCTCCGGTGTTGGTTCGAACGCAGCGACCTGCGGCTGGTAGGCCGGAGGCGGCAATTCGTCCTCGGCCACAGCGGGCGCTTGCGGCTCTGCTACCACGGGTTCTGGCGTCTCCATCCCTTGGAACAGCGAAGGCTCCTCTGCCGCGGCGGCCACGGGTGCGGGTGCAGGGTCTGCCATGGGCTGGGGTGCAGCCGTCAGGGCCGCCTCTTCGATCGGTGCGGCTGTTGCAGCAGGTGCAAGGGGCGCTGCCATCGATCGGCGCGGCACCGGGATTTCCGTTTGCACGTCGGTGGCGTCGATCCCGGTGGCCACGACGCTCACCCGCATCATGCCTTCCATGGCCGTATCCAAAGTCGAACCGACGATGATGTTGGCGTCGGGGTCCACTTCCTCGCGGATGCGGTTGGCGGCTTCGTCCAGTTCGAACAGTGTCAGGTCGTGGGCACCGGTGATGTTGATCAGAACACCTTTGGCACCGCGCAGCGAAATCTCGTCCAGAAGCGGGTTGGCGATGGCCTTTTCGGCCGCCTGAATGGCGCGATCTTCGCCCTCGGCTTCGCCTGTGCCCATCATCGCTTTGCCCATCTCGTCCATCACGGCGCGCACATCGGCAAAGTCGAGGTTGATGAGGCCCGGACGGACCATCAAATCGGTCACGCCCTTCACGCCTTGGTAAAGCACGTCATCCGCCATGCTGAACGCTTCGGTAAAGGTCGTCTTTTCGTTTGCCAGACGGAACAGGTTCTGGTTCGGAATGATGATCAACGTGTCGACCATCTTTTGCAGCGCGTCGACGCCGTCCTCTGCCTGACGCATCCGCTTGGCGCCTTCGAACTGGAACGGCTTGGTCACGACACCGACCGTCAGCACACCCAGTTCACGGGCCGCTTGCGCGATGATCGGTGCAGCCCCGGTGCCGGTCCCACCGCCCATCCCGGCGGTGATAAAGCACATATGCGCCCCGGCGAGGTGATCCACGATCTGTTCAATCGATTCTTCGGCGGCAGCTGCCCCGACAGAGGCGCGCGCCCCGGCACCAAGCCCTTCGGTCACCTTGATGCCAAGCTGCACCCTGTTGGTGGCGGCAGATTGTTGCAGCGCTTGCGCATCGGTGTTGGCGACCACAAAATCGACGCCATCCAATTGTTTTTCAATCATGTTGTTGACGGCGTTGCCGCCCGCGCCGCCCACACCGAAGACGGTGATGCGGGGTTTCAACTCGTCATGTCCGGGCATCGAAAGATTTAATGTCATGTGCAGTCCGCCTGTCGCTGATCCCACCTGATCGCAGGATTCCTCTTGTAAATCTGGCCAAAGAATAACGATCTCGCGCGGGTGCGTCACCCGTAAATCGGCCAATTTTCACAAAATATAGCTGTATGGCGGCGCGGTACGGCGGCATTTCGCTGGTAGGCCAACATCTTGCGGTTCGAAGTGCACGCAGCACAAAAGGCATCGCGCCGACCCTAGCTATCACGATGCGCGCCAAACAGGGCGAAAATTCACTCACTACGTGTGGGACGACTGCTCGAATTGCCGCCCGGCCTCTTCTGGGCCCTGTGGATAAGTCTATCAAACCAGCGGGCGTCCGTCACCTGATTCTGCTGCCCCCTGCACCTGCCCTTATCGAGCCAAACCTCCGGCAATCGGACGCGCGCACACGCCAGATCACCAATTGTCGCGGAACCATTTGACCGCCCGACGTAAGCTGCGCGCCGGGTAGCGGTCATGCGGAATATCGAAATCCCACCATTCGTCCTGCGGATGTGCTGCAAACAGCGCCAGTCCCACTGCCGACGCAAAACCCGGGCCCGTCGCCGCCTGCGGCAGGCCATGCACCCGCAGCGGGCGACCCAAACGCACCTGCTGCCCCAGAATTTTAGAAGCCAGCCCATCAAGCCCTGGGATCTGGCTGCCCCCGCCCGTCAACACGATCTGCTGGCTGGGAAGATGGTCAAAACCCGCCGCGTCCAGACGGGCGCGTACTTCTTCCAGTATTTCTTCCACACGGGGGCGCATAATGCCGATCAACTCCGCGCGTGAGGCCTTGCGCCGATCATGTTCGTAATCCCCTGTGTCGCCGCCAATTTCGATCATTTCGCGGTCATCCATGCCCGTGGCGTGCACACCACCGTAAAACGTCTTGATCCGCTCGGCGTTGGTCATTGGCACTTGCAAGCCCATGGAAATGTCACTGGTCACATGATCCCCGCCGATGCGCACCGCATCCCCGTAAATCATGTGTTTCTTGATAAAGATCGACACGCCCGTCGACCCGCCACCCAGGTCAATACAGGCCGCACCCAGTTCCTGTTCGTCCTCGACCAGCGCCGCAATCCCGGAGGCATAGGCCGACGACGCGATCCCCGCGAGTTCCAGATCGCAGCGCTTGATACAATGGGCCAGATGCTGCACCGCCGACGCCTCAACCGTCAGCATGTGCAGGTCAACGGCCAGTTCGTTGCCCAACTGCCCCCGCGGGTCGGACAAGCCAGACCGGTGATCGAGCGCAAAGTTGACCGGTTGAGCGTGCAGCACCTCACGGCCCTCGCCATAGTCCGGCACGTCACACCGCGACAGCACGCGGGCCACATCCTGTTCGGTCACCACCTCGCCATCCAGTTCAAGCCGCGCATCAAGACCGTAGCTGCGTGGCTCGGCCCCGGCAAAGCAGGCAATCACGTGATCGACGCGAATGCCGGCCATTTTCTGGGCCGCCTGCAGCGCGGTGCGAATGGCGCGTTCGGTTTCCTGCATGGCGCAGATTTCACCAAACCGGACACCCCGTGACCGCGTAGTGGCGGCCCCAATCACACGGAAGCCGGACTGCCCGGCGAGCGATCCAATCTCACCCTCTTCGCCCAAGGTGTTGGTGCCATCAAAACGCAAAACAAGACAGGCGATCTTGGAACTGCCCACATCAAGTATGGCCACCACCCCGCGTTGCATGGCGATTTTGCGCATGTTCCGCATGCTGCGTTGGCTGGCATAAAGGTCGGTCATCACTGTCACTCGGTCCCGGAATTCAACTGTCTGATGCGCCACCATTCTTCGGTGGAATAATTCGTCATGCGCACGGTGGGGCGGTCGTGCAGGCGCAGGTCGATGCGCGAGATGTCGCGCTCCAGCACCTCATCCACGCCATCAAGCGCGATCACACGTTCAAGCGCCTGTACGGCACCTTGGGCGGGCAACATGATCCGCTGATCGCGGTCCAGCACCACGTCCCAGCGCCGGTCGCCCAACCGCACAAGCCCGCGCAACCGATTGCCAAGTGGCGCGCCTGCGGTGACAAGCGCCATCGCCTCGTCCACATGCGCATCCGCCCCCTCCCCCGCGATCACTGGCAGGTCCGGGCGCAGACCGCGCCGCGCGATGGGACGCACCAGTGCGCCAGTCTCATCAATCAATGTCATGCCCTCGGGCCTTCGCCAGATCGCGACGGGCACGCGCGGCGTGATATCCACCTGAAGCACTCCACCAGGACGGATGCGCACGGAGGCTTCCCTGACCGGCGGCATATCCAGCACCGTCGCGCGGATCTCGGCCGGTTTCAGATCAAAGGATGACACCGGAAAATCCAGCGGCACCGCAGTGCGGATCGCCTCCGCCAGTTCCGTGTCCGCACCATCGATGGCCATCAGGCTGACCATGAACTCCGGACGCTGCTCGATGCTCGCGCGCGCTTCAGCCACGGTCGCCTGGATTGCCGCCTGGGTGTCTGGATCGGACAACCACCAGGTTGCCCCGCCAAAGCAGATTGCAAAGGGCAACCCTGCACGCAGCATCAGCCGGAAGCCCGGTGTCAGCATCAGCCGTTGCAACCGCCACGACCAGCGCGACGGCGCTGGATCAGCGCGCCGTGCGGTAACCTTGCGCGTCACCTGTCGCATGACGCGTCCTCCACCATCCAGGCGCACAGCTCCCCAAAAGACATACCAGCCGCCTGCGCCTGCTCTGGCGTCAGCGATGTGGGCGTCATACCCGGCTGGGTGTTGGTCTCAAGCAGGATCAGCCCATCGGCACCCTTGGCCTCATCCCAGCGGAAATCGGTCCGGCTCACACCGCGGCACCCCAGCGCCACGTGGGCGCGCAGGGCATAGTCGCGGCACAGCGCGGTGATCTCGTCCGGCACATCCGCCGGGATCACATGGCGCGATCCCCCGGGCTTGTACTTGGCGTCATAGTCGTACCAGCCATCGGTGATGATGTCGGTGACGCCCAATGCCCGGTCCCCGACCACCGTGGTGGTCAACTCCCGCCCCTCGGCAAAGGCCTCGACCATCACATGCTCGGGCATATCCGCCGCCAACACGGGCGGCGCATTGGCGCCTTCGGCTACAAGATACACGCCTACGCTCGACCCTTCGTTGTTGGGCTTCACCACATAGGGGGGGACCATCAAATGGGCCGCCATCACGTCGGCTTTGGGCGCAATCAAGCTGTCGACCACGGGCAGACCTGCCGCACGATACACATCCTTGGTGCGCTGCTTGTCCATCGCGAGCGCGGACGCAAGCACACCGGAATGCGAATACGGGACACCCAGCCATTCCAGCATGCCCTGCACGCAGCCATCCTCGCCCCATCGGCCATGCAGGCAGTTGAGGACAGCGTCCGGCCCAATATCTTGCAAAGCAGCACTCAGGTCGGGGCCCGCATCGACCTCGATCACCTCGTACCCCATGTCCCTCAGCGCGGCGGCGCAGGCCTGTCCCGTTGACAGCGACACCTCGCGCTCAGCCGAGGGGCCACCCATTAACACCGCCACTTTGGAACGCCTGCTCGACTGTCCCGCCATGTGCCTCTAAGTCCCGGAGCCCTTTTGCGGACCCTCGATTATTTGCCGATTTTCGGCCTGCCCAGCGGCGCGATCCTACTTTGGTTCGCCAACCCGCATGATTTCCCATTCTAGCGTGATGCCGCTGGAATCGTAAACCTTTTTTCGCAC
>JBCDEK010000029.1:0-34416 GCA_039179785.1 Pseudomonadota bacterium | reverse complement strand
TGGAAATTCCGCTCGCCCCCCGGCATGGAAACCAAGATCTTTGAAAAGCTGGGCGCCTCGCCCAACGTGATGGAATTTACCGAGATCTTTACCGCGCTGGAAACCGGCATCATCGACGGGGCGGACGCCTCCGGCCTCGCCAACAACGTGGGTCTGGGTCTGTATGACATCGTGAAATACGCCAACTTCCCCGGCTTCCACTCGATGCCGTCGGACCACTTGGCGTGCAACAAGGCCGTGTTTGACGCGATGCCAGCACACCACCAGCGCATCATGAAGGTTGCGATGGAAGCGCTGGCGCTGCGCACCGCCCTGACGTTCGAGAAGAAGAACGCCGAAGCGGCCGCACAGCTGCGCGAGCAGGGCGTGACACTGTCGCAATGGGCACCCGAAGAGCTGCAGAAGTTCCGCAACGCGGCACAGGCCACATGGCCCGAGTTCGCCGACACGCCAGAAGCCAAGGCGCTGGTTGACGCGCACCTGAGCTATCTGGAGCAGCTTGGCCTCGTGTCCAAGTAAGCGATCCTTGGGGTCCCGCGTGTCGGGGCCCCAACCCGCCTGACGCCGCTCGGGACAAGACGCGCGCGGGCCATTTTCACAACAGGGGGATTTCGTGATGCAGGTGCGCTCCGGCACTCCGGTCGAGTGGCTTGTGCCTTTGGCTTTTATCCTTTGCGCGGGCTGGGTGGTCTGGCATATGCCGGCCTTCACGCTCGACTTCTATCCCCCGACCGACCCGTCCCAATTTGACAAGCTGTCGGCGCTGTTTCTACGCAATGACGTGACCCCGAATATGGGGGGCCTGTTTGGTGGCTTTGCCGACATCGTGGACTGGCTGGCGGCGCTGGGCATCCTGATCTTTGGCTATCTTGGTGTGCGCACGGTGCGCCGCGCAGGCATGGAGTTTGAAAGCTGGAAGGCTGCAGACCGCATGGCCGTTTTCATTGGCCGGGTCACCATGATGCTGATTGTGCTGCTGACCTCTGTGATGCTTTACGAGGTGATCCTGCGCTATGTGTTCGAAGCGCCGACGCTTTGGGCCAACGAACTCAGCCTTTGGCTGGCCGGTTTCGTGTTCCTGTGTGCGGGCCTTTATGCCATGCAGCAGCGCAGCCACATCCGCATTGTCCTGCTCTATGATGCGGTGCCTCGCTGGGTACAGCGGATTTTTGACTGTATCTCGACCCTGCTGATCGTCACTTTTGCCTTTTTCCTAATCTATGGCGGCTATGGCGAGGCGTTCGACAAGTTCTATCGCTGGGAAACCTTTGGTACGGCCTTTGATCCGCCCATCCCCGCCACGATGAAGCCGATGGTGCTGCTGATTGTGGGCATGGTCGCCATTCAGGCGGTCATCAACCTGATCTCTGACTGGAATGCGGAAGAAGTGCATTACGGCGGCGAAGAGCTGGACGAAGAAGAGATCGAGCGCATCAAGGCGCAGGTGGGCACCGATGGGGTCAGTGACCTTGATGTGACCGGCCAACACGTGCGGGCAAAGGACTAGGCTTATGGATATCGGTACTATTTCGCTTGTCCTGATGCTTGGGCTGATCCTGCTTTTGGCGATCGGGATGCCGCTGGGTCTGGCCTCGGCCATCCTTGCCGTCGGCGTGCTGGTCATGAAGTTCGAGCCGGAGTTGCTGCTGGCGCCCTGGACCTTTGGGGACGGTATTCTGACCGGGCGGCCCGGGGCGGGGCCGCTCAATATCTTGGCCCAACGAATATACGGGCTCTTGACGGACTATGTCCTCATATCCATTCCGCTCTTCATCTTCATGGCGGCGCTGCTGGAACGGTCGGGCATCGCCAAGGAAATGTATTCGTCCTTGAACGTCTGGCTGAACCGCACCCGCGGCGGCATCGCCATCGTGACGTCGATCATGGCCGTGATCATGGCCGCGATGTCAGGCATCATCGGGGGCGAAGTCGTGCTGCTGGGCCTGATCGCGCTGCCGCAGATGCTGCGGCTGGGCTATAACCAGAACCTCGCCATCGGCGTGATCTGTGCGTCGGGGTCTCTGGGCACGATGATCCCGCCGTCCATCGTACTCATCATTTACGGTTTGATAACGGAAACATCGATCAAGGCGCTGTTCACCGCGTCCTTTATCCCCGGCTTCATGCTGGCGTCCTTCATCATCATCTACATCATCATCCGCACGCAGCTGCGCCCGCAGGATGCGCCGCTGCCCGACCCGGTGGAAGGCGAGCCGCAGGGCCGCGAAAAGACGATGCTGTTCTTTGCCTTCCTCACGGTTGTCGTCGCCGGATTTTCTGCGGCTCTGATGCTGCGGGCGATGTTCTTTGAATTCTCGGGTTCGAACGCGGCGGCCACGGGCGAGCAGGCCCGGTTCGGCACGGCGCCGTTCATTACCTATTTCGGTGTGGCCTTGCTGGTGTCGCTCGGGCTGATCTTTGGTGTCTTTGGCCGGGCCCGGACAGCGACGGGTTGGTCCATGGGCAAGGGCCTTGTGCCGCCTATCGTTGTGATCGGTGTGGTGATGGGGTCGATCTATGGTGGGATCACGGGCATCACCGAAGCCGCGGGCATGGGCGCGCTGGCCGTTTTCGTTATCGCAATATTTCGGGGGGAGGCATCGTTCGATCTGGTTTGGGAATCGCTGATGCGGACCCTCAAATCCACTGGCACGATCATCTGGGTCACCATCGGGGCAACGGCGCTTGCCGGGGCCTACACCATTGCGGGTGGTCCGACCTATGTGGCCGACTTTATCGTGGGCTCTGAACTGCCGACCATGGCGGTGATCCTGTTCATGATGCTGATCCTGCTGTTCATGGGCGCGTTTATGGATTGGGTCGGCATCGTGCTGCTGATCATCCCCGTATTCCTGCCCATCGTGCTGAAGCTGCCCATCGAAGAGATCGGCCTGTTCGGAGAGTTGAACCCCCGCCATGTGGCGATCTGGTTCGGTGTGGTATTCTGTATGAACATGCAGGTCAGTTTCCTGTCGCCGCCCTTTGGTCCAGCGGCCTTCTATCTGAAATCCGTGGCTCCGCCGCACATTCAACTCACCGATATTTTCAAGGGGTTCCTGCCTTTCATCGGCATCCAGTTGATCGCGCTGTCGGTGCTGCTGATCTGGCCGCCCATCGTATCGATCCTGCTGTAGGGGTGTTCCGTGCTGACCGCTGCCCAAGTCACGCAGTTCCAGAGCCAGGGATACCTGGTGCTGGAGGACGTGATCCCTGCGCCGGTGATTGACGGGATACGGGCGGAATATGCCCGGCTGCTGGATCGGCTTTATGCCGGGTGGGAGTCTGAGGGGCGTGTCCCCGCGGGGACAGGGTTAGATTTCTGGGGCAAGCTGAGTGCGTCCTATGCCGCCGGATGCGACTGGTTCCAGCCGATGGACATCAGCCTGCCGGGCGGAGACATCGAAGCCGGCTGCCCCATGCACTTTGGGCCTGCCATCTTTGATCTGGTGGTGGAGCCGCGCCTCCTCGACATTGTGGAATGTCTCCTCGGGCCAGAGATCACGTCGAACCCGATCCAGCATGTGCGTATCAAACCACCCGCGCCGGAACTGGCTGATGATGAGGTGCGGGCGCATATCACGTCGACCGATTGGCATCAGGATCGGGGCGTAGGCCATGAAGAGGCGGACACGACCGACATGATCACCGCCTGGGTCGCCATCACCGATGCCACGGTGGAGAACGGGTGCTTGCAGGTGGTGCCCGGTATCGATGATGGGCTGTTGCCGCATTGCCCGCAGGTGCAGACAGCCATTGCGCCCAATCATCTGGATACGTCGCGCGCCGTGCCGCTGCCGGTGAAGTCGGGCGGTGTGGTGCTGTTTCACCCGCTTGTGCCGCACGCATCTCTGCCCAACCTTTCGGATGGGTTTCGCTGGTCCTTTGATCTGCGCTTCAACGTGACGGGCCAGCCGACCGGGCGCGATCATTTTCCCAGCTTTGTGGCGCGTAGCCTGGCGGCTCCTGAGACAGAGCTGCGGGATTGGACGGTCTGGCGGGATGCCTGGTTTGACGCGCGGGACAGGCTGGCTGTGACACCGCACATCCCCATTCACCGTTGGGACGCAGACAGTCCTGTCTGCGCGTAAGCCATGGATTTCATTCGCCTTGATCCCGTTGATGATGTTGTCACCGCCGCCCGCGCGCTTGAGGTCGGTGTGGATGTGTCGGGGGTCGCGACCCGTGCGTTGATCCCATCAGGGCACAAGGTTGCTGTACGCGACGTAGCCAAAGGGGCACCCATCCGCAAATACGCGCAGGTGATTGGCTATGCCGCCGAAGACATCACGGCTGGCGATCATGTGCATACCCACAATGTCGCGTTCCGCGGCACGGACGTGGCCTATGAATTTGCCACCAACCTGCGGCCTGCACCCGCGGGGACACCTGATACGTTCATGGGCTTTCGTCGTGAGAACGGGCAGGTGGGGACGCGGAACTACATCGCGATTGTGACGTCCGTGAACTGTTCGGCCACTGCCGCACGGATGATCGCGGCGCATTTTACGCCTGAGCTTTTGACCGATTATCCGAACGTGGATGGGGTTGTGGCCTTTGTCCATGGGACCGGATGCGGGATGGCCGACAGTGGGGATGGGTTCGAGGCGTTGCAGCGCGTGATGTGGGGCTATGCGCGGCATCCCAACCATGCCGGTGTGCTGATGGTCGGCTTGGGCTGCGAGATGAACCAGATTGACTGGCTGCTTGAAGCCTACGGGCTGAAGCAGGGGCCGCTGTTTCAGACGATGAACATTCAGTCCGTCGCTGGGTTGCGGCGTACGGTCGAGAAAGGAATTGAAAAGGTTTCTGCGATGCTGCCCCTCGCCAATCAGGCGAAGCGCGAACCTTGCCCGGCGTCGGAGTTGAAGGTGGCGCTGCAATGTGGCGGGTCGGACGCGTGGTCGGGGATCACCGCGAACCCTGCGCTGGGCTATGCGACCGATCTGCTTGTGGCGCAGGGGGGCACGGGTGTGTTGGCCGAGACGCCCGAGATTTACGGGGCGGAACATCTGCTGACCGCGCGTGCGGTGGATCAGGCAACCGGCGAGCGCCTGATTGATCTGATCCACTGGTGGGAGGACTATACCGCCCGGAACAAGGGGTCGATGGACAACAACCCAAGCCCCGGCAACAAGGCGGGCGGGCTGACCACGATCCTTGAGAAGTCGCTGGGGGCTGCGGCAAAGGGTGGGACAACGCCCCTGACCGGCGTTTACAAATACGCAGATATCGTCCGGACGCTGGGGTTCACGTTTATGGACTCGCCCGGTTATGACCCGGCCTCTGTCACCGGGCAGATCGCGGGGGGCTGTAACCTTGTGTGCTTTACGACCGGGCGTGGGTCAGCCTTTGGATCCAAACCTGCGCCGACGGTCAAGGTGGCGACCAATACGGAGATGTATGGTCGCATGATTGAGGACATGGACGTGAATGCCGGTGCGATGTTGTCGGATGGCGTCAGCCTCGAAGACAAGGGACGTGAAATCTACGAGATGTTCCTGCGGGTGGCGAGCGGAGAGATGACAAAGTCCGAGGCGCAGGGGCTGGGCGACTATGAATTCGTGCCCTGGCAGATCGGCGCGGTGATGTGATGGAGTGTCTGACAGAAGCGCAGAAGGCGCATTATGAAGAGCATGGCTATCTGCTGGTCGAGAACCGGATTCCTGACGATTGGCTGACCAGGATCCGGGATGAGATCGCGCGGTTCGAGGATGAAGCCGCGACCATGACCGAGAGCAATGACCGACTTGATCTGGAAGACAGTCACACGCGCGAAAACCCGCGCCTGCGGCGGATCAAACTGCCCCATACGATTTCGGACGTGGTGCGGGAGTTGATGTATTCCGACCATGTGCTAGCCCCGGCGCGCGACTTGATTGGGCCAAACCTGCGGCTGCACACCACCAAGCTGAACATGAAGTCGGCGGGCTATGGTGCGGCGGTGGAATGGCATCAGGACTATGCGTTTTATCCGCATACCAATGACGACATTCTGGCGATTGGGATTTGTATCGATGATATGGCTGATGAGAACGGGCCGCTGATGGTGTTCCCCGGCTCGCACAAGGGGCCGGTCTTTGATCACCATGTGGACGGTATTTTCGCCGGGGCGATGCTGCCCGAGGAAAACGGGTTGGACATGGCCGACGCGGTGAAACTGACCGGTTCTGCGGGGTCGATCAGCATTCATCACGGGCGGATTGTGCATGGGTCGGCGCTGAACACATCTGACCGGTCGCGGCGCATTCTGTTTTACGAGATGATGGCGGCGGATGCCTTTCCCATCATGGGGTCGATGACCCGCTGGGAGGGGATTGAAGACTACAACACGCGGATGCTGTGTGGGGAGCCTACGCTGACGCCGCGCCTGAAGGATATCCCGATCCGCATCCCGCAGCCGCAGCCGGATGTACCGATTTCCATCTATGAAATTCAGAAGGGGCTGAAGACACGCGCCTTCCAGACCATTTCCGCAAAGGAGACATGATATGAGAAAGCCGACAATTGGATTCGTTGGCCTGGGCCTGATGGGCGGGGCCATGGTGGGCCGATTGCAGGATCAGGGCTATGACCTGACGGTCATCGCCAACCGGACGCGAACCTATGTGGACAGGGCGGTGGAGCGTGGCGCGACCGAAGTGACGACGGCCAAGGCCGTGGCCGAGGGGTCCGACATCGTGATGCTGTGCATGGACACGTCCGCCAATGTCGAGGCGCGGATGCGTGGGGCGGATGGCGTGATTGCCGGGCTGAAACCGGGGGCTGTCGTGATTGATTTTGGCACGTCTCTGCCGGGGTCCACGCGCACGCTGGGCAATGAGGTGGCTGCCGCTGGCGGGCAGTATCTGGACGCGCCACTGGGTCGGACGCCAAGCCATGCGGTCGACGGTCTGCTGAACATCATGTGCGCGGGGGACGAGGCGGCCTTTGATCAGGTGCGCCCGGTGTTGGACGATCTGGGAGAAAACGTGTTCCATCTGGGCGCGTTGGGGTCGGGGCACACAATCAAGCTGATCAACAACTTCTTTGGCATGACCGTGGCCAACGCAATGGCCGAGGCCTTTGCCATGGCGGATGTCGCCGGTGTGTCCCGGCAGGAGCTGTATGACGTGATGGCGGCGGGGCCGCTCAAGTCCGGGATGATGGATTTCGTCAAGGGCTATGGCGTGGATGGGGACCCGAACCAGCTGGCCTTTGCCATCAAGAACGCGGCGAAGGATGTCGGCTATTACGCGCAGATGGCGTCGGATGCTGGTGTGGAGTCCGTGATGTCGAAATGCGCTTTGGGCGCGTTGAGCGACGCGCGCGACACTGGGCGTGCCGACGAGATGGTGTCGCAAATGGTGGATTATTACGCCGACCGGTTCAAAGGCTAGCGGGTGGCTATCGCCGCCCATCCCACCGAAGACCGCGCCGCCCTTGGCATCGCCATGACGCTGGGGGCGTACGCGTTTTTTACCCTGATCGACACGTCGGTGAAGTGGTTGCTGTTGGCTGGTTTGCCCGCGTTTCAACTGGCGTTCATGCGGTATTTTCCGCATTTTCTGATCTCGACGGCGCTGCTGCTGCGCAAGGGGGTGAGTTGGTCGAGCTTTCAGTCCGCGCATATGGGGCTGGTGGTGCTGCGGGGGTTTTTGCTGGCCTCGGCCACGCTGTTCAATTTCATCACGCTGAATTACCTGCCGCTGACGGTGGTTGGGTCGATCATGTTTTCGGCCCCGATCATCGTGTGTTTTCTGAGCTGGCCCTTGCTGGGCGAGCGGGTGGGGCCGTGGCGCTGGTTTGCGATCATCCTTGGGTTCACTGGCGTGCTGGTGGTGATCCGGCCCTTTGACGCGACATTCCACGCGATTGCGTTTCTGAACGTCTACAACGCGTTTTCGCTGGCTCTGTATTCGATCATCACGCGCAAGATCGCGGGGGTGGTGGCCGCGGAAACCATGCAGTTCTGGATGAGTGCGTTTGGGGCGGTGGCCTTGGCGCCTTTGGCCTTTTTCGTCTGGACGACGCCCGAGACGCTGCTGCACTGGGCGTTGATGATCGGGCTTGGCCTGTGGGGGTGGGCGGGGCACGAGATATTCTCGCGCGCGCATGCCTATGCACCTGCCAATACGCTGATGCCCTATACCTATTCGTTCCTGCTGTATCTGGCGGTCGCAAGCTATCTGGTCTTCGGCGACGTTCCCGACGGCTATACGCTGCTGGGGGCGTCGATCATTGTGGTGTCGGGCCTGATCATCTGGCGGCGCACCGCACGGGGGGTAACGGCATGAAGATTGCAGCGATTGGCGAGGCGATGATCGAGTTGTCGCTGGACGGGGACGCGGCGGCGGTTCGGGTCGCGGGCGATACGCTGAATACGGCGATTTACCTTAAGCGGTGTGCGCCGGAGTTGCAGGTCGATTATGTCACCCGGCTGGGCACGGATGCGTTTTCCGAGCGCATTGTTGGTGCGATTGCCGCAGAGCATGTCGGCACGCAGGGTATCGAGCGCGACCCCGATGGCACGCCGGGGCTCTATGCGATCACCACGGACGTGGCTGGCGAGCGCAGCTTTACCTACTGGCGCGACACGTCCGCGGCGCGGCTGGTTTTTGTGACACCGCAGGGTCCCGACTTTGCGGTGCTGGAGCCTTACGACCTGATCTATCTGTCTGCGATCACCTTGGCGATCATGCCTGCGTCGACCCGCACAGCGTTGATGCGCTGGTTGCAGGGCTTTCGACGCAGGGGCGGGCGTGTGGCGTTTGACAGCAACTATCGCCCGCGGCTGTGGGGAGACCGCGATGCGGCGCGCACCGTGATGAAAGCGATGTGGGGGATGTGCGACATTGCCCTGCCGTCAGTCGACGATGAGATGCTGTTGACCGGAGAGACCGAGGAGGAAGTGAGCGCCCGGTTTGTGGGTTTGAGACGGACCGGCGCGCTCAAGCGCGGGGCGCCAGGGCCGCTGTGCCTTGAGACCGGCACGTCGTCCCGCTATCCGAAAGTGTCCAAGGTCGTGGACACCACCGCGGCGGGGGACAGCTTCAACGGTGCCTATCTGGCATCGGTGCTGACGGGCGATCCGCAGGATGAGGCGTTGCGCCGTGGGCATGAGCTGGCTGCCGAAGTGATTGGCCACCGTGGGGCAATCTTGCCGCGTTAGGCCCCGATAAGGGTGCGCAGCGCGCGGCCCGGGTCGGGATCATTGCAGGCTGCGACGATTTCGGCTGCGCGCGGGTCGTCCAAGGTGCGGCCCGCGGCGACTTCAGCGCGGACAAAGGCGACCCACGCGTCGAGCGCGTGGGTCAGGGCTGGGCTGTCGGCACCCTTGCGGTCGCGCAGCGTGGCCAGAATGCGAATGGGGATTTTCTGGCTACCGTCAATCGCGATCTGTCGCAGGCGATGGTGCAGGTTGGGGTTTTCGAAGCGTGCGATCAGGGCATCGGCATAGGGTTGGGCCTGGCTTTGGACGCTGGCGGGAAGGGTTGTTGCGGCCTCTGCCATCAGTGCGGTGGCGCGTGACCGCAAGTCCGGGTCAGCGACGGCCTCGTGCACGTAGGTGTGCCCCTTTGCGATCCCGGCATAGGCCAGCAGCGAATGCGCGCCGTTCAACATGCGCAGCTTGCGCATTTCATGGGGTGCCACGTCGCCCACCCATTGCGCGCCCGGCCAGCCGGGTTTGGCGGCAGCGAAATTATCTTCGATCACCCATTCGGTGAACGCCTCGGTCGGGACAGCCATGGGGTCGCCCGCCTCGGTTCGCAGATCGTCGGTGGTGGCCGGGGTTATGCGGTCCACCATGCAGGATGGAAAGGTGATGTGGGGCGGCAATGACAGATGTGCCGCTTGCGCAAAGGCGCGAACGGCGTGGCCCAGTTTGACCCCATTGTCGGGCAGGTTGTCGCAGCACAGGACGGTGACCGGGGTGGTGCGGCGCGCCAAGCCACGGGCCAGCGTCCCGACAACACTTGTGCCTGTGCCGCTCAGGTCCGCTTGGATGTCGGGTGCGTTCAGATTGAGATGGCCTTCGGCAGTCAGATGATAGGCTTTTTCGGTGACGGTCAGGGTGATCACATCGACCTGCGGATTGGCGATAACGTCGGTCACCGCGCGCGGGTTTTCGGCGGCGACAAGCATATCTGAAAGGCAGGTGACGGGTTTGAGTGTGGTGCCATTCCGGTCCTTGATGACCAGAGTGTAGGTATAGTCCTGACGCGCCAAACCATCGCGTATGGATGGAGACCGAAAGCTGACCCCGGTGATCGCCCAGCCGGGGCTGTCCTGGGTATAGGCTGCGGCGTGGGCGCGAAAGAAATTGCCGACGCCAAGGTGGAGGATGCGGGGCATGTGTCAGTCCAGTCGGTAGGTCTTGCGCGCGAGATTGGAGGCGAGCAGCTGTGCGAGATCTTGGGCGGTGCTGAGGTCGAAATACCCATGATCCACCTGTGCAGCCAGATGTACGGCCACGGCACGCCGCCACAGGTCGTGGCGCGCGGGGATGGACAGAAAGGCGCGGGTGTCGTCGTTGAACCCGGCAAGGTTGTGGTAGCCCGCCGTTTCGACCACCTGATCCAGATACCGCGCAATCCCGGCGGCGCTGTCATGGAACCACCAGGGCGGTCCGATCCGCAGGCAGGGCCAGTGCCCGGCCATGGGCGCAAGCTCGCGGGCATAGGTGGTTTCGTCCAGCGTGAACAGGATGAGCGTCAGGCGCGGGTCGTTGCCAACGCGGTTGAGCAGTGGTTCAAGCCCGCGCACCCAGTCCACTGCGATGGGGATGTCGGCGCCCTTGTCTGGCCCGAACCGGTCGAAAAGTGCGGCGTTGGTGTTGCGCCTGCTGCCTGCGTGCAGTTGCATGATAAGACCATCATCGAGCGACATTTGCGCCATTTCGATCAGCATGTGACCGTGAAAGGCGTCGGCGTGACGCATGTCGCCCGACAGGAGCGCCTCAAAGCTATGGCCGGGTGTGTCGAGCCAGACGGTACTTGGCTGTTCGATGGCGTGATCCGTTGCCGTGGCTCCGAGCGCTTTGAAGGCGGCGCGCCGAGCGCGCAGGGCAGACAGAAAACCCGCATAGGTTGTTGTGTCCTCTCCGGTCATGGCACCGAGGGCGGCGATGGTGTTTGCCCAGCCGGGTGACATGGGATTGAGCAGCGCGTCGGGCCGGAAGGTGGGCACAACTCGTCCACCCCAATCGCTGTCCGCGATGGTCTGGTGATGGGTAAGCGGATCAAGGGCGCTGTCGGTGGTGGCGAGCACCTCGATCCCGAACCGGTCGAACAGGGCGCGGGGGCGGTTGGACGGATCAGCGAGCCAAGCGTCGATGTGGTCATAGATGGCGTCCGCCGTGTCGGGGCCAAGCGCAAGGTCGCAGCCCAGCGTGTCGCGCAGCACGAAGTCGATCCAAAGTTGGCTGGGCGTGCCCAGAAACAAATGCCAGTGGTCGGCAAAGAGCCGGAAGATCGCGCGCGGGTCGCGGTCTTGCGGGGCGACACCCACGCCAAGTTGCTCCAGCGGCACGCCCTGCGAATAGAGCATCCGAAAGACGTAATGGTCGGGGATCACCAGCAGCTCGGCCGGGTCAGCAAAGGCGCGGTTTTCGGCAAACCACGCAGGGTCGCAATGGCCGTGCGGGGACACGATGGGGGCATCGCGAACATGTGCGTAAATCTCTGCCGCCTGACCTGTCAGTGTGAACGCCATGCCCGCCCTCTCCTTTTTCGGCAGACTAGCACGAATGGCCCTTGGCGCATGTGCAAAATGCCGCCACTCTGCGGGTCGGGAGGGGTGGCATGAATGTCTTGATGATCGGGGCCGGGATGGTGGCGCAGACCCACATTCTGGCGCTGCGCGACAATCAGGCGGGCGCACGCCTGATGGGCGTTTTAGGACGTGATCGTGACCGGGTTGCGGTCTTTTGTGAGAAGGCTGCAGCGACGGTGGGATATGAGGTTGCTGCGCTGAGCGATTTTGAGGCAGCACTGGCGATGAAGCCGGATATGGCGCTGCTGATCACGCCACCCGATGCGCGGTTGGAATTCGTGCAAGCTTTGGCAGAAGCGGGCGTGCCAACCCTGATGGAGAAGCCGGTTGAGCGGACTTTGGAGGCCGCCCGCGGGTTGGTGGACCTCTATACGCAGGCGAGCGTGCCGCTGGGTCTCTGCTTTCAGCACCGCACCCGTGCGGCGGCGCAGGATGTGAAGCGGCGGCTTGAGACGGGCGCGCTGGGCGAGATCGTGCATGTCGAGATGCGTGTGCCTTGGTGGCGGGATCAGTCCTATTACGATGCGCCTGGGCGGGGCACCTATGCCCGCGACGGCGGGGGCGTGATGATCAACCAGGCGATCCATACGTTGGATCTGGCTCTGTGGCTTGCCGGGCCGGTCGCGCGGTTGCAGGCATTGATGCGCACGAGCCCGCTGCACCGGATGGAGGCAGAGGATATCGCCGGTGCCTTGCTCACCTTCTGCTCGGGGGCGTCAGGAGTTCTGAGTGCCACAACAGCGGCTTATCCCGGTGGTGCGGAGAGTATCGCGCTGATCACAGATAAGGCGCACGTGCATCTGGAAGGCGATAGCCTGCATATTGATTGGGTGTCAGGTCAAAGAGAAGAGCTTGTGCCTGCAGGAGGCGCAGAAACGGGCGGTGGGGCGGATCCGATGGCTTTTACCCACGGTTGGCATCAGGCGATTTTGGAAGATTTTGTCGCCGCGGTGTCCGAGGGCCGCACGCTGCTTGCGCCACCGGCAGAGGCGCTGCATGTGCACGCCGTCATCGACGCGATGGAGCGGGCGGCGCAAACGGGTGCAATGACAGAGGTGCTGGCATGACACTCGCCTTTGTCGCGCTTGGGTTGGACCACCGGCATATCTACGGCATGACGCAGAACATGCTGGCGCAGGGCGCGCGGTGTCTGGGCTATTGGACCGAGGGCGGCCCGCAACCGCTGGCCGGATACGCCAAACGCTTTCCCGATCTGCACCGCTTTGACACGCTGGATCAGGCGCTGGGCGCAGGGGGCGATCTGGCGCTGGTGTCGAATATCCCGGCGGATCGGGCGGCTATTGCGATCCGTGCGATGCAGGCAGGACACGATGTGATGACCGACAAGCCGGGCTGCACGACGCTGGAACAGCTTGAGGCGCTCAAGGCCTGCGTGGCCGAGACCAAGCGCATCTGGTCCATCAATTTCTCGGAACGGTTTGAGGTGCCGTGTGTGACCCTTGCCGATCAACTGGTGCAGGAGGGCGCAATTGGCCGGGTGGTGCACACCACGGGGCTCGGGCCGCATCGGCTGAACCGTCCCACGCGGCCCGACTGGTTTTTTGAGAGAGAAAGATACGGCGGCGTATTGAGCGATATTGCCTCGCACCAGATCGACCAATTTTTGTATTTCACAGGGTCTCAGGATGCAGAAGTGACCATGGCCCATGTGGCCAATCACACCAATCCGCGGGACCCCGGTTTGCAGGACTTTGGCGAGGTTGCGCTGCGGTCGGACCACGCGTCGGGATACATCCGCGTGGACTGGTACACGCCTGATGCCTTGCCGAATTGGGGCGACGGGCGGCTGACGCTTCTGGGCACCGATGGCTATATCGAGCTGCGCAAATACGTGGATGTAGGCGGGCGCGCGGGCACCGATCATCTGGTGCTGGTGAACGGCGAACGGTGCGAGAGGATGGACGCGCGCGAGGCGGGTCTGCCTTATTTCGAACGGCTGGCCCATGACATCGCGCATCGGACGGAAACGGCGATGTCGCAAGCGCATTGCTTCAAGGTCATGGAGCTTGCATTGCAGGCTCAGACCATGGCCGAAGGGCGCGCAGCATGATCCGCGTGGCGATCCTTGGCGGTGGGATCGGGGCACAGCATCTTGCGGCCTATGATCAGCTTGAAGCGTTCGAGGTCACGCATCTGGTTGATCAGGATGCCGAGCGGTGCGCGGCGCTGTGTGGGGCAACCATCGCGCCACTTGCATCGGTCGAAGATGCACTCGCGGCAGATGTGGATGTGATCGACATTTGCCTGCCACCGCATCTGCACGCTCCTGTCGCTATCGCGGCGCTTGAGGCGGGCAAACACGTGATTTGTGAAAAGCCACTTGCCACGTCTATGGCAAAGGTGGAGCAGATTGAGGCTGCGGCTCAGAGAGCAGGCAAGTCTGTGTTTCCGATCTTTCAGTACCGGTTTGGCCCCGCCTTTGACCGGCTGCGGACGCTGCAAGCCGCAGGCCTTGTGGGTGCCCCGCGTGCGGCATCGCTGGAAACCCATTGGAACCGCGGGGCGGATTATTATGCCATCCCATGGCGCGGCACCTGGGGCGGCGAGCAAGGGGGTGCTGTGCTGGGGCATGCCATCCATGCCCACGATTTGCTCGCGCAGTTCATGGCGCCTGTCGCGGCGGTGACGGCTCGGCTGGGCACCCTCGTGAACCCGATTGAAACAGAGGATACGGCGGCGATCCTGTTTGAGCTGGAGGGCGGAACGCTCGCTACCAGCAGCGTGACACTGGGCGCTGCACGGGACGAAACGCGGGTGCGGCTGGTCTATGAGCATCTGACGGCGACATCGCATACTGCCCCGTATGCTCCGGGAGAAGGGGAGTGGCAGTTCATGGCGCGCAACCCCGAAAAGCAATGGGAGGTCGATGCGATCTGTGCCGAAGCAGTGATCAACCCGTCTGGCTTCACAGGGTTTCTCGCAGAAGTCGCCAAGGCCCTGACCGGTGCGCCGCATAATGCCGTGACGCTGGCTGACGGGGCAAATTCGATTGCGCTGGTCACCGCCATCTATGCCTCGGCGCGCGATGACACGCGGGTCACGCTGCCACTTGCGCCGGACCATCCCCTGCACGAAGGATGGCAACCATGATCGAGTGCTGGCGATGGTTCGGGCCTGATGATCCGACACAATTGACCGACTTGCCGCAGGTTGGAGCCACGGGTGTCGTGACCGCCTTGCATCAATACGCGCCGGGTGTGGAATGGCCGCTGCAGGCCATTCAGGAGCGCAAGGTGATGATCGAAAGCGCCGGACTGACCTGGCAGGTGGTCGAAAGCCTGCCAGTGTCCGAGGCGATCAAGACGCAAGGACCGGAGATGCCTGCGCATCTGGCAGCCTACAAGGCCAGCTTGAACAGCTTGGCCGCGGCGGGTGTGCAAACGATCTGTTACAACTTTATGCCGATCCTCGACTGGACGCGGACGCAAACTCATCAGCCCCAACCCCATGGCGGCACGGCGATGTCGTTTGATCTGGTAGATTTTGCGGCATTTGATCTGTTCATCCTGCAGCGGGACGGGCCCACGGTGGACTACGCCATAGCGGTTCAGGATGCAGCGCGGGCGGCCTTTGACCGAATGGGCGATGCTGACAAAGAGCGACTCACCCGCACTGTGATTGCGGGCTTGCCCGGCGCCAATGACGGGTGGCGTTTGGATGATGTCCGTGATCGCTTGTCGACCTATGACGGCATTGATGCGGACCGGTTGCGCGGCCACCTTATCGACTTCCTGTCCGAGGTCGTGCCGCTGGTAGAGGATCTGGGCCTGCGCCTGTGTTGTCACCCTGACGACCCGCCGTTCCCCTTGCTCGGGCTGCCGCGCGTCATGTCATCGACCGACGACTACGACGCGGTCATGACGGCGGTGGATACGCAGGCGAATGGCGCGACGCTGTGCACTGGCTCGCTTGGGGTCGCCGAAGGGTTCGACGCCCCCGATTTCGTCCGCCGACTGGGGCCGCGTATTCATTTCGCGCATCTGCGCAACACCAAACGGCTGCCATCGCCCGACCCAGCGCGCCCCAGCTTTTTCGAGGCCGCGCATCTGGAGGGGGATACGGATATGGTCAACACAATCAAAGCATTGATGAGCGAAGAAAGCCGCCGAAGTGCCGAAGGTCGCGCCGACCACGCGATCCCCATGCGCCCCGATCACGGCCAGGAATTGCTGATGGACCGCGACCGCGATGGCCTGCCGGGCTACCCGCTCATTGGGCGGATGCGAGGGCTGGCCGAACTGCGGGGCATCATGGCGGCGGTCCGGGTAGCGCAGACATGACGCGGATCGGGGTTGCAGGGGTCGGCTTGATCGGCAGGCAGCATCTGGATGCCATCGCGCGGGCGCAGGGCGTGGCGGTCTCTGCCGTCTACGACCCGGCCTTTGATGGCGATGGGCCTTGGGAGGTCGCCCCCGACATTACGGCGCTTGCGGCCTGTTCGGATGGGGTCGTGCTGGCGGTACCGAACCACCTGCACGCCCCGCTTGCGCTGGCAATGATTGCGGCAGACTGTCCGATACTGATTGAAAAACCGCTCACATCAACCGCCGCCGAAGGCGCAAAGGTCGTCGCGGAAGCGGACAAGTCAGGTGTGCCGATCCTGGTTGGACATCACCGCCGTCACAACCCGCTGGTGACACGCGCGCATCAGATCATTGCCGAAGGTACGCTTGGCATGCTCACGACTGTACAAGGTACGTGCTGGTTGCCCAAACCTGACAGCTACTACGCACAAGCCTGGCGGCAAGGCAGCGGGGCGGGCCCGCTCTTCATCAACCTGATCCACGATATCGACTTGCTGATGTATCTGTGCGGTCCCATCACCCATGTGCAAGCGATGCAAAGCAATACCGTGCGGGGCGCGGAGGCCGAGGAGGTGACCGTTGCCACGCTACGATTCGCGAGCGGCGCTCTGGGCACCGTGAACCTGTCCGATGTGGCACTTGGACCGTGGAGTTGGGAGCTGACAGCGGGCGAAAACCCCGCATATCCAAAAACCGATCAATCCAGTTATCTGATTGGGGGCACAAAAGGTGCCGTGTCACTGCCCAACCTGAGCGTCTGGACGCAGGAAGATGGCCCCGACTGGTGGGCGCCGATGCAACAGACCAAGGTGCCGCTGCCCCTGTCTGATCCTCTGAAAACGCAAATCGAGCATTTTGCGGAAGTTATTCAGGGCAAGGCGTCACCGCTGGTCAGCGGCGCGGACGGGTTGCGGGCGGTGCAGGTGATCGAGGCCATCAAGGCGGCTGCGGTGTCTAGTGCGATGGTTGAGATTGCCTAAAAACCACTCGCGTCGCGGCAAAGCTGTGCTAGCCTCATGGGGCGCAGCATCATCTGCGCCGCGCTAAGGCAGGGGGTGTCTTCTGGACCTGCCCGGCATCCGCGTCCGATGTGAAACCCCATCCTGAAAATCGAAACGGAGGACCCGCTGATGACGTCAGTTGGTGTGATTGGATTGGGGGATATGGGCAGCGGATTGGCCAAGAACCTGATCGCACATGGATTTGAGACCTGGGGGCGTGATATCCTGCCCGCGCGGCAACAGGCCTTTGCCGATATGGGTGGGCGCGCGGCCAAAGACACAGCCGAGGTCGGGCACAACGCGCAAGCGGTCTTTGTGATGGTGATGAAGGGGGACGAGGCGCAGGAGGTCATTCTGGGACCCGGCGGTCTGGTCGAAACCATGGCCCCGGGTGGGGTCATCCTGCTTACGGCCACCGTGAAACCGGCAGAGGCGCGTGCCATCGGAGTGGCTGTGGAGGGGGCAGGGTTGCACCTGATCGACAGCCCTGTTTCGGGTGGTTTCCCCGGTGCGCAGGCCGGCACACTGACCATGATGGCCGCAGGCACTGACGCCGCGATGGCCCAAGCGCGCCCGGTGATGGAGGCGGTTTCGGCCAACATTCATCGCGTGGGGGACCGGGCCGGAGATGGCCAGACCGTAAAGGCATGCCTGCAATCCCTGATCGGCGCCCAATTCTCTGCCACGTTCGAGGCCGCAACGCTTGCGGCCAAAGCGGGTGTGCCTGGTCAAGTGATCCTCGATGTGTTTTCGACCTCATCCGCGGGCTGCGGTGTGGTCAACAATGCGCTGGAGAAAATCATTGACCGGCAATTCGAGGGTACGGGCAGCCACATCAACACCATGCACAAGGACCTGACCATTTCGATGGCGCTGGGGGAAGAGCTGGGTGTCCCGCTCCATACGGCAGCGTCGGCGATGCAGATTTTCCACGCGGGCCGCACGCGCTATCCGGATGGTGACAACTGGACCTGCACACGCGTGATCGAGGATATCGTAGGCGCGGAACTGCATCGTGATGCCGCCAAGGTGACGCGATGAAGCTGGGGGTGATCTGCGACGGCATCAGCCGTAATCTGGCCCATGCCGTTGATGTCATGGACGAGTTTGACCTGACATATGCAGAGTTGCAGTTTGTCGGCGATAGAGAGGTGGGCGACCACAGCGCGCAAGAGATCAGGGAAGTCGACATGCTCTTGCGTGACCGGGGCAAGCCGGTCTCGTGCCTCAGCCGCCATGTCTTTGCCGGAACAACCAGCGCCAACCGTCCCGGCGATGACCTGCACAACCAGCACATGGACGCCCTCAAACGGGTGATCGATATGGCGCATGTGGTTGGCAGCCCCTTGGTGCGCATCATGACCCAGAAAAAGGAACAGATCCTGTGGGGCAAGGGTGGCGCGGAAAAGTGGAACGTCGCCCATGGTGCGTGGGACACAATGGCCCCGATGATCGCACCCGCAGTTGAATTGGCCTGCGCCGAGGGCATCACGCTGGTGGTCGAGACGGGGAATGGCACCATGGTCAATTCCAACTACACCGCCCGCAAACTGATCGACGAACTGGACGCCAAGGATGCGCTCAAAGTGCTGTGGGACCCGGCCAACAATTGCTGGTGCCACGAACGGGCCTATCCGGACGGGTATGAAGAGGTGAAGGACGGTTATCTGGGCCATATCCACATCAAGGATGTGCAGGTCGACACGCCCCGTGCCACGCTTGAGGTGCGCGAGATGGGCAAGGGTCAGCTTGGCCCTCTGTTCCAGCCGATGGCCAATGCCCTGCGGACCGACGGGTATGACGGCGTGATCAGCCTTGAATCGGTCTATCACCCCGGAAATGGCGACTTTGAGGCGGGGTTTCGCGCCTGCATCGACAGGTTCAAGTCCATCTTCGGCCCCTGATCGCTGCCCCTCACATCGCCGTGCCCCGATATTGCGCTGCCCCGCCCTGCCCGCTAGGCAGGACAGCGCAAGACAAAGGCGCGTGACATGACCCAAGCCCCCCTGCCGACCCTCGACGACATGCGCGTGGCCGTGATCGGTCTGGGCTATGTGGGCCTGCCCTTGGCGGTTGCGTTCGGCAGGCAACGCCCCACCGTCGGCTTTGACCTGAATGCCGAGCGCGTGACGGCCCTGCAGGCGGGCACCGACAGCACGGGCGAGGTGGATGACCTGAGCGCAGCAACGCAGTTGACCTACACCTCCAACCTGTCAGATATCGCCGACTGCAATGTGTATGTCGTCGCCGTCCCGACCCCCATCGACAGCCATCGCCAACCCAACCTTGCGCCGCTGCTCGCGGCCTCGCGCACGGTTGGTCAGGTGATCAGGCGGGGCGATATCGTGATCTTTGAAAGCACTGTCTATCCGGGCGCGACCGAGGAAGACTGCCTGCCCCTGGTCGAAGAGGTCTCGGGCCTGACCCTGAACACTGACTTCTATGCAGGCTACAGCCCCGAACGGATCAACCCCGGCGACAAGGACCGCCCGTTGCCCCTGATCACCAAGGTGACCTCCGGCTCCACCCCCGACGCCGGGCGCGTGATTGACGCGCTCTACCGCAGCATCATAACGGCAGGCACCCATCTTGCTCCGACCATCCGCGTGGCCGAGGCCGCGAAGGTCATCGAAAACACCCAGCGCGACGTCAACATCGCGCTGATCAACGAACTGTCGATTGTCTTTTCGCATCTCGATATCGACACCGCCGCCGTGCTGGACGCCGCTGCGACCAAGTGGAACTTCAACCGCTACACGCCCGGGCTGGTGGGGGGACACTGCATCGGGGTCGACCCCTATTACCTGATCGACAAGTCGATCAGCGCGGGCCACATCCCCGACATCATCCGCATGGCGCGCGAGATCAACGATGGCATGGCGCAGCACGCGGTGTCGCTGCTGGTCAAGGCGATGATCCAGGCGCAAGCGCAGGTGCATGGCGGGCGCGTGCTGATCCTCGGGATCACATTCAAGCAGAACTGCGCGGACATTCGGAACACCAAAGTGGTGGATATGCTGGGTGACCTGGCCAGTTACGGGATGCAGGCCGAGATTCACGACCCCTGGGCAGATGCGCATGAGGTGAAGGCAGAATATGACGTGGCCCTCATCGACCTGCCCGACACGGGCGAATACGACGCAGTGATCCTCGCCGTGCCCCATGACGACATCGTCGCCCAAGGCCCCGAACGCCTGCGTGCGTTGCTCAAGGACAACGGCGTTCTGTTCGATATGAAAGCGGTGTTTGACGCCGCCGACAGCGATCTGCGGCTCTAGCTGACCAGCGCCGCCCCGGCCAGTGCCGCAGCGCGTTCACCCGATGCGACGGCCCCTTCGATCAATCCGCCGCTGTCCTTTGACGCCTCCGCCCCGGCAAAGAACAAACGCCCCGCGACCGGAGCAGACAGCGATGGCGCGCCATAGGGCGGGTGGCCCTGGGGTGGCACACGATCCGCGGGTGTCGCTGTGAACGGGTCCGCCGACCAATCCATGATGTCGATCCGGGTGGGTGTCGCCGCTTCTGCCCCGAACAACCGCACCAATTGCGCCAATGCCGCTGCACGCAGCGCGTCCACTTCCTGCCGCGCCTCGAAGGGTACTCCAACAAATCCGAACAGGCCGAACACCCCCGCCTCGGGGTCAGACTGATCCGCAATTTCGAACAGCGGACCCACATGGCTGAGTGCGCCGCCGGACAGGCCCGCATCGCGCCAGAAAGGGCTATCGTAAAGCGCCACGACCTTGGCATGTGCCGCCATCCATGTGGGCCATCGGGTCAGATCGCTGGCCACTTCGGGTGCCCATCCGGGCGAAGTATCCCATGTCGCGGCAATCGGACCCGGCACCGCACAGATCACCACATCCGCATCCCATGCCCGCCCTTGCGTCGAAACCGTGGGGCGATCCGACAGGTCCACGGCGTGCGCCACCTGTTCAAGATGAAGTGTCCCGTCCGGCAAAACCTCTGCCAACGTCTGCGCCAAAGCCTGTACGCCACCGCGGATGCGTGCGGCATCGCCATAACGTTTGGGAATAGCCCCGCGCTGGGTCTCTCCCGGGCTTTCATAAAGAAAATCACCCGCTTCGAATTGCGGCAGCGTCTGCAGCCCCATCTCGCGAAGCAGGGCGACGATGCGTGGCTGATATGCTGGCCAGATCCATGCAGGCCCAAGATCGATGCCACCACGCGCCACCGGCAGGCTCAAGGCCCGCCCTCCAACCCGTGCGCGCGCCTCCAACACGGTCACCTCGTGCCCGGCTTGATGCAAGCGCAGTGCCGCGGTCAGTCCAGCAAGGCCAGCGCCAAGGATCAGCGCGTGGCTCACTTGGCCATCATCTGACGCAAATGCCCGGTCTTGACCCACAGCCGGGCCCCCTCGGCGCCAGCGGACAGGGTTGCGTGACCACCAGGCGGCAAGCGCAACCAGTCCCGTGTGCCCATCCGCGTATCACCCTCGGTAACCGACCCGTCCAGCACCAGCACCTCGGCCCCACCCGGCGCCTCAAGCGCATGCGCGGCTTCTGCGTCCCAGACCTCGAGCGACACGTGTTCGCTGGCATCCTCGAACAGCGTTGCCGTTTTAACGCCCGCCCGCGCGGGGTCCGGTGCAGTCTCGACACTGTTCATGTCGATGCGGACATGCTCGCGGTCTTCGGGGTCAAATTGCCAGAGTTTGACAAAGATGGTCGCCCCCGGTTCGGAACTGGGCGTATGGCGCGACGTGGGTGGATTGCGCACATAGGTACCGACGGGAAAATCCCCCGCCTCATCCTGAAACACACCTTCGAGCACGATATATTCCTCACCCCCGGCATGGGTGTGCGGGGCAAAGGCGCTGCCCGGTGCAAAGCGCACGATGGTGGTGGCGCGGGCCACCTCGTCCCCGATCCGGTCAAGCATCTTGCGCTCGACCCCGGCCGAGGGCGAGGCGCGCCAAGGATTGTCGTCGTTCAGCACGCGCACGGCTTTGGTAAAATCAGCGTTCAGTTCCATTGGTGTGGCCTCGTGCTCCGTTGCCTATCATAAGGTAGGTAGAGTTATTGAATTATGCAAGTGATACTACTATAGCTACCAATAACGGCTTCATAAGAGACTTTAGAGGCCCTGACTATAAGGTAGATAAATGGAAACAAGGGCGCAGCTACTAGATCATGCCGAGGCTTTCGCACGTCAGCGCGGCTTTGATGGTTTCAGCTTTGCGGACCTTGCCGTCAGTGCAGATATCCGCAAGGCGTCGGTCCATTATCACTTTCCGGCCAAGTCGGACCTGTCCATCGCACTGATCGACCGCTACCACGCGGTCTTTTTGGATCGGCTGCAGTCCATCGCCGCGACCGAGGCCACAGCAGCGACGCGCCTCTTGCAGTTCCTGAACCTCTACCGCGCAGCCTCGGACGGCGGGCGCAGCCTGTGCCTGTGCGTCGCATTGTCCGTGACCCAGACCGCGCTGCCCGAAAGCACCACCGCATCGCTCGCCGCGTTCCACCGCGATGTGACAGCCTGGCTTGAGGCGGTCTTTCGACTGGCTGAGGCAGATGGCAGCATCCGCAATGTCGCCTCTCCCCGGGCCGAGGCACAGGCCACTATGGCGCAGGTCGAAGGGGCGCAAATCATGGCGCGCGCTGCAGGCAGCGCCGCGCGCTTTGAGGCGGCCATCGCCACGCTTGTCGGCAGAACTGTGTAAAGCAATCAAATTGAAGAAAATTTGATATGCTTTGCGGGCTGTTCTGTGTCAGCTTGAATTGACAGACGACAGTGGAACGACCGAATGCAAAAAGAAATAGTGGCGCAGCTTTCCACGCTGCCCGACCGAAGCCCCACCTATGCGATCGTGGGGGAGGTCGACCTTGTCGTCGTGCGCTTTGACGATGAAATATCGGTGTTCTACGGGCGCTGCCTGCACCGTGGCGCGCTCATGTCTGATGGATTCGTACGTGGCAAGAACTTGATATGCGGCGTGCATGATTGGGATTACCGTCTCGACAGCGGGGTGAGCGAATACGCCAATGACGAAGCGCTGCCCAAATTCGAAAGCTGGATCGAAGGTGACGATATCTGCGTCAATGCGGACGAAATCAATGCGTGGGGCCACGCCAACCCGCAGCCGTTCAATCGGGATGCGTATCTGGGGCTCTATGCCGACACGTCCCACGGGACCGACGAAGAACCCTATAGCGGTCTGATCCACGGGTACGCCCGCGATGGCCTGTCCAAAACTGGGCATCATGGCGTGGTCGATGCAATGGGCGTGCCCCGCACCGAATTGCCGGATTGGGACGACATCCAGATGCTCACCGCGCAGTTGCACAAACCCCCACTGCTCGACGATCACCCGGTTGGCACCGACGTGGTGATCGGCCCCAACGCCCAAAAACCCCTGCGCCTCGACATCCCGCTCTTTGTTTCGGACATGTCCTATGGCGCGCTTAGCGAACCCGCGAAACTGGCGCTCGCCCGCGGCGCCGAACTCGCGGGCACCGGTATCTGCTCGGGCGAGGGCGGGATGCTTCCCGAAGAGCAAGAGGCCAATTCGAAATACTTCTACGAACTCGCTTCCGCCCGCTTCGGTTTTTCCTGGGACAAGGTCCAGAAATGCCAGGCCTTCCACTTCAAGGGCGGACAAGGGGCCAAGACCGGCACCGGTGGCCACCTGCCGGGCCATAAAGTCAACGGCAAGATCGCCGAGGTCCGCGGGTTGGACGAAGGCCAAGACGCCATTTCCCCCGCCCGCTTTCCCGACTGGACCGACCCCGCGCAGATCAAGGATTTCGCGGACGAGGTGCGGGACAAGACCGGCGGTATTCCCATCGGCTACAAGCTGTCGGCCCAGCACATCGAAAAGGACATCGATGCAGCGCTCAAGGTTGGCGTCGACTACATCATCCTCGACGGGCGCGGCGGCGGCACGGGGGCGGCCCCGATTATCTTCCGCGACAATATCTCGGTTCCCACCATCCCCGCACTGGCCCGTGCGCGTGCCCATCTGGATCGGCTGGAACGTCATGATGTCAGCCTCGTCATCACCGGCGGCCTTCGCAAACCCGCCGACTTTATCAAGGCGCTGGCGCTGGGCGCGGACGCCGTGGCCCTGTCGAACTCTGCCATGCAGGCCATCGGCTGCATCGCCATGCGCGCCTGTCACACCAACAATTGCCCTGTGGGCATCGCCAGCCAAAAGCCGCATCTGGTCAACCGGCTTGTCGTCGAGAAATCCGCCCGCCAACTGGCCAACTTCTTCGAGGCCAGCACCGAACTGATGCAGGTCATGGCCCGCGCCTGCGGCCACGATCACCTGTCCAAGTTCAACGCGGGCGACCTGACCACCTGGAAAAAAGACATGTCCGACATCTCGGGCGTCCCGTTTGGAGGAGTAGCATGACCGAAACGCTCGACTGGATTTCCGTGGGACACACCGGCGACCTGCCCGAGGGACGGGTCAAAACCGTCACAGCGCGCACAGTCTCCATTTGCCTCTCGCATTTCGACGGGCAATGGGCCGCGATGGACAACCACTGCCCGCACCAGCGGGGTCCGCTGGGCGAGGGGTCGATCGAAAAGGGCGAAGGCGGCAAATGCTGGATCCGTTGCCCCTGGCACGGTTGGGATTTCGACCCGCTCACAGGGGCCCCTCCGGGCGGGCACGAGGATACGGGGCAAAAGCTCTATCCGCTGAAAATCGAGGGTGACGAGATTTTTGTCGGTCTCGAACCGGCCCCGCCGCACGAACGCACGGTCAGCGACCAGATGGCCGAAAGCATGGTCAACTGGGGCCTCAAACACGTCTTCGGCATGGTCGGCCACTCGAACCTCGGCCTCGCCGACGCGATCCGCATGCGGGTCGAAGCGGGTGAGATGAAGTATGTCGGCATCCGGCACGAAGGGGCCGCGGCCTTTGCTGCCTCGGCCTATGGCAAGTTGACAGGCCACCCCGCCGCCTGCCTGACCATTGCGGGCCCCGGCGCCACCAATCTGCTCACAGGCCTCTGGGATGCCAAGGTGGACCGCGCGCCCGTTCTGGCCCTGACGGGCCAGGTGCAAACCCAGGTCTTTGGCCCTGGCGCATTTCAGGACATCGACCTCGCCTCGGCCTTCGAAGCGGTGAGCAAGTTCAGCCAAACGGTGCTGAGCACGTCAAACCACTCCGAACTTGTCTCCCTCGCCATGAAAAACGCGCTTGTCCAGCAGGACGTGGCCCACCTGATCTTCCCCGATGACATGCAGACCAACCTGTCCGATGCCCCCGCCTCACAGCCGGATGGCCGCATGGGCCGACAGGCCATCAAACCCACCGATGAAGACGTGGCTGACGCGCTGGACAGATTGAACAACGCCAAGCGCCCGATTTTTGTCATCGGCTTCGGCGCGTGGGAGCATATGGAGGCGATCACCGCACTGGCCGAAACACTGGGCGCGCCTGTCCTGACCACATTCAAGGGCAAGGGGCTGCTGCCCGACAGCCACCCGAATGCCGCAGGTGTGCTGGGCCGCTCCGGCACGCCCATCGCAAGCTGGTTCATGAACGAGGCCGATCTGATCCTGACCCTCGGCACCTCCTTTTCGAACCACACCGGTATCGAGCCTTCAAAACCGATCATCCAGGTCGATTACGAACGGATGCAGCTTGGCAAGTTCCACCCCGTAGACCTGCCCATCTGGTCCGAAATCGGCGCCTTTTGCGAGGCTGTCACACCGGGGCTGTCCCGGCCTGCCGACGCTGCCGACCAGATCACCGAACTGGCAGACCGCTGGGATATCTGGCGCAAGGAAAAACGGTCCCGTATGGAAGAGGAGACCGAAAAGGGTATCCACGCCTTCGCCATCTTCGACGCTTTGTCGCGCGTAGCCCCAGAGGACGCGATCATCGCTGTGGACGTGGGCAACAACACCTATTCCTTTGGCCGCTATTTCGAGACTAAGGGACAGCGCGTTCTGATGTCCGGCTATCTCGGCTCTATCGGTTTTGGCTTCCCAGCAGCGATGGGGGCGTGGGCCGCCACACAGGATTTCGAGTGGCTGAGGGGCCGCAAGATTATCTCGATCTCGGGCGATGGTGGCTTTGGCCAATACGCGATGGAACTGACGACGGCCGTCAAATACGGCATGGATATCACCCATGTGCTGCTGCACAACGGCGAGCTGGGCAAGATCACCAAGGAACAGAAATCCGGCGAATGGCCGGTCTGGGAAACCTCCCTGCACAACCCGTCCTTCGCCGCCTTTGCCAAGATCTGCGGTGCCCACGGGGAAAAGGTGGTGTCTTCAGATGCCATCGAAGCCGCCTTGCAAAAGGCACTGGATGTGAAAGGCCCCGCGCTCGTTGAGATCATGACGGATGCCGAACTGGTGTAGGGTGGGCAATCTGCCCACCACTCCGTGGCCACCTTTCACCCTTTGTTAACGAACACCAGCGCGCGGTCCGTTAACCTGCGTTTCGGTGTACACGCGGTGCACGCTTTGTGCACAGGTTGTGTACGGGATGTGCATCGCGGATTCGCTTTGTTTTTATGGCGTTAACCCGGCTTTCGCGGCCCCGCACGCCGAAGCGACGTGAACCGTTGCGCGTACGCTACCCGGTCCGCCCCTCAAACGCCTTCACCGCAATGCCCTCGGCCTCCAACGTGCGCCGGACCGAAGCCGCAATCTCCACCGCCTCCGGCGTATCTCCGTGACAGCAAATCGTGTCGATGGGCGTCTCGATCCGCTTGCCGCTGTCGGTGATGATGGCCTGCGCCTTGACCATCTCAACCATTCTTTTTCCTGCAATTTCAGCGTCATGGATGATCGCGCCGGGTTTACGCCGATCCACCAGTGTCGCGTCATCATTATACGCCCGGTCAGCAAAAATCTCGCAGGCAAAGGGCGCGCCAATACTGCGCATCGCCCGTTCCTGCGCGGTCGCTGCCAGCACCATGACAATCGCATCCGGGTGCGCCGACAGCGCCGCCTCGTAACAGGCGCGCGCCATTTCTTCATTCTCGGACGTCATATTTCCCAGCGCCCCGTGCAGCTTGATATGCCGCACCTCGGCCCCCAGCGCATTGGCCATGCCAAGACTTGCACCCACCTGGCACCGGATTGAATTTTGTAGCGATTTCAGTGGCATATCGATGCGTCGCCGCCCAAAGCCCTGGATGTCGGCAAAGCCCGGATGCGCCCCGATGCCTACACCTTTCTCCAGCGCGATCCCCATCGTCGCGGCCATCACATCCGGGTCCCCCGCATGGGCCCCGCACGCGATGTTGGCCGACGTCACGGTCTCCAACAGCGCCGCATCGTCGCCCATGGTCCAGGGGCCAAAGCTCTCGCCCATATCCGCATTCAGATCGACTTGCATGGTCTCATCCTTCATCCAAAGGGGCATCCGTCGCAGACACGACACCCCCAACCATCTGATAACTCAAAAGATCCTGCATCATCGCAGGGTCCCGCACGAGCGGTGAGACCGCCTTGGGCAGCGCCGCCCATGCGGCCCGTGCCCGTGCCTCAATCGCAGCGCCTTCGTCCAGATCGACAAAGGTGAATTGCAACGCCGTCCCCGCCGGTGCTTGGGCCACACGCGGCAGATCGCAGGGCAGCACAGTCCCGATCCGGGGATAGCCCCCGGTCGTCTGGCTCTCTGCCATCAGTACAAAGGGCGTGCCGTCTCCGGTGATCTGGATATCGCCCGGCACAATCACCTCACTCACAATGCCAAGCGCTTTTGGGGTCGCAAAACCCTCGCCATCGCTGTCCATGCGAATGCCCTGCCGGTTGGCGCGTGGGTCGCGGCGAAAAATCGTCGCTTCAAATCGTGCGCGGGTTTCCTCTTCAAAATCATGGGTTTGCATGCTGGGCACAATCCGCACTTGGCCACCGTCAAACCGGGGATCGCGGAGCAACGTCATGCCCACATCGCCCGCGCGATCGTCCCCAACGGGCAACGTATCACCCGCAGCGACCAGCGCCCCCAACCCACAAGACTGATGGGTCGCGCGCGATCCCAGCATTGGGGCCGTCTCAAACCCGCCGCCCACGTGCAGATAACCATACGTGCCCGCCCGCGTCGGACCGATGGTCAGCACCGCGCCCTTGGGCACATGATGGCTCGCGTTCCAACTGGCCGTCGCGCCATCAATTTGCGCCGTCATCTCGGCACCCGTAAGAGCGATACGCACGTCGCCCAAAGCTTCAAACGTGCCCCCGGTGCCCACCATCTCAAGAACCGCCAAATCAGGCGACTGGCGCAGCAGCGCCGCACCTTCATGCACCGCCAGCCGATCCGCGGCCCCGCCGCGTGTCAGCCCCTTGGACAAGTACCCGCTGCGTCCCAGGTCCTGCACAGCCACACCGGGTCCAACCTGATGCACGCGCAGCGCGGTCATTCCAGCACCTCACGCGTTGCACCGCCCGATCCATCAGTGACGTTGCTCTCAATCCGCGCAAGCTCCTTGGCTGTAATGTCTGTGAACTGCACCTCATCGCCCGGCGCGAGGGGAAACGGAGTATCCCCTCGGGGACGAAAGCAGGCAAAGGCGGACTGGCCCACATGGCGCCATCCCGTCGGCGTATCCTTCGCAAATAAGCAGATCTGGCGTACGGCGGCCACCAGCGCCCCTGCAGGGACATTCGGCGTAAGCTCTTGTTGTCGCGGGATGTTCCAGGCCTTGCCCAGCGTCCCCAGATAGGGCTGACCCGGTGCAAAGCCCAGCGTCAACACGCGCAAGCGGGTCGACGTCAGTTCCCGCAACGCCGCATCTTTGGTCACCCCTGCAGCCTCAGCCGCCTCGGAAAACTGCGGTGCCCGATCCCCGCCAAAAACCGCTGGAATGGTCCACAAGGCCCGCCCCTCGGGCAAGGCGGCGGACAACCAGTCGCGCGTGTCCAGCACCGCGCCCAGCTTGTCGGCAACCGCGTCAAACCGGTGTTCAGACAGGTCCACCCGGAAAAAGGCGGACACCAGCGTGCTGCTGCTCTCGGCAATCTCGATCCAGCCCTGCGCATCGACGGCACTGCGAAAGGCAATGGCGGCGCGGTTGGCCGCATCCGTGGCCGTGTCCCCAAACGTTACCAAGACGCCGTCCAGTCCGACGGAGCGTACTCTGGGTGTGTCTGCAGCACTTTGTGTCATAGGCAACAGGGTAAAGGCTCGGCCTGCGGGTGCAACGCTAAAGCGCGGTGCGCAGCCAGCCGTCATCAAAGTCGATCTGCGAGACGCCCGCCAGTTTGGTGATGCGGTCCAGTTCGGCTTCGAACGCAGCCTGTCGGCCCTTGCCCCAACGCACCTTACGCTCCGGCCAAAGCGCCCGCACGCGCAGCACATCGTCAGCGCGGTGCGCCTTCACGTCGACCCGGCCCACGACGCGTGCGCCTTCCAACAGTGGAAAAACATAGTAGCCATATGTCCGCTTGGGCTCGGGCACAAAAATCTCGATCCGGTAAGCAAAACCAAACAGCCGCTCCGCCCGCTTGCGGTCGCGCAGGGCCGGGTCAAACGGGCTGAGCATCCGCAGGCGCGATGTGGGGTCATGATCAAGCGCCAGATCGTCGGGCAAGGATGGCCAGGCATAGGCTGCGCGCTCCGTCCCGTCTGTACCGGTGATCACAACCTGAATGATCCGACCCGTCGCCAAAGCCTTCAGGCACCAGTCCTTCGCCTCCGCAGGGCTGATATGATCCCAGAAGGCGGCCAATTCTCCGTGTGTGGCAAAGCCCAACCGGTCCAATGCCTCGCGGCAACACCAGTCAATTGTTTCCTCTGTGTCCGGTGCATTGCCGATGGTGCGGGCGTCCAACACCCGCTCGGTTAGGTCGTAGTACTTCTGGAAGCCTTCGCGGCGCACCACCTGCAAGGCACCACTGCGCCAGAGATACTCCAGAGCCGTCTTTGATGGATGCCAATCCCACCAGCCGCCCGAGCCACGCGTTTCGTCTTCTCCCACATCGGCCGAGCAGCAAGGACCCTGTTCGCGAATGCGGTCCAGCACCGGTTGGAACTTGGCCTCAAAGCCGTCGCGCCGCCATTCGCTCCACTTCTCGCGAAGCCGGGCCGCGTCGCGTTCGCGGCGTAGATGCCAATAGGGATAGAACGCTGCGGGAATGACGGCAGCGTCATGCGTCCAGTGTTCAAAGAGCGCTCGGTCGCGTTCGTAAAGGTTCTTTAGGTTTTTTGGTCGATACCGTGGCCGCCGCGCAAACAGGATCAGATCATGAGCCCGTGCAACGGTGTTGATGCTGTCAAGCTGAACAAAACCAAGCCGCGTGATCACATCCAAAAGCGCCTGGCCATGGGCGGGCCCGGCAGGCGGCTCTGACAAGGCATGCCGGTCCAGAAAAACGCGGCGCGCCTGTTCGTTCGTCAGGGTGAACGACGTCACGTCCGCAAGGCGCGGCGCAGGGTATCGCCATAGGAAATCGTGGGCGTCAGCGTGATGTGCCTGGGCTCAGAGTTGGCGCCAGGCGCGTTCCGGTCCCGAATGATTTCTGCCGCAGCACGCCCGATTTCCAGACGGCACGCATCGGTGGTTGCCAACTGGCGCGGCAACCCTTGCAGCAGTTCCACACCGTTAAACCCCGCCAAACCAATCTGTCCCGGCACGTCAATCCCTTCGTCCAGAAGGTAAAGTAGCCCGCCAGCCCCGATCATGTCATTGGAATAATAAAGAAAATCAAGCTCCGGGTTGGCGTCCAGCATCGTCTTTGTCATCTCGCGCCCTTTGGCGAGGGCCGAGCCGCCCTCGTAAAAATCGCGCGCCTCAATCTCGATCCCGGCCTTGGCCAACCCTTCGGTCAGCCCCTCGAACCGTTTGCGGGCGCGGTGGTCGCGGGGCATTGATGTGCCCATGAACCCGATGCGCGAATATCCCTGTTTGAGGATCGCCTTGGCCATGTCAAGGCCCGCCTGACGGTGCGAAATGCCCACCATGTTGTCAACGGGGGTGCCGTCGGTATCCATAATCTCGACCACCGGAATGCCCGCGTTTTTGAGCATCGCTTGCGCCGCATCCGAGTGTTCAAGCCCTGCAATGATCACACCCGAGGGCCGCCAGGACAGCATTTCGTAGAGCACCCGTTCTTCCTTGTCGCGCATGTAGTCTGTCACGCCGAACACCGGTTGCAGCGGTGTGTCTTCGAGCACCTGATTGATGCCGGTCAGCACCTCGGGAAAAACCATATTGCTGAGCGAAGGTACGATAACAGCGACAAGGTTCACATGCTGCGATGCCAGAGAACCGGCGATCTGATTGGGCACATAGCCAAGGGCCTGTGCTGCCTCGAGCACTTTTTTTCGTGTCGCTTCAGACACATCGCCGCGATTGCGCAACACGCGGCTGACGGTCATTTCCGATACCCCGGATGCAGCAGAGACATCGCGTAAGGTCAACGGGCGGGCGGGGCGGTCGGTCAAGGACAGTCCTTTCGGTGTTTGACCCGAGTTACCGCCAAAACCGGGCGAGATTCAAGCATTTGGGCGATCCGAACCATGCTGAAACGGATGACAAGCGACGCGCGAGGCGATAGGTCAATGCGCACACGGCCCCGTGGCTCAACTGGATAGAGCAGCCCCCTCCTAAGGGGCAGGTTGCAGGTTCGAATCCTGCCGGGGTCGCCAAAACCACCTGAAAAATATGGCTTATTTGCAAGGGGTTCTGTCCGAGCCTGCAGAAACGCCCGTTTCGTTTTCAGCCGAATTCCCCGAAAACGCCCGAAATCTCGTACAAAACCTGTACAAAATTCGCACGTCTGTGCGGCTTTTGGGGCAATCCGATGAGCTGGCGGGTTGCGAATGCTTGCGCCGAGCGGAAGTTCGGAAGTGCGACGCGCAAGCAGATCATCATGTTTCTGGCGGACAAGGCGTCTGATGATGGCTCCGGCATCTGGTGTTCGAAGGGAACAATCCAGCGGCACACCGAACTTGGAGAGACCACCGTCAAGCGCACGATCCGCGACTTCTTGAAGGAAGGCATCCTGGTGGAGACCGGAGCGCGGGGCTGCAAGAACGGATTCACGGTCGTTTACCGGATCGATCTTGCCCAGATCGAGGCGCTGGAACTCACTGCCGAGCCCGATGTCGAGACGGGGGCCACAGTGGACCCCGTCCAGACTGGACCTGGAACGGGGGCCACAGTGGCCGGGGTACCGGGGCCACCACGGCCCCCAAACCATCCTAAAACCATCCATAAACCACCTACGCGCGAGCGCGTGGCGGCGGCGGATGAAGAAGCTGAGAAGATTTTGGCCGCCTATCCGTCCGACCGTTTGCGCGGGAAGGCTGAATGTCTCGGGCGAATAAGGGGCATCCTGGAAGCCGGGACAGAGGTCGGGGACCTGTTGCAGGCCGTCAAGGCCTACGCAACGGAGAGCTTAGGCTTCACCCGGTCGAAGGTCTGCTTCTCGGACAACTGGTTCAAGTCGGGACGGTGGCGGGCCTATGTCGAAGACATCGCCAAGGGCCGAGAAGAGACGAAGGCGAAGGAAGCCGAGATGCTTGCAGGTTTGGCGAACTGGGTCACGGACAAGCACCCTCTTTGCCGCCACATCACTCCGGGCCAAGTCGATGCGCTCTTGGCTGCAGAGTTGGTGACACAGGCCCAAATCCAGGCGGCAGGCCTTAGATCATGAGCAACACCAGACCCACCGAAGGGCAAACAGCAAGGCGACCCATGTCATACGCTGGCGCTGCTGACACGGGACCTTGCGAGGGGCGGCAAGCCTCCCCTTCGAACCCCACCGGCGCGGGCAAAGCCCCCGCCAAAGAGCCGCTGACGGAGACCTTCGTCTTCCGCTGCACCGCGTCCGAGAAGGCCCAGCTGCGCGCCAAAGCCGAAGCCGCTGGCCTGTCTGCCTCGACCCTTCTACGCGAGGCGCTTGGCCTCACCGAAGCGCGCCGCCGCAAGCCCATCCCGCGCGTCGATCCGGCGTTGGTACTGGCTGTCGGGCGCATCGGCGGCAACCTCAATCAGATAGCCCGCTGGCTGAACCACGCGATGAAGGTCGGGCGCACCGATCTCGACACGCTGACCGTCGCGCGCCGCCTTGTGGTGATCGAACGCCAGCTTGCCGCGCTCCTAGACGAGGCGCGGCGGTGCTGATCAAGTTCTTTCCCAACGGCAAAGGCGCGGGCGCGGGGCCGGTCGGCTACCTCGTGGCCGCGCGGGTGCTGGCCTATGACGGCAATCGCGATCTGATCCGCGATGCCGATGGCCAGCCCGTCAGTGTCACCCGCGATCCGCTGCCCGAGGTCCTGCGCGGCAACCCAGAGCGCACCGAAGCCCTCATCGACGCGAGCCGCCACCACTGGACCTACCGCGCGGGTGTGATCAGCTTTGCCGACAGCGACGATCCGACCGAGGACCAGCAGGCCGAGGTCATGGACGAGTTCGAGCGGCTGGCCTTCGCGGGGCTGGACCCTGAGCAATATGAGGTGCTCTGGGTCCGCCATCGCCACGAAGGCCGGGTCGAGCTTCACTTCTGCACGCCGCGCCTGGAGTTGACGACGGGCAAGAGCCTCAACATCGCGCCTCCCGGCTACCAAGACGCCTATGACAGCCTGCGGGACGTGGTGAACCAGCGGTACGGCTGGGCCGATCCGATGGACGTGGAACGGGCACAGGAGGTCCGCCACACCACCGAGGCCACAACCCGCGCCCAGGGCCGGGACGAGCTGCATGCCTGGATACAGGACCAGATCGATATGGGCCTGATCACGGACCGCGCGACCATGATCGACGCGCTCACCGACGCAGGCTTCGACCTGCCGCGCACCGGCAAGGCCTACATCACCGCCCGCGATCCCGAGACCGGCGAGCGCTGGCGGCTGAAAGGAGAGATATTCCATGAAGACTGGCAAACCGACCCGGCTGAGCGAGAAGCTGAACGCGGAACTCGACGAGCTCAGGCAAGAGCACGTCGCCTCGATCTCGTCCCAGCTCAAGAGCTTCAGGATCGATTTGAAGACCATTGTGGACTCCGCGCAGCATACCATCGCGAGCGATACGCGCCGCTTTCAGACGGAGACAGCGAGCCTGTTCGAGACGCGGCTGAGATCGATCCGCCTCTGGCTGACGATCTCTCCCTGGCTGATCGGGGCGATGGTGCTGACGGGGATCGCTTTGATGATGGCCGCGAGCTTTTTCTGGACGGTGCATCTGACACGCTCGGAACTGACGGAACTGGGCCTGACGCGGATCGAGCGACCCGAGGGAACGTGGCTGATCCTGGACCCATCGAAGACGCGCCTGCGCACCTGCACGATGGGCGAGAGACACGTCACCTGCATTCGGATCGAGGAGGATTAGATGACCCAACTGACAGCCTTGGAACGCGACTTGCTCGCCTGCGTCGAGCGGTTGGTGACGGCC
>JBCDEK010000047.1:0-23399 GCA_039179785.1 Pseudomonadota bacterium | reverse complement strand
GGTTTCTTCCCGATCGACAACGAAACCTTGCGCTACCTGCGCAACACGGGCCGGGACGAGGACCGCATCGAGCTGGTCGAAGCCTATGCCAAGGAAAACGGGTTCTGGCGCGGCGATGACTACGCGCCGATCTACACCGACACGCTGCACCTTGACATGGGCACCATCGTGCCCGCCATCTCGGGGCCCAAGCGCCCGCAGGATTATGTGGCGCTGACGGACGCGAAAACGGCCTTCCACAAGGAAATGGAAGAGACGTTCAAGCGCCCCATGGGCAAGGAAGTCCCCGTGGAAGGCGAAGACTACACCATGGAATCGGGCAAGGTTGTGATTGCCTCGATCACCTCCTGCACCAACACGTCGAACCCCTATGTGATGATCGGCGCGGGCCTCGTGGCCCGCAAGGCGCGCGCACTGGGTCTGGACCGCAAACCGTGGGTTAAGACATCGCTGGCCCCCGGTAGCCAAGTTGTATCGGCCTATCTCGAAGCCGCCGACCTGCAGGACGATCTGGACGCCATCGGTTTCAACCTCGTGGGCTATGGCTGCACCACCTGCATCGGCAACTCCGGTCCGATTCAGGAGGAAATCAGCAAGGCCATCGCAGACGGCGATTTGGTTGCCACGTCGGTCCTGTCGGGCAACCGCAACTTTGAAGGGCGCATCTCGCCAGACGTGCGCGCCAACTACCTCGCCTCACCGCCCCTCGTGGTGGCCTATGCATTGGCCGGCACCCTCGACATCAACCTTGCCTCTGACCCCATTGGTCAGGACAAGGACGGCAACGACGTGTTCCTGAAAGACATCTGGCCCTCGAGCCAGGAAGTCGCCGAACTGGTCGAAGCGACCGTGACGCGCCAAGCCTTTCAGGAGAAATACGCCGAGGTCTTCACCGGCGACGAAAAGTGGCAGGGCGTGGAAACGACAGACCAGAAAACCTATGACTGGCCACCGACCTCGACCTACGTCCAGAACCCGCCCTACTTCCAGGGCATGTCACCCGAGCCGGGCGTGATCACCAACATCGAAGGCGCCAAGGTTCTGGCCATCCTCGGCGACATGATCACCACCGACCACATCAGCCCCGCCGGGTCGTTCAAGGAAAGCACGCCTGCGGGCCGCTATCTGACTGAACGCCAGGTCGCCCCGCGCGAGTTCAACTCGTATGGCTCGCGCCGCGGCAACCACGAGATCATGATGCGCGGCACCTTCGCCAACATCCGCATCAAGAACGAGATGCTGGACGGGGTCGAAGGCGGCTACACGCTTGGACCGGACGGCGACCAGACGTCGATCTTTGACGCGTCCATGGCGCACCAGGAAAACGGCACCCCGCTGGTGATCTTTGGTGGTGAACAGTACGGTGCCGGTTCGTCCCGTGACTGGGCGGCCAAGGGCACGGCCCTGTTGGGTGTGAAGGCGGTCATCGCCGAAAGCTTTGAGCGTATCCACCGGTCGAACCTGGTGGGCATGGGTGTGATTCCATTTGAATTCACCGATGGCGACACGCGCAAGAAACTGGGTCTCAAGGGTGACGAAACCGTCTCCATCTCAGGCCTAGACACGATCCAACCCCTGCAAGAGGTGCCCTGCACCATCACCATGGGTGACGGATCGACCAAAGAGATCATGCTGAAATGCCGGATCGATACCGCGATCGAGATTGAATATATCGAACATGGCGGCGTGCTGCACTACGTGCTGCGTAATCTTGCCAGCGCCGCCTAATCTTACAGAGTGACGAACAGGATCGGCGCAGATCGGTCCTGTCTTCTCTGTTTCAAAAAAATCCCCGCCGGAGGCACCCGACATTTACAACCGGAGCCTCCGGCGGTCGTATTTTCAGTCAGAAGAACCAGTGTGCATCACGATTGTCGCGCACCCAAAAGCGCTCAATTCGTCAGCGCCTTCTCCAACTCAGGCAAAAACCGGTTCTCGTAATCCGACCCGACAAGCGGCCCCTGAAACCGGTACAGTACCGTGCCATCCCCATCCAGAATGAAGGTCTCGGGCGGGGCCGTGACACCCCAATCGATGGCCGACCGCGCAGCGGGATCAAAGGCCACGGCAACAAACGGATTGCCATCGTCCTGTAAATATTGCGCCGCAGGCCCTTCGGTATCGCGGAAATTCACGCCGATGATCGGCATACCGTCCGCCGCCATTTCCAGAAGCTTGGGATGTTCGGCGCGGCAGGGCGGACACCAAGAGGCCCAGAAATTCACCAACGTCACCTCGCCCCGCGCCAGATCATCCGCGCCAACCGGGGCATAATCGGCCAATTGTGCTTCGGTCAAAGGGGGCGCAGGCCCCCCAACCCGGGTCGAAGGCAATTCATTCGGGTTGTCGCGAAACATGCCCACAGCAGCCAGCGCGACAAAGCCCGCAAAAATGCCGATAGGCGCAAGCATGAGGGGCGAGAATCTAGCCATCGCGCGCGCTCCGCCGTTCGACATTCTCCATCTCGGCCCGCACCTTGCGGCCGCGCCGCAGGGTCAGCACAACGATGGCCACCAAAAGCAGAATGGACACCGCATAAGCCGACAGCACCGCGTCGGCGTATTTCCCAAGATCAGGCAAGCCGCGCCTCCCGTGCCATCAGCGCCCGCGTCCGGCGCACCCGAATCTCCGTGCCGGTCCGGTACAGAACCAACGCCAGAAACAGCAACACAAATCCCCCGATGCACACCAGCAGCGGGAAATAGAACACATCGGCCACGTTCTCTTCCTTGTCGAGGCTGAGCGACGCCCCCTGATGCAGTCCCTGGTTCCAGAACAGCACCGCATAGCGGCTCAGCACCGCAAAGACGGTGCCGACCAGACACAGGATCGACGTCAGGTCCGCCGCCGTGTCGGGGTCCTCAATGGCTTCCCAGAGGGCCACGTAGCCAAGATAGAACAAAAACAGGATCAGGAAGGAGGTCAGCCGCGGGTCCCAGGCCCACCACGTCCCCCACATGGGCTGCCCCCAGATCGCGCCGGTGAACAGCGCAATCAGTGTCATCACGATACCCACGGGCGCCGCCGCCTTGGCCGCCAGCGCTGACACATGGTGCCGCCGCACGATCCAGATCAGCGACGCCACAAGCATCATGAACCAGGCATTGATCGCCATCAGGGCCGACGGCACGTGCAGATAGATGATCTTGACGGTTGATCCCTGCCGGAAGTCATCGGGCGTAAAGAAGAACCCCCAGATCAGCCCGACAATCAGGCAGATGCCAGCGCCCCACCACAGCCACGGCTGCACCCGTTCGCTCAGGCGCAAGAACTTGACCGGGTTGGCATATTCCCAAAGTGAAGCCATGACAGGTACCTAAGCGCTCCTGCGCCCCTTCTCAATCGACATCCATGTTATCTCAGGTTCACCCGCAGCACGAGGCCTGCGGCAAATGGCATCGCCGCCAGCACGGCCAGCGTCACGCCCGCCAAGAGCAGCAGGGGCGTGGCCGAGTCCAGACCCTGCGCCGCCCGCCGCGCGGCCTCTGCCCCGAAGATCAGCGTGGGGACATAAAGCGGCAGCACCAAAAGCGACAGCAGCAGCCCTCCGCGCTTGATCCCGACGGTCAGCGCTGCGCCAAAGGCCCCGATCATCGAGAGCGCGGGCGTGCCGAGCGCAAGGCTCAACACCAGCACCCCGTAGCCGGACGGCGCAAGGTTCAAAAGCACGCCCAGTACAGGGGCCGCCAGAACCAAGGGCAACCCCGTGGTCACCCAATGCGCCGCCGCCTTCACGGCAACAATGCCCTCCAAAGGCAGCGGCGATGTGGCCAACAGGTCAAGCGCCCCATCCTCCCAATCCACCGCCAGCAGCCGATCGAGCGACAGCAGGCATGCCAAGAGCGCCCCCAACCACAGCACGCCCGGCGCAATCTGGGTCAAAAGCGCCGATTGCGGCCCCACGCTGAAAGGCACGAGCACCACCACGATGAGAAAGAACGCCAGCCCAAGACCAAAGCCGCCGCCCGCCCGCAACGCGAGCGCCAGGTCACGGAAAAACAGCGCCCTCACAGAAACGCCTCGTCCGCGGCATCCATCGCGAGGGCAGCGGACCGAAACTGCGACACATCCAGCGTCTCCGCTTCGATCCCAAGATCAATATGCGTCGCCATCAGTGCAGCCCCACCCTGCGCGAGATGCCCCTGCACCGCATCGGCAAAGAGCGCCACCGACGCCGCATCCAGCGACACGGTCGGCTCATCCAGCACCCAGACATCGCGGCCCGTCACCATCAACCGGGCCAAACCCAACCGCCGCTTCTGCCCCGCAGACAACTGCCCCGCACGCCGGTCCAAAAAGTCCTCAAGATCAAAGGCCGTAACCGCAGGCGCAATCTCCGACTGTCCAAACACAGACGCCCAGAACCCCAAATTCTCCGCCACCGTCAGCGCGGCCTTCAACCCATCAGCATGGGCGGCATAGGCGATCCGGTCCTCGGCCCCCGCCACGGACCCCGCCATCGGCGGCTGCAACCCGGCCACCGTGCGCAAAAGCGTCGTCTTGCCCGACCCATTGGGCCCACGCAGCGCCAGCGCCTGCCCGGCCCCAAGGCCAAAGGACACGCCCGCCAGCACCGGTACTCCACCGCGACCCACCGCCAGATCAGTGACTGTCAACTCCATGTGACATGGCTAACCGATTGAGCGCAGGCGCAAAAGCACCTTCATTGTTCTTAAAATATGCAAATCCCGCAGGATCAAACCGGCAACACCGCCAGCGCAATGCGCCGCCCTTCGCTCAAGAGCACATTGTAGGTGCGCGCCGCAGATGGCGAGGACATGACCTCGACCCCCAAACCCGCCGCTTCCAACTTTGCCCGCACCTCACCCGGAATATGCGCAATATCCGCCCCCGTCCCCATAAACAGCACATCCACCTTGCGCGCCAGCGCCACCAGGGGTGCCACATCGTCATACCCGCCCCAAGCGACGGTCCCGGTCGGCCCGGTCAAAACCCCGCCTACAATCACCTCACCGCCGATGCGAAAAAACCCCGGCCCGTAGCCCTCGACCGGCTTAGCATCGGTAAACGTGATCTCATTCAGGCGCATGTCCCATCTCCCAAATCGGCAGTCCCAGAATAGCCGATGCCGCGATGACGATATAGGCCACCGTGCGGAAAAGTCGCTCGGCCTGCGGATCAAACAGCCACGCGCCCGCCACGTTGGCCAGCATGTACAGCGGCACCAGCACCAGGCCCACGATCACGGCCTGTGCATCCAGCAGGCCAAACACCAGGAAAAGGCCCAGCATCATCACATCAATGCCCAACAGATACAGAAGGAAATTGGCCCGGATCACCGCGATCGCCTTGGCCGACGCCATATACAGCAAAATCACCGGCGGGCCGGGAATGCCCGCCAATCCCCCCAGAAAGCCGCCCAGCGTGCCCACGCCAATGGTCGTGCGCGGCCCCATCGGCCCAGCATAACGCCAGCCCGACATCAACGCGGCCAGCAGGATCAGGATGGCAACGGACACGCCCCAGCCGAACACATCCGGCGCGACAAAGGACAACGCCCACAGCCCCACAGGCAAGCCAAGCGCCACACCCGTCAGCAGCCAGCGCGTCTCGCGCAGGTTCCCGTCCCGCAAGGCTGCGCGCAGGTTCGGGAGCGGCCCCCAGAACTCGACCACCGTCAGAAAAGCAAGGGCTGCAAAGGGCGAAAGCACCGAACTGGCCGCCGCCATGATGATCATGCCCGACCCGAACCCGGCAAAGCCGCGCACCAGCCCCGCGGCGAGGATCGCAGTGACGAGCCATCCGATCCCCGGCAGCGCCAGCGCGTCGATCACGGCATCTATCACGCGCCGGATCCATAGATCGGCAGGCCCATGACAATCGCCGCCGCGATGATCGCATAGGCCACGCGTCGGTAAACGACCTGTTTTTCGGGATCGAACAGCGCCTGCCCCACCCGCGAGGCCACACCGTAAGGCACGATCAGCATCAGCCCCAGCACCACGGCCTCCGCCGTCAACAGTCCTTGTGCTGCCATCATTGGCACGGTCAGCAGGCCAGTCGTTGTCAAAAACACCAACGTATTCGCCCGCGCCCGCGCCACCCCCTCCTGCCCGCTCAATTGGAACAGCACCATGATCGGCCCGACAAGCCCCGTGGCCCCGCCGACCACGCCCGTCGCCGCCGCAACGCCCACGCGTGCCGCACGTGTGGGGGCGGCCTGATACCGCCAGCCCAACATCAGCGCGACCAGCGTGATGGTGGTCACAGCCAGCACCGCCCACCGCATCGTGGTCACGTCATTGGCCTTGAGAACGGCGATGCCCAGCGGCAAGGCCAACGTCGCCACGACAATCATAAGCACAACGTTCGGGCGATCCGCCTGCCCCCAGGCCCGCGGCACGACAGACACAAGCGATGCCAATGCCGTCACGCCAAAGGCCGCAATCGCCATCTCGACCGGCACAAAGGCGGTCGCCATCGGCATGAACACCAGCGCCGCCCCAAACCCCGCAAAGCCATAAACGACGCCCGCCGCAATGGTGATGACAACCACCCAGACAAAGCCGGGCAACGCCATTGTATCTGCGATCAAATGCACCATGATGCCCCAGCATGCAGTCCCAAGACGGGCACGCTAGGGCCAGTTGCGGGGCCAGTCCAGACCAGCCGCCGCTCAGGCGTCGATATTGGCGTATTGGTTGCCCGCGTTCGTGTCCGGCTTGGACCAGTCACGCTTGACCCCCAGCCACAGCAGGATGGTCGACGCCACAAAGACGGAGCTATACGTCCCCACAATCACGCCCCAGATCATCGCAAACACAAAGCCGCGGATCACATCGCCGCCCAGCAAATAGAGCGAAATCAGCGCCAGTAGTGTGGTGACCGAGGTCATGACTGTCCTGCTGAGCGTCTCGTTGATCGAGATGTTCAGGACCTCCGCCAGCGGCTTTTTCTTGTACTTCCGCAGGTTCTCCCGCACCCGGTCGAACACGACAACCGTGTCGTTCAGCGAATAGCCCACGATGGTCAGCAGCGCCGCGATGATGGCCAAGTCAAACTTGATCTGAAGCTCGGAAAACACCCCGATGGTCAGGATCACGTCATGCACAAGCGCCGCCACGGCCCCCAGCGCGAACTGCCATTCAAACCGCAACCAGATGTAGATCAGCACCGCCCCGATGGCCAAAAGCACCGCAATCGCCGCCGTCTGGATCAATTCGCCCGACACTTTGGGACCAACGGATTCCACCGATACAAACTTGATGTCCGGCACTGCCGCACTCAACGCGCCTTGTACGGCCCGAATGGTTTCGGGCGTCACCGCCTCTTGGCCCTCTTGCGCCTGAATGCGGATCATCGCCACGTTCTGGTCCGCATCAAAGGTCGGATCGAACACCTCGGTGATCGAAATGTCGCCCAGTTCCAGCGGCGTCAGCGCATCCCGGTAAAGGCCGGTGTCCACCGGCTGTGTGCTTTCCGTCCGCACAGTGGTGCCGCCCCGGAAATCGATGCCGTAGTTCAGCCCCTGCAGCACAAAGGACACCCCCGCCAGCAGGATCAACAGCCCGGACAAGCCAAGAAAAATCTTCCACCGGCTGAAGAAGTCGAAATTGGTGCCCTGTTTGACAAGCTTCAGTCGCATTGCTCGGCTCCATACAGGGGATCAGATGCTCCGCGCGGCGCGCATGCGCCATGCCCGACCTCCCCCCCGGGAGGGCATACGGAGATGTCCTGCGCAAAACGCGCGACGTGCGTGCTTTGATGTGCTGCACTGAACATACAGGGTGCTGTGCCCTCCCGAGGTCGGGCATGGCGCATGCGTGTGGCCACCCTCATGCTACACCTCGATTGTCTTGGGGCGGCGACGTTCGAACCACATCACCACCATCAGGCGGGTCACAAAGATCGCTGTGAACACCGATGTCAGGATGCCCAGCCCCAGCGTGATCGCAAACCCGCGCACCGGGCCCGACCCCATGGCGAACAGGATCACGGCGGTGATGAAGGTCGTAATGTTGGCGTCCAGAATGGCCGACAGCGCCTTTTCATACCCCAACTCAATGGCCCGCGCGGGGCCACGCGACGACTTCAACTCTTCGCGTATCCGCTCGAACACCAGCACGTTGGCGTCCACCGCCATACCGACCGTCAGCACGATGCCCGCGATCCCGGGCAAGGTCAGCGTCGCCCCGATCATGCTGAGCAGGCCAAAGATCAGGCCAATATTGATGATCAGAGCGATATTGGCGAAAATGCCAAACAGGCCATAGCTCAACCCCATGAACACCAGCACTGCGGCAAAGGCGACGATGGTCGCGATCTTGCCCGCATCGATGCTGTCCTGCCCCAGTTCCGGGCCAATTGTGCGCTCTTCAAGGAAGGTCAGTTCCGCAGGCAACGCCCCTGCGCGCAGCAGGATGGCCAGTTCGGTCGACTCCTCGACCGAGAACCGCCCGGTGATAATGCCTGATCCGCCCGGAATATGGCTCTGGATCACAGGTGCCGACACGACCTCATCGTCCAGCACGATGGCGAAAGGCGAGCCAATATTTTCTGCTGTGTAGTCGCCAAATCGCCGTGCACCGGATGTGTTGAAGCGAAAGCTCACCGCCGGGTTGCCGTTCTGGTCAAAGCTCGGCTGCGCATCCACCAGGTCCTCGCCCGTCACCACAGGCGCGCTCTCGATCACGTAGAACAGCCCCGGCTCATCCAGCGACGGCACCAGCTTGTTGCCAATCCCGGGGGCCGCGTTTTCGTCCGACGTCCGGTTCACCACCGGGTTGAAGGTCAGCTGCGCCGTGGTCCCGATCAGCTCTTTTAACTCCGCCGCCGACCCGATGCCAGGCACCTGGATCAGAATGCGCTGGCTGCCCTGGCGCTGAATGGTCGGCTCGCGCGTGCCCGCCTCGTCAATCCGGCGGCGCACGATCTCAAGCGACTGCTGCACCGTGCGCTCGTCGCTCGCCAGCTTTTCCTCATCACTCAGCGTCACGACAATCACGTCCGCACCCTCGGCCCGCACCACGATATCGTCCGCCCCTGTCGCAGTCAGTGAGGTCACAGGCCGCGCCAGCGTCCGCACCACCTGCAACGCCCGCTGCATCCCCGCAGGCTCCCCGATGCGAATGCGCAATTCCCCCGGCTCCGACGGCTGCAACCGGATGGTCCCGATCACCGCCCGCTCGGGCCGCAAAATGTCACGGATCTCCGGCCAGCTGGCCTCCATCCGGCTGGCATAGACGTCCTCGACCTGCACTTCGGCCAGCAGATGCGCGCCGCCGCGCAAATCCAGCCCCAGGTTCACAAGGCTCGACGGCATCCACTCCGGCCACTGCCCCAGCAGCGCTTGATTCTCGGGCGTGTCCGCCCCCAGCTCAATCGCTTGGGCCGCGTCATTGTGCTGCTCGACCCGCGTGTAAAACCCGTTGGGCAGCGCCAGGATCAGACCCAGCGCACACAGCGCCCAGATCAGAACCCGCTTCCAGCTCTCGATCTGAAGCATTACTTCGCAGGCTCGGTCTTGTTCAGCACCTGCGCAATGGTCGACTTGACCACGCGCACCTTCACGCCCTCGGCCAGTTCCACCTCAACCTCGTTGTCTTCCTTGACCTTGCTGACCTTCCCGATCAGCCCGCCCTGGGTGACCACCTGATCCCCGCGGCGCAGCGCCTCGACCATCGCCTGATGCTCTTTCACTTTCTTTTGCTGCGGACGGATCAGCAGGAAATACATGATCGCAAAGATCAGGATCAGCGGGACAAATTGTGCGAAGGCTTCCATAAAGGCGCATCCTGTCATTTATAACGGTTTCCGCCCTACCTAAGGCGCGGCCCTATCGGGCGCAAGCGGCAATAGACGTGGCAATTTTGCCGCTCTAAGGTTGCCCCATGACGCGCCTGATCCTCGCCTGCCTGCTGATTTTACCGACGCAACTTTGGGCTGACGGCCTCATGCCGGCCCTGCCCGAACCCGACGCGCGCATGTGGCCCGCGATCGGGCGCGTTGTGGATCCGCGTGATCTAGGGCGCGGGTTCTGCAGCGGAACACTGGTGGCCCCAAATATCGTCCTGACCGCCGGGCATTGCGCGCGCGCGGGCACACCAGACGACCCCGACGCGCAACTGCAGTTTTTGGCAGGCGCGTTCAACGACACCGTCGTGGTCCGCCGCAGAATTATCGAACAAGTCCCGCATCCAACCTATTTCGCGTCCGGACATCACAGCCCCGATCACGATGTCGGCCTTTGGGTGCTGGATACTCCTGTAACCGATATCACCCCCCTGCCCCTCGGTGCTGCCACCGCAGACAGCTACGCACTTCTCGGCTATCACCGGCTGATCCCCTACCGGCTCTCGGGCCGTACCGATTGCCCTCTGCGAAGCAAGTCCCGCACGCGGCTGACCGTGGGCTGCCGTGTGGTCGGCGGCAACTCCGGCAGCCCGGTTCTGCAAATCGGCCCGGAAGGCGCCGCAGTTGTGGCTGTGACCTCCAGCCAGGATGGCGGTGACGCCATCGCCGTTCCCATCGGCCCCTGGGTGCGCGAAGTGATCCATACGCGCACCACGCAATAGGTCCCATCCCCAACCATGTCTGGCCAGGTCCCCGTTGCGATGAGCTAAGCACTTTTCACCAACGCCGCGATAGGGCATAGCAGCGCCACTCGAAACCTGTTCACAAGGGACCAGACCAATGCACGACATACGCGCAATCCGCGCCAATCCAGCCGCCTTCGATGCCGCCCTCGCGCGCCGTGGGGACGCTGCGATGTCGTCGTCCCTTCTGGCCCTGGACGAAGCGCGCCGGGCCAAGATTCTCGCCGCCGAAACCGCACAGGCCGAACAAAACAAGGCTTCCAAAGAGGTGGGCGCCGCCAAGGGCCGCGGGGACGAGGATGAATTCCAACGCCTGCGCGCACTCGTGGCCGAAAAGAAAACCGAAATCGCCCGGATGCAGGACGCGGCCAAGGCACTTGATGCCGAATTGACTGACGCCCTTGCACGTATCGCCAACGTGCCCGCCGACGATGTGCCAGACGGCGCAGACGAAGACGACAACGTCGAAATCCGCCGCTGGGGCAACCCGCGCAACTTCGAGCACGATCCCAAGGAGCATTTCGAGATCGCGGGCGTCGCCGCCTCCATGGATTTCGAGACGGCCGCCAAAACCTCGGGCAGCCGCTTTGTCATGCTCAAAGGCGCGGTGGCGCGGGTGCACCGGGCGCTTGCCCAGTTCATGATCGACACGCATGTCGATCAGAATGGCCTGCTCGAAGTGAACTCGCCCGTGCTCGTGCGCGATGAGGCGATGTACGGCACCGACAAACTCCCCAAGTTCGGCGAAGACAGCTACCGGACCGAAGACGGCATGTGGCTTGTCCCCACCTCCGAAGTACCGCTGACCTACAGTGTCGCGGGCGATATCCTGGACGAGGCCGCCCTGCCCATTCGAATGACGGCGCACACGCTCTGCTTCCGCTCCGAAGCGGGCAGCGCCGGGCGTGACACGGCGGGCATGTTGCGCCAGCACCAGTTCGAAAAGGTCGAGATGGTGTCGATCACCCATCCCGACGCGTCCGAAGACGAACAACAGCGCATGCTTGGCTGTGCCCACGGCATCCTCGAAGCCCTTGAAATCCCGTACAGAACGGTCGTTCTGTGCACGGGTGACATGGGCTTTGGCGCCCTCCGCACCTACGATGTCGAAGCGTGGTTGCCCGGGCAGAATACCTACCGCGAGATCAGTTCGGTTTCCACCACTGGCGACTTTCAGGCCCGGCGCATGAACGCGCGGTTCAAACCGGCAGATGGTGGCAAGCCGCAATTCGTGCACACGCTGAACGGCTCGGGCCTTGCTGTCGGGCGCTGCCTGATTGCGGTGCTGGAAAACGGGCAGCAGGCGGATGGTTCTGTCGCGCTTCCCGAAGCGCTCGCGCCTTATCTGGGCGGCAAGTCGACCTTGACCGCAACGGGCGAACTTTCATAATCGGGGCTTTCATTCAACGCATTAGGTTTAAGGCCTAGTGCGTTGATATGGCGTCAATCTTGCAGCCAACTTGGGAGCAGCTTGTTCAAGCTTTCGGGACGGTAATCCTCGCGCCCGCGCACGCGGCTGCGCGCGTTCTGGTCAGTGTCGATATCCGTCTCGATCCCCTCCCGCCATTGCAAAAGGTTTCGTGCGAGTTTGTATATGGCGCTTGGATCGTTCAGCCGGTCAAGGTCAGCCAGCGCATCCGCATCGACATGGTCAAGCGATTTGCCGGGCTTGTATGTGAGCCGCTCCGCACCCTCGGCCACCCATTTCAGCGTGAAACACGACACCGGGTCGGTCTCGACACTGCCGCCCACCACGCCGTGATCCCCCACAAACCACTTCTGCTGATAGGCTTCTCCGCTGGCGCTTTCGTTCAGTTTGGGTAGGTTTCGCCACAGGCTAGGGACGTAGAACACGCGGCGCTCGTCGATGGCGACTGCATGCCGTGCCCCCCGCACAAGACTGGACAGCTCATTGTCGTGAAAAGCGTACCGACGATTGTAAATCGTTGCAAATACGCCAAAAAGTGGCGTCGGTATCCCTTTCGCACCGACCGTATCCCACACGCCCACATAAGCGATGTTCACGATAGGCACGGTCGGTCCACTGCGCGTTTCCTGATCCTTTTTCGAGGTCGCAAAATTCGGTGACATCCGCGCACGTGCATCGCGGATGACGATACGGTCGGGCGCGTTATGATCCCCGGTTTTGCGATACAGGTTGAAGGCGCGGCGCAGCGACCAGGCATTTGTGTTCTCGATGATGCCGCATTTCCGGATCATCCCCGCCACCGAACGCGCGGTATAGGCACCGCGCGAGAACCCGAAAAGATAGATTTCGTCGCCGTCCTTATAGGTGTCAGCAATAAATTTATACGCTTCTCGTACCTTTTTACCGAGCCCGAACCCGGTCGCACCGCCAAGGAACCGGTTGATCCCCCGCCCGACAAACGTACCGCCCTGTTCCTGCGGATCGTTGACGCCAACGCCGTTGAAATATCTGACGATCTGGTCATCGTCATTTGCTAAAATCTCTGATAAAGCATGGACATGCGTGGTGTCCTTCATGTCCGGTGAGTTCCATGTGCCATCGCACAACACAACGATACGGGTCATCGGAAATCCTTGAAATGAAATATGTCAGTCTAGGTTCTGGCGAACTGAAATGCGGTTCTTGGGAAAGATGAACCGCGAGTTGAACTTTGTAAACGGTGGAAATCCATGCCTGCACTCGTGCTGATCCTCGCCCTGACCTTCGCGCTGTCGCCCTTTTGGGTGCCTGACTTTGGCGGGTTTGACGGCGATCAGTTTCCGATTCCCCAAAACGACCCAGCGGTGCAACCCGCAGGATATGCCTTTGTGATATGGGGCGTGATTTACCTTTGGTTGATTGTGGGAACGGGGTTCGGCGCGCTCAAACGCTGGAGCGCGCCCGACTGGGCGCCGATGCGCGTGCCGTTGGCCGTGTCGCTCGCGGTGGGCAGTGCTTGGTTGCCCGTAGCGGTGCGCAGTCCGATCTGGGCCACGGTGTTGATCTGGGTCATGCTGATCTCGGCCCTGATCGCGCTGTGGCGCAGTCCCCGCGGGGACGCGTGGGCCGCGGCCTGGCCGCTGGGACTTTACGCTGGCTGGCTGAGTGCTGCGAGCTGTGTGGCGCTGGGTCTGTTGCTGGCAGGGTACAGCTGGACATCCGAGCGGACGGCGGCGTGGGTGATGGTGACGGCGGCGGTGGTGCTGGCGCTGCTGGTGCAGCGCGGGCTGGGGCGCGCGCCGACCTATGGGATTGCGGTGATCTGGGCGCTGATTGCCATCGCCGTTCAGAACGGGTTCGATCCGCGATCGGTGGGCGCGCTGGCGCTCTTGGGCGCGGTGGTGATGATCCGGCCGACGATCAGCGCGATCCGACCCGAAAATCTGTCCCCACGGGGACACCCCTGATTCCAAACGACTTTTTCGTTAATTTCCGTTAACCAAGGTTAACCGCGCCGCCCCTCGGTGTGTTTGCGCAGCTTGGATGGCCCCGGCTTCTTGCGCCCCTTGTAGGGGTTGGCATCGTTCTGGCCGCGCATGAACAGACGGATCGGCGTGCCCGGCATGTCAAAATCGAGCCGCAACCCGTTCACCAGATAGCGGTTGTAGCTTTCCGGCACCTTGTCGGGATGCGAACACATCACCACAAAGCCGGGCGGCCGCGTCTTGGCCTGGGTCATGTAGCGCAGCTTGATCCGCTTGCCCTGCGGCGCGGGCGGCGGGTGCTGTTCCAGCATGCCCGTCAGCCAGCGGTTCAGGGCGGCGGTGGGTACGCGGCGGTTCCAGACGTCATAGGCGCGCATGATGGCGCCGTGCAGACGGTCGAGGCCCCGGCCCGTCTTGGCCGACACGGTGACCAGCGGTGCGCCCTTGAGCTGGGGCAACAGCCGCTCAAAACTCTCCTTCAACTCTTTGAGCTTGGCCTGCTTGTCGTCTTCGACATCCCACTTGTTGATGGCGACGACCACGGCGCGGCCCTCGCGTTCGGCCAGATCGGCGATGCGCAAATCCTGCTGTTCGAATGGGATGGCGGCGTCGAGCAGGACGACCACCACCTCGGCGAATTTCACGGCGCGCAAACCGTCCCCGACCGAGAGTTTTTCCAGCTTTTCCTGCACCTTGGCGCGCTTGCGCATGCCAGCCGTGTCAAAGATGCGCATGGGCGTGCCCACACCATCCGCCCCGGCCCAATCGGTGCGCAGAGAGATCGCGTCGCGGGTGATCCCGGCCTCGGGACCGGTCAGCAACCGCTCTTCGCCGATGATGCGGTTGATCAGGGTGGATTTGCCCGCATTGGGGCGGCCCACCACAGCCACCTGAAGGGGCTTGGCGTTTGTAGGCTGAGGAACGTCGTCGGGATCGTCCTCGTCGATGCTCACATCGGTTTCGGGATCCTCTTGCGCGTTCTGTTCGGCAAAGAGGTCGGCCAGCGGCTGCAATTGCGCATAAAGGTCGTTCAGCCCTTCGCCATGTTCGGCAGACAGGCGAATGGGTTCGCCCAGACCCAGCGAGAACGCTTCGAGCACGCCCGCATCGGCAGCGGACCCCTCGCCCTTGTTGGCGGCCAGCAGAACGTGATCGGCGCGCTTGCGCAGGATGTCGGCAAACACCTCGTCCGTCGGGGTGACACCGGTGCGCGCATCGATCATGAAAAGGCAGACATCGGCCATGTCCACGGCGCGCTCGGTCAGTTTGCGCATGCGGCCCTGCAGGCTTTCGTCGGTTGCTTCCTCCAGTCCCGCCGTGTCGATCACGGTGAAACGCAAATCGGCCAGCTTGCCCGCCCCTTCGCGCAAATCACGCGTCACGCCGGGCTGGTCATCGACGAGCGCCAGACGCTTGCCCACAAGGCGGTTGAACAGCGTCGACTTGCCCACATTGGGGCGTCCGACAATGGCGAGGGTCATGGTCATGGGGTGCGTATCCGACAGGTCAGAGCGTGCACATAGACGATTGGGGTGGGGTTTTGAAGGGGGGGCATCGCCTGTCCGGGGGGAGGTGACCGGATACTTGTTTAAGAGCGGTTGATGGCTGCCAGCTTGGCGAGACGGATACAGAGATCAGCCCAATTGCATGCCCGGCGGACGGTCAGGCGATGGCAGAGGGGCGGCTACGGGGTTGTTTTTGACCCATTCGAAATCTCTTGGGCCCGACTGAACATGGGCAAGCAAGACGATCTAGGTAAGTTCTGAAATTGACTCAGCATCGCTATTGAAGCTGCAATTGGGCCACCAGCCTACACGTTGAAACCGGATGCGCTGGCAATGCATATACAGGAGGATCACATGCAGATCGGGACAATCGGATGTGGCGTCATTGCGACGGCAGTCGTCAATGGCATTGCCTGCGACGGTCATCGCATTGTCGTGTCAAAGCGCAGCAGGCGTCATTCGGAAGCGTTGTCGGCACAGTTCGACACAGTTTCGGTTGCGGACAATCAGAGCATTCTGGACACATGCGATGTCATCTTTCTCGGGCTCATGGCCGATGTCGCCCGAGACATCCTTGCGCCGCTGGCTTTTAGAGAGGGTCAGCGCGTGATCAGTTTCATGGCAGGTGTCAGCCTGCAGGAGTTGGGTGCCCTTGTTTACCCGGCGCGGGCAGAGGCGCTTGTGTTGCCCTTTCCGGGCATTGCGCAAGGCGGATCGCCCGTCTTGATGTTGGGGAACGAACCGCTGGTCCAAGACATATTTGGCCGTTCGAACACTGTCTATGTCACAAAATCCCCCGAAGAGATGTCGGCTTACCTTAGCGCGCAAGCTGTCCTGTCGCCGGTGGCGCGCCTTGTCGGCGATGCGGCCGATTGGATGGAAAGTAAAGTGGACGACACGACGCAGGCAGAGGCGTTTCTCCGCCATCTGGTTGCGTCCAGCCTGGCAAGCACCGAGTGCGAGGCTCTGATCGCGGCCCTTAATACCGAAGGAGGGTATAACCAAAGGTTACGCCAACACATGGAAAATGCAGGGATGCGCGGCGATTTGCAGGCCGGGCTCGACGCGCTGGACCCGTCAGAGACGTGATGTTGCAGGGATCGACCAGACCCGTTTTGCGATCTCGTGGTCATTCCATGTGGCAATCAGGGCCATTTCGACCTTTGGCATTCCACCTTCGGATTGCGCCTGCAATGCGACTTTGATCTTCGCGGTGCCATCCGGTCTTGCGAATTCCATAAGGTGGTCGAAATGAATGCGCTCGGTCATCGCCTTGGACATATCGAGTTGATGCAAAATGCGGGTTTCATAGCCAAACACGGTACCGGTCTGCAGGTAGTCAACACGCGTTTCCGGCTGATGCCAGCCGATTTCCAGACTTGTGTCGATTGTTTCCGACCAGCGTTTTAGCGGTGGTGCGGACAGTACCCGATGCGACTTTTGCGCTGGCAACTCTTCGACCTCCGGCATCGGGACGTGCAAGCCTTCCCCTGCGTCCGGCAGAGTGGGCAAAGTGAGCGTACCAGAGGTGAGTTCAACATGACCGGTAAAACCGGATGACCAGATCAGCGGCCACAGCGAAGACGATACTGCAACACGCAGCCTGTGACCTTGGCGAATGCGATATGCGGTTGAGTGCATCGACAGCGAGACATCGAAGTTGCCGTCCGTCACCGAACCCGCTGGTAGATCGAGATCATCGGTAAGCGAAAGATTTCGTACGCCATAGCTTATTCGACAGGAAGTGCCGTCCGCAGCGACGTCGGACATGCGCGCAACCAGCTTGGCGGGTCCTTTTTCGACCGACCCGCGCATGTTGATAACCGGCACGCCGTAGATCAACAGATCGTGCTCCATCGGCACGGTTTCGAAGACAAGGGAACGGGCATCGTCTTTCGCCTGATCCAATGGCAACCCGCCAGGCCGCCCGAAGTAACCGGTATCGCCTGACATCACGCCCGTCTGCGGGTCGCGTGGAACGCCCCAGGGTGTGCGCGTGGCGGCGAGATCGGACAACGACAACGCCACCTTCTGCGTTGCATGCTTTGGCGGTGCGCTTTCGATCCACTGTCCGGCACGCGTGGCGACTGCGTCGATGGGCGGGTCGAACTCCCGCAGCCAAGCGCGCATGCGCGGCCATGAGATCGGCTCGGGTTGCGCGCCTTGCGTAAGGTGATGCTCCCACCAATCCAGCGCCAGCCTTTGAAACCCGATCCCCGGTCCGGGCGACGCGTGATCTGGATACTGATGTCCCCATGGCCCGACCACACCCCAAACCAGATCGGGCCGCGCGTCAGCAAGTGCCATGACCGAATTGGAGTACCGATCGCTCCAGCCCCCCACGGCAAGGATCGGAACGCTCAACCGGTCCGCCTGATGAATGACGGAGCCATGCCGCCAATAGGTGCCGCGCCCGCGTTCGCCCAACCAGTTTTCCAGCGGGCAGGCCAAGCCATCGATCCGCGCGCGCCACTTGTCTTTCCAGTCCGCACCGACATGCGGCGTCGGGGGCGCGGCGAGGATCGCAGGCAGCGTTGCACCCCATTCGAATGTGTCGGTCAGAACGCAGCCACCCATGTAGTGAATATCGTCTTCGAACCGGTCATGGGTGGCACAAACGGCAATGACGGCTTTCAGCGCCTCGGGCGCATCCACACTGGCCTGAAGGGAGGCCGTACCGCCCCAAGAGGTGCCGAACATGCCAACGTGCCCATTGCACCACGGTTGATCCGCCAGCCAGTTGATCACCTGTCGCGCGTCGTCCAGTTCAGCCGAGGCGTACATGTCCGGCATATGCCCTTCGCTGTCGCCAGAGCCGCGCATGTCCACCCGGATGCAGGCATATCCGTGTGTGGCAAAGAATGGATGGTTCCGTTCGTCCCGCGCGCGCACCATGTCGGCTTTGCGATATGGAATATACTCGAGGATCGCGGGCACGGGCTGATCGGTCAAAGGCCGCCACATACGCGCGGCAAGCCGCGTGCCATCCGACATTTCGATCCAGAGGTGATCGGTCTCTTCCACGGAACAGGGTGGTTTGGTCATAGAAATTCCGGCTTTCCTGAGCTTTCCAGAGTGAGAGAGAAGCGTGCAAATAGCAACTACTGCCCAAATTACATCATGAATAGAATTTGACGCTGAAATTCTAGTATGCTTAGTCTTGCGAGACCCAGATGATCGGGGGGATCACATGGCTCATGGCACTGTCCTGCCGATACCCGGCACCTTGTCCTCGCTGGGCGGAGAGGTCCGCCAGTTGCGCAAGGCGCGGCAACTGACGCTGAAAAACCTCAGCGCGCAGGCGGGCATCTCTCTCAGCCATCTTTCAGCGATTGAACGCGGTGTGACCAACCCATCGGTTGATGTGCTGCAGGCCATCGCCGTCGCCCTGAGTGTGACACCGGATTGGTTTTTTGCCCGGAGGCCCGGTGTGGGTCCAATGGAACAGGCTTTTGTGGTGCGCGCACAGAATCGGCGCAGCCTGAACGCGCTTTATGGCCAGGGTGTGGATGAACTGGGGTACACAGATCAGCTGCTGTCCAGTTCAATTGGCGGGCAGTTCTATATGGGGTTGGCCGTCTATGCGCCATTCTCCGACGGCCCCGAACACCCCTTGCAGGAACACGAGGGCGAAGAACATGGGCTTGTCCTTGAGGGTGAATTGGAGATGCAGATCGGTGATGAGTTGATCACCCTGCGCGCAGGCGACAGCTACAGTTTTGACGCGCGTATCCCGCATCATGGTCGTAACCGGACTGACAAGCCATGTCGCTTGATCTGGGCCGTGTCTCCGGTGGTGATCCCCAAAGACGTGCGGCGCTCTGCACGCCAAACCAGGGGAACCTCGGCATGAGCAAAGATCCCCTTTTGCAACCTTACCAGTTAAAACATCTGACTCTCAAAAACCGGGTGATGACGACCAGCCATGAACCCGCCTACCCCGAAGACGGGATGCCCAAGGCGCGTTACCGCGCCTATCATGCCTTGCGGGCCAAGGCGGGCGTGGCCCTGACCATGACGGCAGGTTCCGCCACTGTCAGCCGCGACAGCCCGCCGGTGTTCAATAACATCCTCGCTTACAAGGATGAGGTCGTGCGGTGGATGGGCGAACTCGCTGACGAGTGTCACGATCATGGCTGCGCAGTGATGATCCAGCTTACCCACCTAGGCCGCCGCACCGGGTGGAACAAAGGCGACTGGCTGCCGTCGCTGGCCCCGTCTCACCTGCGTGAACCAGCGCATCGGGCATTCCCAAAAAAGATGGAAGATTTCGACATCGACCGGATCATCACCGACTACGCCGATGCAGCTGAACGGATGAAAGCGGCGGGGTTGGACGGAATCGAACTGCAGGCCTATGGCCATTTGATTGATCAATTCTGGTCGCCTCTGACCAACCAGATGGGGGCACCCTTTGGCGGTGACCTCGACAATCGGCTGCGCTTTGGCTTTCTGGTGCTGGATGCGATCCGCGACCGGATCGGGTCCGAGTTCATTGTTGGCGTCAGGTACACGGCGGATGAAACCGCCCAGGGCGGCATTACCGAGGATGAGGGGTTGGAGATTGCCCGCCGCCTGCGGGACAGCGGGCAGGTCGATTTTCTGAACGTCATTCGAGGACAGATCCACACCGATCCGGCCATGACCGATGTGATCCCCGTACAGGGTATGAAAAGCGCGCCGCATCTGGATTTCGCGGGCCGCGTACGCGCCGCGTCTGGCATGCCGACCTTCCATGCCGCGCGCATTCCCGATGTTGCAACCGCGCGCCATGCGATTTCCGCCGGACTGCTGGATATGGTCGGTATGACCCGCGCCCATATGGCCGACCCGATGATCGTGCAGAAAGTCATGGACGGGCAAGAGGACGACATCAGGCCCTGTGTCGGAGCCACCTATTGCCTGGACCGCATTTATCAGGCCGGAGAGGCGTTGTGCATTCACAACCCGGCCACCGGGCGGGAGCTGTCGGTGCCGCATATGATCCCCTCTGCTGACACGCGCAGGCGGGCTGTGATCGTCGGTGCGGGGCCGGCAGGGTTGGAAGCCGCCCGCGTCGCCGCCGAGCGAGGGCACGAGGTGACCGTATTTGAGGCCGCGCCCGACCCCGGCGGGCAGGTCCGCCTGAGCGCGCAATCGAAACGGCGGGCCGAGATGATCGGCATCATCGACTGGCGCATGGCACAATGTGCCGCGCGTGACGTGGTGTTTCACTTCAATCGTTTTGCGGACGTAGAGGACGTGACGGCGCTGAACCCCGACATGGTGGTGATCGCCACTGGCGGCTTGCCCGACGTTACCATCCTTACAGATGGCAACGATCTGGCGATTTCGGCCTGGGATATCCTGTCGGGTGACGTGGCCCCAGGTGAAAATGTTCTGATTTATGACGATGCCGGTGACCACCCCGCGCTGATGGCGGCAGAGTTGATCGCAGCGGCAGGTGGTCATGTTGAGGTGATGACCCGCGACCGCAGCTTCGCGCCCGAAGTGATGGGCATGAACCTGGTGCCCTATATGCGTGCCCTTCAGGACAAGAATACGCTTTTCACTGTGGCGCGCACGCTGGCCTCGCTGTCGCAAACTGGCAATCAGTTGCAAGCCACCATTGGCACAGATTACTCGGGCCATACCGAAAAACGAACGTTTGATCAGGTAGTGGTCAATCAGGGCACCTTGCCGCTGGATGATCTTTATTTCGACCTCAAGCCGCTGGCGCGCAATCTTGGAGCAGTGGATCAGAACGCTCTGGTCTCAGATGAAGGTGCGCTCTTTCCAGACACGAATGGAAACGGGTCTTTCGATCTCTACCGCATTGGTGACGCGGTCTCCTCACGCAACATACATGCAGCGATTTATGACGCTCTGCGCATGGGCCTGCGGTGGTAGATGCGGCCGCATCTTTCGTAGTACTGCGCCGCTAATACGGGAAAAAAGATTCAAAATTCTTGCGAAAAAGAAAATTTGACTTAGTCTTTCCCGAAATTCACCGTGATCTGGAGAGCTTCGTGACTGGCAAAGCCCGTGCAAATCTGGCCCGCACCGCCACGCAAGAAGGTCTTGCTGCCTTCGGGGCAGAAGTGCGTCAGTTGCGCAAGGCGCGTCAGATGACATTGGCGGAGCTTGCGGATGCAAGCGGTGTGTCTATCTCGCATCTCAGCGCGATTGAACGCGGAACCGTCAGCGCATCTTTGAAAAAAATCACGCGGATCGCCGACGCATTGGGCGTGCCCGAGGAATGGTTTTTCAACCATCGCCCGGGGTCAGGCCCGATGGAGCGCGCCTATGTCGTGCGGCAGTCCAACCGGCGCAACCTGAACCTTCTTTATGGTGAGTCGATCGAACAATCGGGATATTTCGACCAACTGTTGTCCAGTTCCATCGGCGGGCAATTCTATCTCGGTGTGTCTGAATACCGCCCGCATTCCGAGCAGGTTCTGGATCAGGTGTTTTCGCGTGAGGGCGAAATTCACGGCGTTGTTTTGGATGGGGAGATGGAATTGACCATCGACGCCGAAGTTATCACCGTGCGCACTGGTGACAGCTTTAGCTTTCCAGGCCGTATTTTGCACTTGTTGCGTAATGCCTCAGACCAGCCTGCCCGCATGATCTGGGTGAATTCACCTGTGATCATCCCGAAATTCGTGGCGCTCGATACCGTGGAGCCAATGCCTCAGCCCAATAAGAAAAAGAGCGGATAGAACCCGCTGGCACCGAAACTGCGGATCTACCCGCACCAAACCAGACCGGATGCGTCCGGCACATATGAAACAGGGAGTAAGCTCATGAGTTCGATCTTCAAGAAGGACGTCTCGCGCCGGTCGGTTTTAGCCGGGGCCAGCGCCCTCGGCGCGGCTAGTCTTGCCTTTCCAAATATGGCGATCAGTGCCGATGGCACTGTTCTGACCGTCCGGTCGTATAGCGATCTGCAAGTACTCGATCCGGCCTTCTGGCTGTCTTTGCCCGAGGCTGACATCATCAAGTCGATTTTTGCGCCGCTGGTCGACAATGTCGCAGGCGATGAATGGGGTTGGCGCCCGGTCGCGGTGTCGTCGATCGAGCAGCTGGATGACCTGACGGTTGCCTTCACCCTGCGCGACAACATCGGCTTTACCGATGGCTATGGTCAGATGACCGCGGAGGATGTGAAATTCTCAATCGAACGTATTGTGGACCCTGCCAATGAAAGCCCGTACGCGGGTGACTGGAGCGCGTTGAAGGAGGTGGAGGTCAAAGACAAGCTGTCGGGCCTTATCCACCTCAAGAACAAGTTCGTCCCGCTTTGGACCACCACGTTGCCCACCGCGGCCTCCTGCGTGGTGTCGCGGAAGGCGGTAGAAGAGCTCGGCGGCAAGATCGGCACCGAAGCGGTGGCACAGTCCGGCCCCTATCTTCTGAGCGAATGGGTACCTAAGCAAAAGACCGTTCTGAAACGAAATCCCGACTGGGCCTATGAACCTGGTGGGTTCGAGGAAATCCACATCCTGCCCATCGAAGACCCGGCCACAGCCGAACTGGGTTTTGAGGCCGGCGATCTCGATTACACCTGGACCGCCGTGTCCTCCCTGCCCCGGCTCAAGGAAAACCCGCCCGCGGGCAGTGTGGTGGAAGAAAAGCCATCGCTGGCTTACGTCTGGTTGGGTATCAACCAGGACAACGAGGCGCTAAAGGATGTCCGCATCCGCCGCGCGATTCAGCATGCGATCGATCGCGAAACGGTCGTGGACGCCGCCTACTTCGGTGCCGCCTCGGTCGCAAACGGCATCATCGCTCCGGGTCTGCCGGGCAACCGCGACGGAGTGACATACGACTATGACCCCGACAAGGCGCGCGCGCTGCTGGAAGAGGCCGGGGCGACAAACCTCTTTGTCACGCTGGACATCCTCAACCAGTCCGAACGCCTGACCGCTGCGCAGGTCATTCAGGCCAACCTCGCAGACGTCGG
>JBCDEK010000045.1:0-24766 GCA_039179785.1 Pseudomonadota bacterium | reverse complement strand
CACGGCACTTTACCCTTCCGGATTTTGTGGCTCTTCCAAACGCGAATCCTGATGCCCCCAATGGTGGAAGAAACACGCTTGCCAAAACCGGCTTTTTTGATTCGCTGAACCCCTACATCCATATGGGTAACGTGCCGTGGCAGTTGCGCTTTCTGACCCATGAAAGCCTGATGGGCCGCAGCCGCAACGAACCCTTCGCGCTGTACGGCCTACTGGCCGAATCGATTGAAACGGACCCGGACCGCACCTGGGTCGAGTTTACCCTGCGCGAGGGGGCGACATTCTCGGATGGCAGCCCGGTCACCGTCGAAGACGTGCTGTGGTCCTACGAGACGCTCGGCACCCAAGGGCATGGGCGCTATCGCAGCCTATGGGCGCAAATCGAAACGCTGGAACAGACCGGGCCGCGGTCGATCAAGTTCACCTTCAACACCGAGAACCGCGAGCTTGCCCTGTTGGCGGGCATGCGGCCCATCCTGCAAAAGGCGCAGTGGCAAGGCAAAGAGTTCGCAGATGCCAGCATCAACGATGTGCCCATCGGATCGGGCCCCTACCTGGTCAGTGATTTCGAGGCGGCCCGGTCCGTCACGCTGACCCGCAACCCCGATTATTGGGGCAATGACCTGAACTTCCGCCGCGGCACGTTTAATTTTGATGAGATCACAATCGATTTCTACGGCGACGGTGACGTCGTGGGCGAAGCCTTCAAGGCTGGCGATGTCTCGGCCATCCGTGAGTTCAACGCAGAGAACTGGAACAGCGGATACGACTTCCCCCGCGTTCAGAACGGTGAGGTCATCAAGACCGAGATTGCGCACCAAAAGCCCTCGGGCATCACTGGGTTTGTCATGAACACCCGCCGCGCACCGTTTGACGACTGGCGCGTGCGCGAGGCGCTGATCACCGCCTTCAACTTTGAATATATCAACGACACGCTGACGGGCGGCGCACAGCCACGCATCACCTCGTATTTCTCGAACTCACCGCTGGCGATGGAGCCCGGAGCGGCCAAAGGCCGCGTGGCCGAATTGCTGGCGCCGTTCAACGGTCAACTACTGCCGGGTGTCATGGAAGGATACACGCTTCCCGAAAGCGATGGCACCTTGCGCAACCGGCGTGGGCTGCGGCGCGCCATCGGGCTGCTGGAAGAGGCCGGGTGGACGACTCAGGACGGCAAGCTGCGAAGTGCCGATGGCGCGGCAATGGCCTTTACCATCCTGCTGGACCAGCAACGCACCGAGGACCGCGCCATTGCCGACCTTTACGTTCAGGCGCTCGAACAGCTTGGCATTGATGTCAAAATCGATCTTGTCGACGGTGCGCAGTTCACGGCACGCACGGCTGCGTTTGACTTTGACATGACCTATCATCGCCGCGCCCTGTCACTGAGCCCGGGCAACGAACAATGGTTTTACTGGGGGGCGGACGCCGCAAACGAGGAAGGATCGGCCAACCTCATGGGCGCACAGGATCCGGCCATAGATGCGATGATAACTGCCATGCTGACGGCCACCACGCGAGAGGAAAGCATCGCCGCCACCCGCGCCCTTGACCGCCTGTTGATCGGCGGGCGCTATGTGGTGCCGTTCTGGCAGTTCACCACGGGCCGTATTGCACATGTCACGGAAATGAAACATCCCGACGTTATCCCGCTTTACGGGGATGGGCCGGACTGGATGCCCCAGTTCTGGTGGTGGGACGCGAACTGACGGACGAAGAATGACCCAGAAATTATGGGCCGAGGGGCTGGGCACCGCGCTGTTGCTGATCGGTGTTGTCGGCTCTGGCATCATGGGCGAGGCTCTGGCAGGCGGAAACGTCGGCATCGCCCTTTTGGCGAATGCTATTGCGACGGGCTGTATGCTCTATGTCATCATCACGGTGCTGGGCCCCATCTCGGGCGCGCATTTCAACCCGGCGGTGACGCTTGCATTCTGGTTGCGGGGCGAGATCACCACGCGCCCTGCGCTGGCCTATGTCGGTGTCCAGATCGTGGGCGGGGTTCTCGGGGTGTGGGCGACACATGCCATGTTCGACCTGTCGATCCTGCAATCTTCGACCACGATGCACCGCACGGGTGTCGCGCAGTGGTGGTCGGAAGGGATTGCCACATTCGGCCTTCTGTTTGTCATCTTCGGCGGCCTGCGCTCCCGCCCCGAGGCGGTGCCAACTCTGGTCGCACTCTATATTACCGGGGCGTATTGGTTCACCGCCTCCACCAGCTTTGCCAACCCTGCGGTCACCATCGCACGCGGGTTTTCCGACACGTTTGCGGGTATTTACCCGGGCCATATTCCGGCATTCATCGCGGTACAACTCGTGGCCGTTCTGGTTGGCCACCCAGTCTTGCGTAGGTTGTTTGCCGCCAAAGGTTGATCTGGCACGAATTTGCAATATTGTCCCGGACGTGGTGGATGTCTGCCCAGCGTTGGGACGCGCTGGCGGATGTGCGTGTTCAGCACATGAGATGACCGAAAAACCTCGGGGGTACGCATGAACTGGAACGACCTGACCCGCAACTGGGCGGAGAACTATCGCGCGCTGTGTAAGGAATTTCCGAAACTCGAACCCAGCGCCATGCCTTTTCTCAAAGCCGATCAGGATCGGTTCGAAAGCTATCTGGCAGCCACGCACGACATGTCATTGAAAGAGGCGCAGGACGCCTTTGACGCCTACCTGGCTCGACACACGCGCGCCGTACAAACGGCGTGATCAGGCCAGCGATGTCACCCACAGGATCAGCGCGTCTTCGTCGCTGACAGACACCACGTTGTGGCCCATCGTCGCGTCGTAATAGGCGCTGTCACCGCGTCGCATATCCACCGGTTCATAAAATTCGGTATACAAACGGGCAACACCGGTCAGCACATACAGGAACTCTTCGCCATCGTGCCGCACCCAGCCGTCGAATTCATCCATGGACCGCGCACGCACGCGGGCGCGATAGGGCAGCATCTGCTTTTTGGTCAGCGCCTCGGCCAGCAACTCGTGCTCATAGGTGACGGTGGCCTGCGCATTGCCCTGCCCCGATTGGGTCACGACCATGCGCCCGTTGATCTGACCCTTTTCCGGCGGCGTGAAGAGCTGTGGCACGGAAATCTCAAGCCCCACGGCCAGCTTTTTCAGCGCCTCGTAGGTCGGCGACATCTGACCGTTTTCGATCTTCGACAGGGTCGAGCGCGCCAGTCCGGCCTGGTTCGCCGCCTGTTCCAGAGTCCAGTCGCGCGCTTTGCGCAACTCGCGCACGCGCGCGCCCAGATCAAGCGGCTCGGCGGCTTCATCATGGCCCGTCGCACGGGCAATCTGGATCAGGCTTTTGGGGTCTTTTCCTTGCATGGCGACCTCTATAGGACGCAGCACCCAACCATGCAACGCCGCCCATGCTGAGTATCGTCAACAGCGTGCCGATGCCGCCCTGCCCCAGCCCGTTCAACATGGCGGCCCACGTCCTGCGGTGCGCTGACGATCACCCGGACAAGATCGCCGTATCCGTCGTGGATCGCGACAGCGCGCAGACCCTGACCTATGGCGCATTGAAGCGCGCGGTTCTCGGTACCGGCGGCGGGTTTCTGGCCGCCGGGTGCCAGCCCGGTGACATGATCCTGCTGCGCTTGGGCAACACGGTCGACTTTCCCATTGCCTATCTGGCAGCGCTCGCCGTAGGGCTTGTCCCCGTCCCGACCTCTGCCGCACTGACGGAACCCGAGGTCGCGGCCATTGTCGCCGAGCTGTCACCCCGCCTGATCCTGCGTGACCCGAACGTGCCCTCGGCCCCCGGTGCCCCCGAAATTGGCCTCGCCACGCTTCGGGCCATGCGCGCCCATGCACCGGCAGACTGGCACATGGGCGATCCCGAGCGGTTGGGATACGTCATTTACACTTCGGGCACATCGGGCCGTCCGCGCGCTGTGGCGCACGCCCACCGCGCCATCTGGGCGCGCCAGATGATGCATGACGGTTGGTATGGCCTGCGCCCTGATGACGTGCTGATGCACGCGGGCGCCTTCAACTGGACCTACACGCTGGGCACCGGACTGATGGACCCCTGGACCAAGGGGGCTACAGCCCTGATCCCGGCGGCAGGCACACCGCCCGAAGCGCTGGGGCCCCTGTTGGCGCAACACCGCGCCACAATCTTTGCCGCAGCGCCCGGTGTCTATCGTCAAATGCTGGACCGCAGGGCGCTGCGCGCGATGCCGACCCTCCGCCACGGTCTGAGCGCCGGAGAGAAGATGCCCCAGACCACCTCAGACGCATGGCGGAAGGCCACCGGCACCGATATCTTCGAGGCCTATGGTATGTCGGAATGCTCGACCTTCATTTCGTCATGTCCGACCACACCTGCCGCGCCGGGTGCCTTGGGCTGCCCGCAGCCGGGCCGTCACATCGCGATTCTGGGAGAAGATGGACCTGTCCCCGCGGGGACACCGGGGGTCATTGCCGTGCACCGGTCCGATCCCGGCCTGATGCTGGAATATCTTCATGCACCCACCGACACGGCCGCCCGGCTCAAGGGCGACTGGTTCCTCACCGGTGATATCGGGCAAATGAGCGAGGAGGGTCAGATCATCTATCTTGGGCGCAACGACGATATGATGAATGCTGGCGGCTACCGTGTATCCCCGCTTGAGGTTGAGGCCGCACTCGCGGACGCCCCGGGTCTAACCGGTGTCGGTGCCACGCAAGTCGAGGCAAAGCCGGGCGTCTTCATCATCGCCGCCTTCTACACCGCGCCCACCCCTCTGGACGAGGCCGCCTTGCGTGCCTATGTCGAGCCCAAGCTGGCGCGATACAAACATCCCCGCGCCTATGTTCACGTGCCAAAGCTGCCGACAGGCGCCAATGGCAAGCTGGTGCGACGGCGCTTGCCGCTGTTCTGGCACAGACAAACGAAAGCGCCCCATGCCTGACCCTATCAAGCTCGACATCATGTCCGACCCGATTTGCCCCTGGTGCTATATCGGCAAGGCACATCTGGACCGCGCACTTGAAGCCCATCCAGACCACCCGTTCGTGATCGAATGGCACCCGTTCCAGCTGAACCCCGACATGCCTGCGGCAGGTATGAATCGCCGGGAATATCTTGAAACCAAGTTCGGCGGGAAAGAAGGTGCCGTGCGCGCCTATACGCCCGTGGTCGAACACGCCGAAAAGGCAGGCCTAAAGATTGATTTCGAGGGGATGAAGCGCACCCCCAACACGCTTGATGCCCACCGCCTGATCCATTGGGCCGGGATCGAGGGCAAGCAAACCGCCGCGATATCCGCCTTGTTCAAAGCCTATTTTGTCGAGACCCGCGATATCGGCGACCACGAGGTGCTGGCCGATATCGCCGACGGGATCGGGATGGATGCCAGCGTGGTGCTGCGACTGCTGGCGTCCGACGCGGACCGCGACAACATCGCCGCGCGTGACAGCCACAGCCGCAAGATGGGAATCGGCTCGGTTCCGACATTTATAGTTGCTGGAAAACACGCCGTCCCGGGTGCCCAACCGCCCGAGCTTTGGGCAAAAGTGATTGCCGAGTTGCGCGAAACGGCCCAGAGCGGTGCCTGAGTGATCACAATTTAACCATTTGGTCGATTTTCAACTCTAAGTCGTTGCCAACCCTCTGCTGTATCGTCAATGTGCCGCTAACTAGCGTCATATCCAGCTGAAAAGGGGTGTTGGCAGCCGTGACTGCGCCCGAGGGACAACGATTGGGAAAGTTCGAATTCATCGCCCTGATGGCGATGATGTTTGCGACCATTGCGTTTTCCATTGATGCGATGATGCCCGCCTTGCCCGACATCGCGGCCGAGATTGCACCGGGCGGTGTGGCTCAGGCCGCGCTGGTCATGACCTTTTTCGTGATTGGTATGGGCGCGGGCACCTTCTTTACCGGCCCTCTGTCAGATGCCATCGGGCGCAAACCTGTGGTTTATCTTGGCCTTGGTATTTATGCGCTCGGCGCTGTGCTCAGCTGGGTTGCGCCCACGCTTGAACTCATGCTCGCCGCGCGCGTGCTGCAGGGGTTGGGGGCAGCTGGGCCGCGTGTGGTGTCTGCCGCTATCATCCGCGATCTTTATTCCGGTCGCGCCATGGCCAGTATTCTATCACTCACGATGATGGTTTTTCTGCTTGTGCCCGCCATTGCGCCATTGCTGGGCAAGATTATTGCTGACGCCGCGGGCTGGCGCGCGATCTTTCCCGCCTTCCTGATCTTTGCGCTCATCCTGATCCTGTGGTTCGGCCTGCGCTTGTCAGAGACGTTGCCCAAAACCGCACGCCGCCCATTGCGCTGGCCCTTGATGAAAGACGCGGTGCGCCAGATGTTTGCGCATCGCACGGTGCGCCTGTCGATCTATGTCCAGACGCTTATGCTGATGATCCTGTTTTCAATCCTGACCATGGTACAGCCCATCTTTGACGTCTCCTTTGATCGGGAAGAAAGCTTTCCGCTCTGGTTCGGCGCCATCGCGCTGGCCTCCGGCGTCTCCAGCCTGCTCAATGCGGCCATTGTGGGACGGTATGGCATGCGGCGTCTGGTCACCTGGGCGCTCTCGGCACAGGTCGTAATCTCTTCGGTCTTCGTGCTGTGGATGATGGCCGACATGCCCGGGCTGTTCTGGTTCTACATCTTCTGGCAATGGGGCGTGCTGTTTCAGGGCGGGCTGACCGTCGCCAATCTCAACGCCATCGCGATGGAGCCAATGGGCCATATCGCGGGGATGGCGGCGTCGGTCATCGGCGCTGTCTCGACTGTGCTGGGGGCAGCACTGGCCTCACCCGTCGGTCTGCTCTTCGACGGCACCCCGCTGCCTCTGGTGGCCACGGTCCTGCTGGCCTGCATCGTCGCCTCGATCCTGATGCAAATGATGCGCCGCGCGGAACAGGCCGTGGCCTAGGACGCCTTCGCTTTCTTCTGCGCCACAACCTTCTCTGCCAGATCGCGGGCAATCGCAAACGCGCCTTTGATCTTGTCGCTGTCTTTCTTCCAGTCCCGCCGCACGACGATCTTGTTGTCCTTGACCTTGGCCATACCGCGCTGGTCCTGAATGAACTCCACCAGCCCCTGCGGCGAGGCGAACTTGTCATTATGGAACTGGATCGTCGCCCCTCTGGGCCCGCCATCCAGCTTGGCAATCCCGGCCCGCTTGCACATCGCCTTGATGCGCACGACCAGCATCAGAGTGTTCACCTCTTTCGGCAACTTGCCAAAGCGGTCGATCAACTCGGCGGCAAAACCTTCAAGCTCCACCTTCGTCGTCAGTTCCGACAAGCGACGATACAGACCCAGGCGCACATCCAAATCGGGTACATAGTGTTCGGGGATCAGCACCGGCACACCCAGGTTGATCTGCGGCGCCCACTGTCCGTCATCGTCGGTCAGGCCCTCCATCTCACCGGCCTTGATCTTGCCAATCGCCTCTTCCAGCATGGATTGGTACAACTCAAAGCCCACGTCGCGCATTTGGCCCGACTGTTCCTCGCCCAAAAGGTTGCCCGCCCCGCGAATGTCCAGATCCTGCGAGGCCAGTGTGAACCCAGCCCCCAATGTATCGAGCGACCCCAACACCCGCAGCCGCTTCTCTGCCGTGGCCGTCAGCTTGGCGCGCGGCTTGGTGGTCAGATAGGCATAGGCCCGTGTCTTTGACCGCCCCACCCGGCCCCTGATCTGATAAAGCTGCGCCAGCCCAAACATGTCGGCCCGGTGAATGACCATCGTGTTCGCTGTGGGGATATCCAGACCCGATTCCACAATCGTCGTCGCCAACAGCACATCGAACTTGCCATCGTAAAACGCGTTCATACGATCATCCAACTCACCCGCCGCCATCTGGCCGTGGGCAACGACATAGGTCAGCTCCGGCAACTGCGCCTTCAGGAACTCCTCAATCTCGGGCAAGTCGCTGATCCTCGGCACGACATAGAAGGACTGCCCGCCCCGATAATGCTCGCGCAGCAGTGCCTCGCGGATCGTGACGGCATCGAACTCGGACACATAGGTGCGGATCGCCAGCCGGTCGACGGGCGGCGTCCCGATGATTGAAAGGTCGCGCACGCCGGTCAGGCTCAATTGCAAGGTGCGTGGTATCGGGGTGGCCGTCAGCGTCAGCACGTGCACATCCGATCGCAACTGCTTCAGCCGCTCCTTGTGACCCACACCGAACTTCTGTTCCTCGTCGATGACCAGCAGGCCAAGGTTCCGGAACCGCACGCCTTTCGCCAACAGGGCATGGGTGCCCACGACAATATCCGCCGTGCCCTTCGACATGCCCTCGCGTGTGGCCGCCGCCTCCTTCGCGCTGACAAAGCGCGACAGTTGCCGCACCTCGATGGGAAAGCCGCGAAACCGCTCGGCAAAGCTCTTGTAGTGCTGCCGTGCCAGCAACGTGGTGGGCGCAATCACCGCCACTTGCACGCCCGACAAAGCGGCCACAAAGGCCGCGCGCATCGCCACCTCGGTCTTGCCAAAGCCCACATCGCCGCAAATCAACCGATCCATCGGCTGGCCAGCGGTCAGGTCATCCATCACGGCGGCGATGGCATTCAACTGGTCATCCGTCTCCTGATACGGGAACCGCGCAGCAAAGGCGTCCCACATGCCCGGCGGCGGCTCAAGAATGGGTGCCTTGCGCAACGCCCGTTCGGCGGCGATCCGGATCAACCGATCGGCCATCTCGCGGATACGCTCTTTCAGTTTGGCCTTCTTCGCCTGCCACGCCCCCCCGCCGAGCCGATCCAGCAGCCCTTCCTCATGACCGTATTTCGACAGCAGTTCGATATTCTCGACCGGCAGGTACAGCTTGGACCGTTCGGCATATTCCAGCAGCAGGCATTCATGCGCAGCCCCCGCCGCCGTCACGACTTCCATGCCCTGATACCGACCGATCCCATGATCCACATGCACCACCAGATCGCCGGCGCTCAGCGATTGTGTCTCGGTCAGGAAGTTTTCGGCCCGGCGCTTTTTCTTCGGCTGGTGGATCAGACGGTCACCCAGCACGTCCTGCTCGGAAATCACCGTCAGCCCCGGTGCTTCAAAGCCGTGTTCCAGCGCCCAAACGGCCAGGTGCAGCCCGCGCTTGCCAACCGGTGTGGCATTGAGGATGGGCACAACCTCGGCCAGCCCCTCATCCTCGATCAGCCCAGTCAGGCGCTCGCGCGCGCCCTCGGAATAGCTGGCAATGACAACAGGACCATCTGCCATCTTCGCTTTAACATGGGACGCCAACGCCCCAAAAAGGCTTACAGACTCCTGTTGCCGCTCGGGCGAGAAATTGCGCCCAATCCGCCCACCGGCATCCGTAACGCCCGGCCCCGTCGCCTGCGGCAACTGCGCGAATGCCAAAACACGGAATTCAGCCACCGCCGCCTCCCATGCCGCATCATCCAGATACAGGCCGGACGGCTTAGCAGGCTTATAGACGCTGTCCATTTTCGAACGATTTTCCATCGCCAACCGCCGCGTCTCGTACTGGTCCTCAATGCTCTCCCACCGCGCAAGGCGGGCGGGCGTCACCTGATCATCCAGCGTGATCGTGGCCCCGGGCAGATAGTCGAACAGCGTGTCGAGCGTGTCGTGGAACAATGGCAACCAATGCTCTGCGCCCTGATGCTTGCGCCCCGCGCTCACCGCCTCGTAGAGCGGATCGTCGGTGCCAGCCGCACCAAACTCCAGCCGGTAATTCTGCCGGAACCGGGTGATCGCAGCCTCGTCTAGGATGACCTCGGACACTGGCGCCAACTCGATCACATCCAATTTTTCAGTCGTTCGCTGGGTCGCGGGGTCGAAACGGCGCGCGCCATCAAGCACATCCCCAAACAGGTCCAACCGCACGGGTCCCAGATCACCGGGCGGATAGATGTCGATGATCCCGCCGCGAATGGCATAGTCGCCCGGTTCCATCACCGTGGGGCTTTGAACAAACCCCATGCGGACCAGAAAATTCCGCAGCGCTGCTTCATCGACCCGGTTGCCCACTGTCGCGGAAAACGCAGCCTCGCGCAGCAAATCACGCGCAGGCACGCGCTGGGTCGCCGCATTCAAGGTGGTCAGCAGAACGAACCGCTCCGGCATCCCATGCACCAGCGCAGCCAGGGTCGCCATCCGCTGCGCCGAGATGTCGGCATTCGGCGACACCCGGTCATAGGGCAGACAGTCCCAGCCCGGAAACACCAGCACGGGCATGTCTGGCGCGAAAAAGCGCAGCGCCGCCTGCATCGCCGCCAGCCGCTTGTCGTCGCGCGCGACGTGACACACCGGCCCGCCCTTGGCGACCTCGTCCAGGATCAGCTTGGCGTCAAACCCTTCGGGCGCGCCGGACACGGTGAAATGGGTCTGCTCGGGCATGAAACTCGTCAGGCAGCAAGGTTCGGGGTCAAGAGCGCTTCAATTGGCCCTTTCGCCACGACTGTCAACCGGCCAGCGGCCCGATGGACAGGTTTTGGTACATGCCCCACAGCGCGGTGACGAATATCGACACCATGCCAATCGCCTGAACGATCGTGCGGTGCCGCGTCATGCGCCGCCACAGCGCCTCGCCCGTGGCCTCTTCCTGCTGGATTAACCGGGCCGTCGACAGGTTCAGCGCTCCCACAAGGCTCATCGGGAACCCAAGCAGAAAAAGCGCCTGGGCAAATTCCACATCATAGACAAAGCCCAATAGAACAAGACCCGTCAGCAGGAAACAAGCAAGGCCCAGCAACCACAGCCCCGACACCCGGCCAATAAAAAGCAATCGGTTTGTGTTGATTCGGATCAGGTCTTCCAGGTCGTCTGCCGCCTGCCCGCCATATCGCCGCGCGCGCGCCACCATGTCATAGGGCACCCCAAGCACCAAGTGGCTGGCCGTCGACCACAGCACCGCGAGCGCGATCCAAAACCAAAGGTTAGAGAACGAGCGCATGTCGATGAGCTCAAAAATACTGTCGTACCAATCCACGCGCCGTCCCGCTGCCCCGCGTCGCGGGGCTATCCTGCCTTGCTTGTGGCCCCTCTTAGCGCGGGCACCGGGCGCTGCCTAGACTTGGCAAGCGCAAAAATCCATGCCACCCATGACCTGTCACTCAAACTGGACACATCCCATGCGCCCGACCCAAGCCCCCTTTCCCGCCAGCCGTTTGCGCCGCACCCGTCAAAGCCCCGCGATCCGCAGCCTGGTCCGGCAAAACACGCTGAGCGCACAGGACTTTATCTGGCCCATCTTCGTGCGCAGCGGCACCGGTATCGAAGAGCCCATCGCCTCCATGCCCGGCGTTGTCCGCCGCTCCGTGGACAAGGTGGCCGACGCCGCCCGCGCAGCCGCCGACCTTGGCATCCCCGCCATCTGCATCTTCCCCTATACCGGCATCGAAGAACGCACCGAAGACTGCGCCGGCGCCTGGGATCCCGACAACCACGCCAACCGCGCCATCCGCGCCATCAAAGCGGCGGTGCCCGAGATCGCGATCATGACCGATGTGGCGCTCGACACCTACAACATCAACGGTCATGACGGCTTTGTCGAAAACGGCGAAATCGTCAACGACCGCACGGTCGAGGCGCTGGTAAAAATGGCGCTGTCCCAGGCCGAAGCAGGCGCCGATATCATCGGCCCCTCTGACATGATGGACGGCCGCATTGGCGCGATCCGCCAGGCGCTGGAACACCACGGCCACCAGAACGTCATGATTCTCAGCTACGCCGCCAAATACGCCTCGGCCTTTTATGGCCCTTTCCGCGATGCGGTGGGTGCATCCGGCGCACTGACGGGGGACAAGAACACCTACCAGATGGACCCCGGCAACTCGGACGAGGCGCTGCGCCTGATCGAGCGCGACCTGGCGGAAGGCGCGGATATGGTCATGGTTAAACCCGGCCTGCCCTATCTCGACATCTGCCGCCGGGCCAAAGACGGCTTTGGCGCGCCCACCTTCGCCTACCAGGTCTCGGGTGAATACGCGATGATCAAGGCGGCCAGCGCCAACGGCTGGGTCGACCACGACCGCGTGATGATGGAAAGTCTCATGGCCTTCAAACGCGCCGGCTGCGATGGCATCCTGACCTATTTCGCACCTGCAGCCGCGCGGCTCTTGAACGGCATATAAAAGCGTCAAACAGATATCTGCCCCCGGTCCAAAGCGCGACCAGTGGACGACACGACCCCGTCCATCTTCTCTGTTTCAAAAAATCCTCCCCGAAGGACCGATCAACCAAAATCGCCCCGCGCCGAATACCAAAACCCACCACCGCACCAGAATACGTCGCACGCTCCAAAATCCCCGGCAGAAACCCGCGCACACCGCAACCCGTAGTGACATGCGCCGACAATCGGCGTATATCTGCGCATGAGGTCCGGATCAACCGGGCACAACCAAGAGCAACACAGGCGGTTCAAGATGAAAACGAACGGAATCTCGCGGCGGGCCTTCGCCGCAGGGGCGCTGGCAAGCACAGGGGTGCTGGCAGCGTGTGGAAATGGTGTGGGCAGCCGCGGCGGGTCGCTGATCGACAGCCGTGTCGATGTCACCCTCGAGGAAATGTACCGCACCTACCCCAACACGGTGCAGCTGTCGCAAAAGGCCAATGGCATGCTGGTCATGCCGCTCGTGACTGAGGCTGGTCTGGGCTTTGGCGGCGCTTACGGGCGCGGCGCGCTGCGCGTGAACGATGCCACCGTCGACTATTACTCGGTGGTCAAGGGTTCGGGTGGGCTGCAGATTGGCGCCCAGCAATTTGCCCACGTCCTCTTCTTCATGACCGAAGACGCGTTGACAAGCTTCCGCCGCAGCCCGGGCTGGGCCGCGGGAGCCGACCTCGAATATGTCGTGTCGGATCAAGGCGACAGCGTTGCCGCGGACACAACGACAGCCCTGTCCCCGGTGCTGGCCGCCGTCTTTGCACGCGCGGGCCTACGCATCGGCGCGACGCTCGAAGGCACAAAATACACGCGAATCATTCCATAGCCGGTCGCGGCTGCGCAGGCACACGCGACCAGTGGCGAAGGTGGCTTTTCAAGGAAAAGCTACCAGCCCCAACGGGGAACAGTGAGGCGCACCGCGCGTAGTCGTACGGGGTGCCCACAAGCACCGCGTCAGATGGGTCGGCGGGTGGGCGAATTGGCACAGCCAAGAGTGCACCCACCGACACCAATCATCCAATCGTGCGTAGCCGCTTGAACAGGCTTGACGTGTCCCAGCGCCCGCCCCCCATCTTCTGCACATCCTTGTAAAACTGATCGACCAGGGCCGTGACAGGCAGGCTGGCCCCGTTCTCATCCGCCGTGTCCAGACAAATGCCCAGATCCTTGCGCATCCAGTCCGTGGCAAAGCCATGATCGAAATAGTCGTCCAGCATGGTCTCGTACCGGTTCGACATCTGCCACGACCCGGCGGCCCCCTGTGAAATCACCTCGACCACGGCACGGCCATCAAGCCCCGCCTTCTCGGCAAAATGCAGCGCTTCTGACAGCCCCTGCACCACGCCCGCAATGGCGATCTGGTTGCACATCTTGGTCATCTGCCCCGCTCCGCTCTCGCCAATACGGCGGCACAGCTTGGCATAGGGCTGCATGATCGGCTCGGCGCGGGCATAGGCGCCCGCGTCGCCCCCGCACATGATCGACAACTGCCGGTTCTCGGCCCCCGCCTGCCCGCCGGAAATCGGCGCGTCCACAAAGCTGATCTGCTTGGCATCTGCCGCGGCATAAAGCTCTGCCGTGACCTTGGCCGACACCGTGGTGTGGTCGACAAAGACACTGCCACTTCCCATCCCGGCAAAGGCGCCATCGTCGCCAAGACAGACCGATCGCAAATCATCGTCATTGCCCACACAGGCCATCACGAAATCCGCGCCCTCCGACGCCGCACGCGGCGTGGTGGCCATCGCCCCGCCATGATCGCTGACCCAGTCCTGCGCCTTGGATGCCGTCCGATTGTAAACCGTCACATCGTGACCCGCCTTCAACAGATGCCCCGCCATCGGGGCGCCCATCACGCCCATGCCCAGAAATGCCAGCTTTGCCATTCGTGATCCCTCGCCAATATTTGCGCCGCCCGCGGCTTGCGCTTCGTCCCCTGCCTACCTAACAGTCAGGTCCCAAGGGTCAACGCGAGAAGGCAGAGGCGAGGCGGCATGGCAGTGGTGTTTCAATGGTTGGTCCGGCTGACCGCTGCGCTGATCGTGATCGCGGTGCTGGGCGTGGCCATGGTCTATTACCTCGCCGCGCGCTCGCTGCCCAACTACGATGCCCGCGTGCGTGTGCCCATGATCTCGGCCCCGGTCGAGATTGTGCGCGACAACGCCAATGTTCCGCACATTTTTGGCGAAACAGATGCGGATGTGTTCCATGGCCTGGGCTTTGCCCATGCGCAGGACCGGCTGTGGCAGATGATGATGCTGCGCCGCACCGCCCAAGGACGTCTCAGCGAGCTGTTCGGCACCGCCACCGTCGACATCGACAGCTTCGTTCGCCGTCTCGACATCTACCGGCTTTCGGTCGAATCCGTCGATGCGCAGGACCCGGCCACCCGCGCGGCGCTCGCCGCCTATGCGTCAGGCGTCAACGCACGGCTCGATCAGATCAATGCTCAAGCGTTGGGGCGTGGCGCGCCCGAAATGTTCCTCTTCGGCACCGCCCTCGCCCCCTGGCGTCCCGCCGACAGTATCGCCATCGCCAAACTGATGGGCCTGCAACTGTCCGGCCATCTGAGCGAAGAGGTGCTGCGCGCCCGCATGTCATTGGCGCTCGACGACCCCGCACGCCTGGCTGATATCCTGCCCGATGTGCCCGGTGACGGCATTGCGAGCCTGCCGGAATATGCAGCGCTTGTCCCAGGAACGATGCCCACATACGCCGCCGTAGAGGGCGATGCACACCCGCTCTCTCCCTTCAGACCACGCGGATTTGCAGGGGCCTCCAACGCCTGGGCCGCCGCCGCCGCCCGCTCGGCCTCAGGCGGCACATTGCTCGCCAATGATCCTCACCTGGGCTTTTCCGCTCCCGCAATCTGGTATCTCGCCCGCCTTGAGTTGCGCACGGGCGGGGTGATCGGCGGCACCATTCCGGGCATGCCAACCGTCCTCACCGGTCGTTCCGACCGGCTGGGCTGGGGCCTGACGACGGCTTATGTCGATGACCAGGACGTGTTCATCGAGGAACTGAACCCCGAAAATCCGCAACAATACCGCACCCCAACCGGGTGGAAGGAATTCACATCCCGCGACTCGATCCTGCGCATTGCCGACGCCGACCCGGTCACGCTCACCCTGCGCTGGACCGACAACGGCCCGGTCCTGCCCGGCAGCGTGCGCAACCTTGGCGCCGTCACACCCCCGGGCCACGTCGCGGCACTCAGCTGGACCGTGCTCAGCCCGCGCGACACGTCACTGACCGCCGCCTTGAAGATCATGAAGGCACAAACCGTCGCCGAAGCCATCACCGCGGGCGAAGAGTATATTGCCCCGGCCCAGAACATCACCCTGGTTGACCGCGGTTCCATCGCCATGAAAACCATCGGCGCCGTCCCCAAACGCTCGGAAAATCACCAAAGCCAGGGCCGCCTGCCGTCCCTGGGCTGGCGCGCCGAAAACCGCTGGCAGGGCCGCATGGCCTACACCTCCAATCCCGGCTTCGTCTCGCCCGTTGGCGGCATCCTCGGCAACACCAACAACAAGACGGTCGACCGTCCCTTCCCCAACCACATCAGCTTTGTCTGGGGCGACACCCAGCGCGTCCAGCGCTGGCGCCGCCTCATGCAAGCGCGCGAGGTGCACACCCGCGACAGCTTCATCGAAGCCCAGCTCGACACCGTCAGCTTCACCGCGCGCTCACTCCTGCCCCTGATCGGCGCCGAATTGTGGTTCACCGGCGAAGCCGCCCCCGCGGGCACCCCCGAACGCCAACGCCAACGCGCCCTCGCCCTGCTTGCCGAATGGAACGGCGAGATGAATGAACACTGGCCCGAACCGCTGATCTACGCCGCCTGGCTGCGCAAGCTCCAGGACCGCATGATCCGCGACGACCTGGGCCCCATGGCCGACACCATGACCCATGTCGAGCCGCTCTTCATCGAGCGCGCGTTCCGCGACGTGGATGGCGCCGCAAGCTGGTGCGACGTCCGCCAATCCGCTCCGGTCGAAACCTGCCCCGACATGGCCCGCCTCGCCCTCGACGACGCCCTGCTCGACATCAACGAAACCTGGGGCACGCAACTGGAATCCCTGCGCTGGGGCGACGCCCACCAGGCCACCCACGACCACCAGGTGCTCGGTGAAATCCCGGTCCTGCGCTACTTCGTCAACATCCGTCAAAGCACCTCGGGCGGCGACAACACCCTCCTGCGCGGCCTGACCAAGGGCGCAGGCCCCGACCCGTTCCACAACGTACACGGCGCGGGCTACCGGGGCGTGTACGACTTTGCCGACCCCAACTCATCCGTGTTCATCATCTCGACAGGCCAATCCGGCCACTTCCTGTCCCGCCACTACGACGACCTGGCCCAGCTGTGGCGCCGCGGCGAATACATCCCCATGTCGCTTGACGAAGGGCTCGCCCGCGCCGCCGCCGTCGGCATCACCCGGCTTGAACCCCTGCGATGACCCACCCCTTCATTGTTCCAAAAATATGCATGTCCACGGCAAACACCCCGTGACCACGATCCTCTTCAACAAACCCTACGGCGTGCTCTCGCAATTCACCGACAAAGGCACCGCAGGCAGCCCCCGCCCCACACTCTCACACTATATCGACATCCCCGGCGTCTACGCCGCAGGACGCCTGGACCGCGACAGCGAAGGGCTGATGATCCTGACCAGCGACGGCAAACTCCAGGCCAAAATCGCACACCCGAAATACAAAGCGCCCAAGAGCTACCTGGCCCAGGTCGAGGGCACGATCACAGACACCGCGTTGACCCGCCTCCGCAACGGCGTAACGCTCAAGGACGGCCCCACCAAACCGGCCCGGGCCCGCGCCATCGCAGCCCCCGACATCTGGGACCGCGACCCGCCGATCCGGGTGCGCAAATCTGTGCTGGACAGCTGGATCGAACTGACGCTGACGGAAGGCCGCAACCGGCAAGTGCGCCGCATGACGGCGCATGTGGGCTTTCCCACACTCCGCTTGATCCGCGTGCAAATTGGGGATTGGCACCTTGGCAACCTGCAACCGGGTCACTGGCGACACGCCTGAAAAAGCTTTCTTTTCAAAGAAAGCCACCCGGAGATTTTTCAAAAATCTCCCGCGACAGGATTACAAGCCGTCAAACCGCGCCTTCTGGATCGCGGTCCATCGCACGTCAAACTCAAACCCGTCCTCGCCCTGCCGTTCACCCTGCACAACATCCTGCTCAAACAGCCATGCCCGCTTGCGGCCCTCGGCATAGGGCAGCAGCAACGTCTCCTCCGTCACAGCGCCCTGCAGGGTCACTGCCACCTGGGCCAACAGCACATCAATCCCCTCACCGGTGATCGCTGACATGGCAAAGACGCCCGCGTCCCGCTCGGCCCGCGCCCGCGCCGCCTCCGCCCCGTCCGCGGGCAGCAGGTCGATCTTGTTCCAGACCTCGACCATCTCGCGCCCTTCACCGACGCCCAGATCGGCCAGGATCGTGCGCACATCGTCCGCCTGCGCCTCGGTCTCCGGATGCGAAATGTCGCGCACATGGCAAATGATATCAGCCGCCAGAACCTCTTCCAGCGTGGCGCGAAAGGCCGCCACCAACTCGGTCGGCAGGTCCGAGATAAAGCCCACCGTATCCGACAAGATCACCTCTGGGCCATCCGCCAACTCAACGCGCCGCATGGTCGGATCGAGCGTGGCAAACAGCATGTCCTTGGCCATCACATCCGCCCCCGTCAGGCGGTTGAACAGAGTGGACTTACCGGCGTTGGTATAGCCCACCAGCGCCACAATCGGATACGGCACCTTGGCCCGCGCGGCGCGGTGCAGCGTCCGTGTCTTGATCACCTTGTCCAACTGTCGGCGCAGCCGCACCAGTTGCGTGTCAATCGCCCGCCGGTCCGCCTCGATCTGCGTCTCGCCCGGCCCCCCGACAAAGCCCAGGCCACCGCGCTGACGCTCCAGGTGGGTCCAGGCCCGAACCAACCGCGTCCGCTGGTAGCTCAGCGCCGCCATCTCGACCTGCAGCACACCCTCGCGGGTGGCCGCCCGGTCGCTGAAAATCTCAAGGATCAAACCCGTCCGATCGAGCAGTTTGACCTTCCACGCCTTTTCCAGATTGCGCTGCTGCACCGGGGTCACGGGGCCGTCGATCAGAACCAGTTCCACGTCGGCCTGCTTGATCCGCTCGGCCAGTTCCTCGATCTTGCCCGATCCAAACAGCAACCCCGCCCGCACGCGCGGCAGCGGCACGATCTCGCTGCCCACAACCTCAAGCTCGGGCAGCGCGTGGGCCAAGGATACGGCTTCCGCCAGCGCGAATTTGGCGTCGCGCCGGTCCGGGTCGGATTTGATATCGGGGTGGAGCACCCAGGCGCGGGTGAACTCCGGTTGCTCACCCATCAAGAGGCGTCTTCGCCCTCATAAAGGCTGATCGGCTGGCTCGGCATGATGGTCGAAATGGCGTGCTTATAGACAAGCTGGCTTTGCCCATCGCGGCGCAGCAGCACGCAGAAGTTGTCAAACCACGTGATAACGCCTTGCAGTTTCACGCCATTGATCAGGAAAATGGTCACGGGCACCTTGGTTTTGCGCACGTGATTCAGGAATGCATCTTGCAAATTCTGTCGGTCCGAAGCCATGTCGGTTAACCCTTTTTTTCTTGCTTAGGCCTGCGGATCAGACCGTCCCTCCGGGCGGAGTATGTCGTTAGGTGTTCGAAGATTCCACCCCAAAAAACAGTCCGTTACGGACCTACCGCAAAGGCCCGCCTACCCGCGCCACAAATCGGGGGTAAAAAGCGCGATGATGGCCAGTGTTTCGAGCCGCCCCAGGATCATTGCGGCGGTGAAAATCCCCTTGGCCGCCCCGTTCAGGTCAATCAGTTCAATGGGGGTTTCCTTGGCCACCTCCAGCAATGGCCCCGTGGTGGACAGACCCGACACCGCCAGCGCCAGTGCGGTGTCAAATGCCACGCCAGTCAGGGTCAACGCGATGGTAACCAGGGCCAGGCTCAGCGCAAACAGCATGAAAAAGATCCAGGCGATGAACGCCCCGTCCTTCTGCAAACGCCGCGCCCGCGGGCCCGCGCTGCTGACAGAGGACGGGTGCACCAGCCGCTCCATCTCGCGCACACCGTTGCGGTAAAGTGCAAAGACCCGCAGCAACTTGACGCCGCCTGCCGTGGTGGCCACGCCCCCGCCGATCAGCGCCAGCCCCATAAGAAGCAGCCCCGGCGTCTCAAGCCCCGACCAGGCCTGCGCATCCACCCAATTGGCCGACGCAAACCCGGTGGTTGTCAGAAAGGACAGGACCGTAAACGCGCTGCCCCAAAGCGCCCGGCCTGCGCCAGCCACATCGCTTTCGGCCGCAACGTCATAGGCCCCCAGAAAATGGCGCAGAAACAGGACCATGGGAACCGCCACAACCACCGCAGCGCCAATGCGAAACTCCGGGTCCTGCCACAGCCCGCCGCTCTCAGCGGTGGTGGTGTCGGTGGAAAAGGTCAGCCGCGACAAGGCGAACAGCATGAACAGCAGCATCACCGCCTCGCCCGCCATGCCGGACCCCGCACCCTCCAGCCCCCCGACCGGTGAAATGCCCGATGTCGCCATGATCGCCATTGCATGGCAAACGGCGACCAGACCTGTGTCACCACCCACTGCCAGCAATACCCACAAAAGCAGCGTCAGCCCGGCATAGATCGGGATCAACACCGACGCCACACGCGCCACACGTTCCCGCACCTCTGGCGCGCTCATCCCGATATCGCGGCTGGCACTGCGCCCCGGCTCGGCCCGCGCCGTGACCTCGAACCCGCCCAGGTTCAGCGGCGCCAGAATGGCCGAGGCTGCAATCCACATCAGCAGCCCCCCCAGCCAGCCCACAATTGCGCGCCACAAATGCAACGTCCCGTTCAGCCGCTCCGGGTCGTCAAACAGCGTCGCCCCCGTGGTGGTCACAGCGCTGACCATCTCGACATAGGCATTCAGAAATGTGGTCGTGCGCAGCCCCTCGTAGAACGGCACCGCCAGCAACACCGGCAACACCATGAACGCGCTCAGCAGCGACACCAACGGGCCCAGCGTCCCATGGCGCGGGTCGCGCCCCGCATGGGCCAACCCCACCAGCGCAAAGATCACCAGCCCCAGCACACCCGAATAAAGAAACGCGCGGGCTGCTACCAACTCGCGAACAACCCCGCCATAGACCGCAGGCAGCAGCATCGCGACTGAAAACACGCCCACCAAAAGCAGAAACAACGGCAATTGCAGCACCGATGCCCAGAACGACCGCCGTGGCTGTGCCCGCCCCTGCATCAGAAAAAGTCGATGGACACCTGCATCAGGCGCTCCACCTCCGGCACATCCGTCGCCAGCGCAAAGATGGCGATCACATCGCCCTCGTCAATGCGCGTGCCGCCCACCGGGCGAATGATCTCTTCTCCCTTGCGCACCGCGCCGATCAGCACACCCTCGGGAAAGTCGATCTCGTTGATCTTCTTGCCCGCCAACGGCGAGGTCGACAGAACCTCCGCCTCGATCACCTCGGCATCCGCATCCCCGATGGAATAGACCGACCGTACGCGCCCGTGTCGGATATGGCGCAGGATCGAACTCACCGTCGTCGCCCGCGGGTTGATATAGGCATCAATCCCAAGCGGACCCATCATTGGCACCAAGGTCGGGTCGTTGATCAGCGCGATGGCATAGGGGCACCCCTCGGACTTGGCGCGCACGGCAGCCAGCATGTTGGTCTTGTCATCATCCGTCACCGCCAGCATCGCGTCAGCCCGGCTTACTCCCGCTTCGGCCAGCAAGTTCACGTCCAGCCCATCCCCGTTCAACACAATCGTCCGCTCCAGCGCCTCCGCGGCCAGTTCGGCACAGCGCCGGTTGCGCTCGATCACCTTGGCCCGCACCCGGCTCGCGCGCTTCTCAAGTGTGCGCGCGACGGTCAGACCGACATTACCACCGCCCACAAGCACCACACGCTCCTGCTTGCGCATCGTCTTGCCAAATACCTCCATCGTCCGCGGCACATCATCCACGTGGGAAAAAACATACGCCTCATCCCCTGCAAACAACTGATCCGACGCCTCGGGCGCAAAAAGCGTGCCCTCGCGCCGCACGCCCACAACGATCACACGCAGGGTCGAAAACAGGTCCGTCAATTGCCGCAAGGGTGTGTTCAGTACCGGGCAATCCTCGTCCAGCGCAATGCCCAACAATTGCGCCTGACCGTCAATGAACAGTTCGGTGTCGAACGCCGCGGGCGCGCTCAGCCGCTGCAAGGCAGCGGCGGCCACCTCCCGCTCGGGGCTGATCACAACGTCAATCGGCATATGATCGCGGCGATAGAGGTCGGAATAGATCGCCGTCAGATAGGCCTGGCTGCGCAGCCGCGCGATCTTGCGGTTCACGCCGAACACGGAATGCGCCACCTGACAGGTGACCATATTCACCTCGTCCGAATGGGTGGCGGCAATCACCATGTCCGCATCGCGCGCCCCGGCCCGGTCCAGCACATCAGGGTAGCTCGCAAACCCCGCGACCCCCTGCACATCCAGCGTATCTGTGGCACGTCGCACCAGATCGGGGTCACTGTCGACCACCGTGACATCGTTGCGCTCGCCCGAAAGATGGCGCGCAATCTGCCACCCCACCTGGCCTGCCCCGCAGATGATGACCTTCATCCATGTCCCCGTGATGACGCGCTGCACGGCAGCGCACTCGGCCCCTTTGCATGACAGACGGGGGGGATGTGGTCAACGTTTGGGGGTGAGGTGAACGCCATTGGCGGAAGCGACACAGCAAAGCTCGGTGAGAGAGCCGGTGTCCTGAAGGGCGGGTTTGCGGGACAAACCTGACGTTTGATACACGCGCATCAATGTCAGCTATGCGGTGCATCGAACCGGTGTCTAGGCTAAATCTCCGCAAAAATGTATAAACAAACCTCGCATTGAATATGGTAACGACCAGCATCTTTCGGGATGAGTGCGCAAATGACAGAAACGACAGAACAGACCGTGGCAGACGCCGTGAGCGTCATCGACCTTGGTACGGATCCCGACTACGCTCAAATACAGTACATCCAGCATTCGGCTATCTTGGGGACGCGCAAGATCGGCGTATTTGAAGTCGCCAACAACCCGGCTGGTGCCTACCCTGACCCACCCCTTTCCGAATTCAGCCTACAGATCGCCACTGCCGGTTTAGCGCCCGCTGAGTTCGACTTGGGTGTTCGTCCGTTCCAAGCTGTGTTCAATCGTGGTGTCGCACTTGTCGCCCCGCCAGAGACCAACTGCAAATACGTTTTGGACGAGATATTCTCGCTCATGAACTTGGGCCTGCCAGTCCCACTGTTCGAGGAAGCGATGCAGGCCTTCAATGACGCACATAAGCCCGACTTGGAAAAGTTGCATAGTATGACCTTCCGCGACCCGCGGATCGAACGCATGGCATCGGACATTCTGCGCCTGTCACGCACGGGCCGGGGCACAGATGCGCTGGCCGTTGACCACGCCGCCTTTGGCATCGTCGGGTTGCTGGTGGACAAGGCGGGCAAGGTCACCCGCCGTCCGGGCACGCCAACACCGCTTAGCGATGCTGAATTCGCACGCGTCGTCGACTTGATGCAAGACAGGATCGAGGACGGCGCAACCCTCACGGAACTGGCCCGGCTGAGCGGGCGCGACGTCTACCAGTTCAGTCGCGCGTTCCGCCTGCGGGCCGGGGCGCCGCCTTACAAATACCTGGTTTGGCTTCGGATTGATCGTGCACGCGGCATGTTGGAAGCGACCGACATGCCGCTGGTTGAGATCGCATATGCGTGTGGCTTTTCCAGCCAGGCGCACATGACAACCGTCTTCAAAAAGACGCTTGGCGTCACGCCAGGGGTCCTTCGGGACAAATAAGGGTTCAAGACACATGCCATTGTTTTCCGAAACAACCTGCTCAGCTTTGCGGGATGGGCGGCGCTCGGGACAGCAGACATTTGGGCTCAATGCAGCAATGCGGAGTTGTGGCCTCGAAGCAGCCGCCCGCAGCGCGCGGAGCATCAGCGTCGGCACTGACTTGAGGTCTCGATCCGGCGGGAATCGACCGATGCGCCTCTCAGGTGTTGAGCGAGGCCCGTGCGGCTGTTAACTTTCAAAACTCGAAGCCTTGAATCAGGAGAGTTCGAATATGTTTGTTTGTCAGACCCCAATGCTTCGCGCGGCAGGCGCAGTTGCCCGTTAACGCGGTCTGACAGGTTTCCGATCTGAAGGCCGCCTCATGAGCGGCCTTTTTTGTGTTTTTCCTCATGTGGCGGCTTTCCATCATCAATGGAGAGAACGATGCCAACCTTATCCCTTTACATCCCCCTCAGCCGGACTCGGGGTCTGTTGCTGCGGCTTGCGGCCGTTTTGGCCCGGCGCCTACCCAAAGCGCGGTCTGTTCCGCGCGGGCATGTGGATTTGCCCGCCTATCTGCGGAAGGACGTGGGCTTGCCTGCAGAGGTTGAACGCCCGCCACCTCTTGACCATCGGCTGCTGTTTTAAAGTGGGTCGGGTGGGCACATCGCTGTCCACCCGAAACCGGCGCGTTCTGGCTTCTCTGCCCAGTCAGGCCGGGTGTGTTGTGATGTCCTGAACAGCCTCTTCAATCAGACCGAGGCAGGTGTCGTCGGAGAAGCGATGGTCGGCATCCTTGACCAAGGTGAGCCGCATGTCGGGGCTGTCGGCGTGGCTGAGGAGGCGGATGGCCGTTTCGGTCGAGACCGCCGTGTCTGCGGTGCCCTGGAGGCAGCGGACGGGGAATGGGAGCGGGAGGGGGGTGCGCAGAACGAGGTTCTCGCGGCCGTCTTCGATTAGGCGGCGGGTGATGATATAGGGTTCCATGTAGTCGGAGGGCATGGCGATCTGGCCCTTGGCTTCCAGTTCGGCCTTTTGGGCGTCGGTGAAGCTGGCCCAGTAGCCGTCTTCGGTGAAGTCGGGGGCGGCGGCGATGGTGACGAGGCCGGCCATGCGGGCGGGGTGCGCGCGGGCGTAGAGCAGGGATTGCCAGCCGCCCATGGAGCTGCCGACGACAATCAGTTTACCGTCTGTGAGGGTGTTGACGGCATGCGCGGTGTCTTCGGCCCAGTCGCCGATGCAGCCGTCCTCGAACGTGCCGGAGCTTTGGCCGTGGCCAGAATAGTCGAAGCGGAGGAAGGCGCGGCCCTGGGCGCGGCACCACTCTTCCAGGTGGATCGCCTTGGTGCCTTCCATGTCGGACTTCAGGCCGCCGAGGAACACGACCCAAGGCCCCTGCCCTTCGGTGCGGTGATAGGCCAGCCGCCGCCCTTGCGGTGTGTCGAGATAGTCTGGTCCGCTCATGGCCCCTCTCCCTGCGATTTCCGGGATCATCTGCAAGTCCCCCGCCCCTGTCCATCCTGACGCAAGGTGATTTTATACGTGACCATCTTGTCACGTGACTAATGAATCACATATAGAGGCCACATGGATGATCTGTTCAAAGCCTTGGCCGACCCCGCGCGGCGCACCTTGCTGGATGCGCTGCGCGACGAGGACGGTCAGACCTTGCAGGACTTGCAGGGGCTGCTGGACATGACCCGGTTCGGGGTCATGAGGCATCTGGGCGTGCTGGAAGAGGCCGGGCTGATCACCACGAAAAAGGTGGGGCGCTTCAAGCACCACT
>JBCDEK010000056.1:0-20969 GCA_039179785.1 Pseudomonadota bacterium | reverse complement strand
CTTCATCTCGGCAAACACATCCGCCGGGCTCTCATAGGTCCAGCCCAGGCCCAACCGCTTCGCCAGTTCCACCTCGATCCACCAATCTTCCCTCGCCTCACCGGGTGGCGGCACCGCCGGGCGGCCCATCTGCACCTGACGGTTGGTGTTGGTCACAGTCCCGGTTTTTTCGGCAAAAGCCGACGCCGGCAGAATGACATCCGCATAGTTGGCCGTCTCGGTGATAAAGATGTCCTGCACCACCAGATGATCCAGCTTGGCCAGCGCATCCCGCGCATGTTCCACATCCGGATCACTCATCGCAGGGTTCTCGCCCAGGACATACATCGCCTTGATGTTCCCGGCATGCACATCATCCATGATCTCGGTCACGGTCAGGCCCTTCTCGTTCGAGAAATCGCCAGAGCCCCAAACATCCGTAAAGGCCGACCGCACCCCGTCATCCGTGACGGTCTGATAGTCCGGCAAGAACATCGGGATCAAACCGGCGTCCGACGCCCCCTGCACATTGTTCTGCCCCCTGAGCGGGTGCAGCCCAGCGCCCGGACGCCCAACCTGACCGGTCATCAACGCGAGCGAAATCAGGCACCGCGAGTTGTCCGTGCCATGAATGTGCTGTGACACGCCCATGCCCCAGAAAATCATCGCCGACTTGGCACCGGCAAAGGTCCGTGCCACATCGCGCAGCACATCCGCCTCAATCCCGCAAATCTCCGCCATCTTCTCAGGTGAAAAGTCCGCCAGATGCGCCTTCTCGGCGTCCCAGTTCTCGGTATAGGCATCGATATACTGCTGATCGTAGAGGCCTTCTTCGACGATCACATGCATGATCGCGTTCAGCATCGACACATCCGCACCGGGCCGGAATTGCAGCATATGGCTGGCAAAACGCTTCAGCGCCTGGCCGCGCGGGTCCATCACGATCAGCTTGCCACCGCGCTTGGTGAACTGCTTGAAATAGGTGGCGGCCACCGGGTGGTTCTCGATCGGGTTGCACCCAATCGCAATCGCCACGTCCGCATTTTCAATCTCGTTGAAGGTCGCAGTCACAGCGCCCGAGCCCACATTTTCCATCAATGCCGCCACCGACGACGCGTGGCACAACCGGGTGCAGTGATCGACATTGTTGTGGCCAAAACCCTGCCGGATCATTTTCTGAAACAGGTACGCTTCTTCATTGGTGCACTTGGCCGACCCGAAACCGGCAACCTCACGCCCCCGGCCCTTCATGCCGTTGGCGGCAAAGTCCAACGCCTCCTCCCAGGACGCTTCGCGGAAATGGGTGGACCAATTTCCAGGGTCCACGTTCAACCCCTTGGCTGGCGCATCCTCCCGCCGGATCAGCGGCTTGGTCAGACGGTGATCGTGGTGGATATAGTCAAAGCCAAAGCGCCCCTTCACACAGAGCCGCCCCTCATTCGCAGGGCCATTGATCCCCTCAACGTACTTAACGCGCCCGTCCTTCACCTTTAGCGACACCTGACAGCCCACGCCGCAGAACGGACAAATGCTCTCAACCTCTGAGTCGTAATCCTTGCTGTCACCAACCTGCGCGTCGTCAACGACAGTAGACGGCATCAGCGCCCCGGTCGGGCACGCTTGTACACACTCGCCACAAGCCACGCAGGTGCTGTCGCCCATCGGGTCAGCCATATCAAAGGTCGGATAGGCATCATGCCCCCGCCCCGACATCCCGATCACATCGTTGACCTGCACCTCACGGCACGCGCGCACGCACAACCCACACTGAATGCAAGCATCCAGATTGACCGACATCGCCACATGGCTGTCATCCAGCAACGGAATCCGCCCCTCTTCCAGCTTCGGAAAGCGGCTCTCGCTGACACCATTCGACTCGGCCATATCCCAAAGATGTGCCGATTTATCATGTGCCACATCGCGCTCGGGCTGGTCGGCCACCAGCATCTCAACCACCATCTTCCGGGCACTTTCCGCCCGTGCCGAATTGGTCGTCACGACCATCCCCTCGGACGGCTCGCGAATGCAAGACGCCGCCAACACACGCTCGCCCTCGATCTCGACCATACAGGCGCGACAATTTCCATCAGGCCGATAGCCAGGGGCAGGCTTGTGGCACAGATGGGGGATCACGAGACCACGTCCGTTGGCCACCTCCCAGATGGTCATGCCCGCCTCGGCCTGCACCTCTTCGCCATCAAGCGTGAATGTCACCTTGTCCGTCATCGCGCACAACTCCCTGTCGCCAGCGCCGTTCTAGCGCGCCGCGCCCGGCCAAAGGACTCCCAATCCCGACACCAAAGCCCGTTTTCGCGTCCCACCCGTTTCCTATTGGCACGCCAAGCCGCAAATGCGCTCCTGATCCCCTTCACTTTGCAAAATAAACCGCCGCCGGAGACTCCCGCACTTTCCACCCGCGAAACGCTGACCTAGAACAGACCAAACGCCAGCCAAAGGCCCCCATGTCTCACATCACCCTCATCCGCCACGGCCAAGCCAACACCCATGCCAAGGACGAGGCGAGCTATGACCAGCTTTCGGACCTCGGCCACCGGCAGGCGGCTTGGCTCGGCGACCACATGCGCGCAACACACCAGCACCACACCCGGCTCTACACCGGCACGCTGCGCCGCCACCGCGAAACCGCAAACGGCATGGCCACAGGGATGAGGGCAACCGAAGACCCGCGCCTCAACGAACTGGAATACTTCACGATGGCCCAGGCGCTCGAAGCCGAACATGGCATCGCCGCGCCATCAGAACCGTCCGAGTTCGTGCGTCACTTCCCCAAAGTGCTCAGCCACTGGCGTGACGATAAACTCGAAGGCGCACCCGAGCGCTTTTCGCAATTCGAAACGCGGATCAAGGATGCCCTGACCGAAATCGGGCAAGGCGACGGCCCTGCCCTCGTTGTGACATCGGGCGGCCTGATCGCCATGACCATGCGCCTGCATCTCGGCCTCGACATTCCCGCCATGGCCAACGTGGCGCTTGCGATCATGAACACGTCGATGCACCGCCTGCACCCCATCGGCGGCACCTGGTCGCCCGTGATGTTCAACGCCGTCCCGCACCTCGAACACCCCGACAGGCACCACGCCCAAACGCACGTATAGGAAGGCCCGACATGAAGCTCTACTACGCCAAAGGCACCATCTCGATTGCCGTCGCCATCGCATTGGAAGAGGCGGGTCTGGCTTACGACACCCACCGCCTCGACTTCGCCGCGGGCGACCAGCAAAGCGCCGACTACGCCGCGATCAACCCCAAGGGCCGCGTCCCCGCGCTGGAGGTGAACGGCACCATCCTCACCGAAACCGGCGCGCTCCTCGATTACATTGCGGCCCACGCCCCAGACCTCATGCCCGCCGACCCGGTAGATGCGGCCAAGGCGCGCAGCGTGATGTACTACCTCGCCTCCACCATGCACGTGAACCACGCCCACAAGATGCGCGGCTTTCGCTGGGCCGATCAGGAGTCAAGCTGGCGGGACATGACGGCAAAAGTGCCCGAAACCATGACCATCTCCGCCCAATTCGTCGAAGACGAGTGCCTCACCGGCCCTTACATCCTTGGCGACACGTTCACCCTCGCTGACGCCTACCTCTTCATGGTCTGCACCTGGCTACCCGGCGACGATGTCAACCTCGCCCCCTTCCCCAAAATCCGCGCCTTCATGGACGCGATGGAGGCCCGGCCCAGCCTCCAAGCCGTCCGGTCCAAGGACATGCTGCGATGACACATCTCTGGGTCCGCGCCGAACAACGCGAAAACGAAGACCGGGTGGGCCTCACCCCCGAAGGCACCGCGAAGCTGATTGCCGCAGGCATCCAGGTCACCGTCGAAGACAGCAGCGCCCGCTGCATACCCGTCGACCGCTACGCCCAAGCCGGGGCCACCATTGCCCCCGAAAACACATGGCCCACAGCCCCCGATGACCCGATCATCTTTGGACTGAAGGAACTGCCCGACGACGGCACGCCGCTGACACACAGGCACATCATGTTCGGCCACGCCTACAAGGGCCAACCCGCGGGCCAGATCCTACTCGACCGCTTCAAGGCAGGCGGCGGCACGCTCTACGACCTCGAATACCTCGTGGACGAGGACGGCAAGCGCGTCGCCGCCTTCGGCTACTGGGCGGGCTACGCAGGCGCCGCCGTCGCCCTCAAATGCTGGATCGCCCAGCAACAGGGCAAGATCGCAAGCCCGGTCACAGCCTACCCCAGCTCCAATCACCTGCTGGCAGAACTCCAATCCGACCTCGTCGCCACAGGCACGCAGCGCCCCACCGCCCTCATCATCGGCGCGCTTGGCCGCGTCGGCACCGGGGCGGCCGACCTCTGCACCGTGATGGGCGTGCCCACGACCCGCTGGGATATGGCCGAAACGGCCCATGGCGGCCCGTTCCCCGAAATCCTGCAGCACGATCTGTTCTTCAACTGCATCCTCGCCCGCCCCGGCACGCCGGTCTTTGTCCCCGCGGGGACACAACACCAGCCACGCAAGCTGACGGTCATCGGCGACATCGCCTGCGACCCTGACAGCGACTTTTCCCCCATCAAGGTCTACGACCGCACCACCACATGGGACGCCCCCGCACTGCGGGTCCACGACAGCCCCCCACTGGATGTGACCGCCATCGACAACCTGCCCTCCATGCTGCCGGTGGAAAGCAGCGAAGACTACGCCGACCAACTCCTACCCAGCCTGCTCACGCTCACCGACCTCAGCACAGGTGTCTGGGGCCGCGCTAAAGCCACCTTCGATCAGGCCACGGGCCGCTGATGCGCCCACAATACCACTTCCGCGACAGCGCGCAGGGCCTCATGGCCTGGGACATGCGCAAGATCGCCGACACGACCCAGCACCTGACGCCCCAGAACGTCCCGCTTTCCGACATCGCGGAACTGGACGAAGACTGGTGGTTCGCACACGGCACCACTCCCACACCGCGCGCCATCGCCGACCACATGAAATTGACCCAATTGGCCGACCGCAGCTACCCGATCATCCTCGACGCCGAGGGTCGGCTAATGGACGGTATGCACCGCATCGTCCAATCCCTGCTCGCAGGCGACACCACAATCCAGGCCATCCGCTTGCCCCAAACACCACCCCCTGACTACATCGGTATCGATCCAGACGACCTGGCCTACGATGGAGACACGCAAATCCATTTCTTCTGACTGAAAATACGACGGGGTCTGGGGCAGCGCCCCAGTCCCACCGCCAACAAAGGACACCACCCATGACAATTCACTGGTGCGGCACTGGCCTCTCCGCCATCCCCGGCCTCAAACGACTGATCGAACTGGGCTACCCTGTCACGGTTTGGAATCGCACCATTGCCAAAGCACAGGACGCCATCGGCAGCTACACAAAAGACATCCGCGCCTTCGACCTGCCCATGCTCAAGGCCGCTCTGCAACCCGGTGACACGGTGGTCTCCATGCTGCCAGGCGACTGGCACGTGCCGCTGGCCCAGGCCGCAATCGACGCCAAAGCGCATTTCGTCTCGTCCAGCTATATCGCGCCCGAAATGCGCGCACTGGACCAAAAGGCGAAAGAGGCCGGCGTGGCACTGGTGAATGAGGTCGGCCTTGACCCAGGCATCGATCACCTCATGGCGCATCACCTGGTCGCCGCTTACCGCAGGTCCGACGCCTATGACGACGCCAACCGCATCAGCTTCAAATCCTATTGCGGCGGTGTACCAAAACACACCAATGCCTTTCGTTACAAATTCAGCTGGGCTCCGGTGGGCGTGCTCAAGGCTCTGAAATCCCCGTCAACATCCATCCGCGCGGGCGAGGAACTGACCGTCACCAAACCCTGGGATGCCATCACCAGCTACACCGCCCCCTTGCCAAGCCCCGAGACGTTCGAGGTGTACCCCAACCGCGACAGCCTGCCTTTCATGGCCGAATACGGGTTTGACCCGAAATGGGAGGTGCACGAATTCGTTCGCGGCACCTTGCGCCTGAACGGCTGGGCAGAAGCCTGGAAAGACGTCTTTGCCGAGATCGAAACCGATCCCAGCGACACGCGCCTCGCCGAGATGTCGGACGAGATGTTGGCAGAGAACAGCTATGCCGACGGTGAGCCCGACCGCGTGATCCTGTGCGTTGATCTCAAAGCTGAAAACACATCCGGCACCGTCTGGCACCAGACCTATGTGATGGATGCGTGGGGTGATGCGCGCGGCACAGCTATGGCGCGGCTTGTGTCGATCCCGGTCTCACTCGCAGTCCAGGCGGCACAGGGGGGTGCCATCAAACCCGGTGTGCATGCCGCCCCGTCGGACCTTCAGCTGGTGACCAACTGGATGGAAGACATCTCGCGCCTGGCGCAGCACCTTGCCATCGTGGATCACGCCACCTGATCAGACGCAGCGCGGCTCCTTGGACGGCCAAGACCACGTCGGACGAATGGCAAAGCGGAGAATGCGAAGGGGGCGTTTGTCGCAAGTCGGGGCGCACAAACAGAAGGGTACGCTTCCGTATTGCATGGAAGCAGCCATCGAGAATACGCCGCCCAGGCTCTGATCTTTCTGTTCTGCAACACGGCAGCTTCACAGCGGCACGGCCGATCCAGAAGGGTCGGACGGTGCGCTTTGGACATGAGGCTTTAAGCCGAGCCAGCCCTTCCAAGCCACTGCGACCACCTATCTGACGCATTTTGTCCTGCCAGCCTGTGTTGATCGGCCTTGCTCGCCCCAATGCCAGCGTCAGGGCACGATACTGGCGACGTAACAGCTTTCACGGCGGCTCCAACCTGTATAGACATCGACGGCGCTCAGAACAGTGCGTCCACCTCCAACCGGTGCGGCATCGCAGGGGCGGTTCCGGCGCGTGTGACCGAGAGACCGGCCGTGGCACACCCATACCGCACCGCGTCCAGCGCAGTGGCACCATCGGCCAGCATCGCAGCAAAAGCGCCATTGAATGCGTCACCGGCGCCCGTGGTTTCAACCACCGGCCCGACCTGCACGGCAGGCACCAGACCATGGCCCGACAGATAGGCGCCCTGTTCGCCCATGGTGATGATTGGGGTACGCACACCTTTGGCGATCAACGCAGCACAGGCGGCTTCCGCCTCGGCCGCGTTCGTGACGGCAATGTCGGTCAACGCCTCGCATTCGGTCTCGTTCGGGGTGACGTAGTCACACAGTCCCAGCATACCCTCGGGCAGATCAGCGGCTGGCGCCGGGTTCAAAACGGTGATCACCCCGGCGGCGCGGGCCAGGTGGAGCCCGCGCATCGCCGCATCCAGGGGCGGTTCCAGTTGCGTGACAAACACGTCCGCGCCAGCGATCAAGTCCTTGTGCGTTTCGACATCCGCGGGCGTGATCAGCGCGGCGGCCCCGGGGGAGACGATGATAGCGTTGTCGCCGGTGCCGTCCTCGATAAAGATAAAGGCAGCCCCGGTGTAGCTGTCGCCGATCTCTCGCACATGGGGCGTAACACCGGCCTGGGCCCAGGTGTCGAGCGCCAGTTTACCGAAATCATCCTGCCCGAGATTGGTCAGCATATGTGTGTCAGCGCCGATCCGGGCACAGGCCACGGCCTGGTTCGACCCCTTTCCGCCCGGTCCCAATGCAAAGGCATTGCCCATGACCGTTTCACCCATCACGGGCATACGGTCGGCGCGATAGGCTGTGTCGGCGACAAAGACGCCCAATATGACAACGGTGCCCATGCTCATCAGCCCTCGTCCGGGCCGACAACGCCCTTGCGCAGGGCAAAGCAACCATAGAATCGTCGCTCTCCGGTCTGGATCACAGCATAGGCCTGTTTTGCCCGGTCGTAGAAGGCATAGCGCTCAATGCCCAACAATGTCGGGCCGCCTGCAGCGCTGACATGCGTCTGCACCTCTTGCATCACCGGCAGGATGGTATCGGGTTCATCCACCACTTCCATCCGTGCAGCGGCATCGTCGACAAAGGTATCGATGGGATAGACGGACAAGACCGCACGCACGACGTCCGCTGCAGGGCGGTCTATGCGCAGAACCTCGCCCAGCACGGTCTCGCGCGCGACGCTATCCGACGGAAAATTCGTGTCAGCGATGATCAGATCGTCGCCGTGACCCATCGCCCGCAGCGCGTACAGCACATCGGCATTCAGGATCGGATCAATTCCCTTGAGCATGTTTAAACTCCTTGTCTTGGGGCATCAGTTCAGTTGCTCCGCCGCGGCCTTGGCCATGGCTGCACCAATCGCCGCATGCGCGCTGGCGTAGAGGTGGACACCATCTACCGTATCGACCTTGGCCACGTGATTGAGGTCGATGAAACCTGTTCCGTGTCGGTCGGCCACGTTTTTCAACAGCGCAGGGAGGGCCGCCGATTTGGGGCCCGCACCCGCAAATGACTCTATTAGTACGCCAATCTCCTCTACCACGACTGGCGCGGCCAATAGGACACCAGGCGCCCGCGCGCCCGGCCCGCTGTCAGACCCGACGATCTCGGTCACCAACCGCTGCAGGCCAAGAGCGATGTCATGCGCCGACAGGCCGAAGCGCGATTTCAGATCGTTGGTGCCCAGCACAAGGATAACCAGATCAACGGGCCTGTGGCTTTCAAGAACGGCATGGAGCACGCGCGCGCCACTTTTGTGAACACCCTCGATCGGGTCATCCCACACGGCGGTGCGCCCGGGGTGGCCTTCGGAAATGATGTCCCAGTCTTGCGGCAACGAACGGGCCATCACGTTCGGCCACCGGTCCGCTTTGTCATGCCGACGCCGATCCGTCAGCGTGGCCATACCAACCGTCCCATGCGTGTTGCTGTCACCAAAACAAAGGACGGTGCGCGGTGACATGATCAGATGGCCAACCTTTGTCCGCTCGACCTATCAAAGACATGCAGGCAGTTTGGATCCGGTGCCAGATGGACCGTCTGGCCAGGCTCGAACGCGTGGCGTTCGCGAAAGACTGCGGTGACATCCTGACCTTCGAAATTCAGAAACACCATGGTTTCCGAACCGGTGGGCTCAACCACCTTGACCTGCATGGCCAGCCCCTTGTCGGCAAGAACCAGGTGTTCGGGCCGCACCCCCAGACGCACTTTCCCCGCACCCGACGGACCGGCAAAACTCTGATCGGCAATCCTGATCCGCTTGTCCGACAGGTCGGCATCCAACAGGTTCATCGACGGCGCACCAATGAAAGTCGCCACGAACGCGTTCGCAGGATTGTCATAAAGCTCAAGCGGCGTGCCGGTCTGTTCGATGTTGCCCCCCTGCATAACAACGATCCGGTCGGCAAGCGTCATCGCCTCAATCTGGTCATGGGTGACAAAGATGGTCGTTGTCTTCAGTCGCTGGTGCAGTTCTTTGATTTCTGTCCGCATCTGGATGCGCAATTTGGCATCCAGATTGGACAGCGGTTCATCAAACAAAAATACCTGCGGATCGCGCACGATAGCCCGGCCCATGGCGACGCGCTGACGCTGACCACCGGAGAGATGACGCGGTTTGCGGTCAAGGTATTCCGTCAGGCTGAGTATCTCGGCAGCCTCTTTCACGCGCTTCGCGATCTCGGTCTTGTCAACGCCAGACACTTTCAGCGCAAAGCCCATGTTCTCGGCCACCGACTTGTGCGGATACAGCGCGTAGGTCTGGAACACCATCGCGATGTCCCGCTGCGCCGGGGGCAGGTTGTTGACCACCCGATCTCCGATGGCAATCGTGCCGCTGTTGATCGGCTCAAGCCCCGCAATCATACGCAGCAGTGTGGATTTGCCACAGCCCGACGGCCCGACAAGCGCGACGAATTCGCCATCCCCGATCTCAACATTCACGCCGTGAATAACCTCTACGGCACCGTAGGATTTGCGGATGTCCTGAATCTTGACGCCTGCCATACGCGGCTTCCCCCCAACTTCGAAACCTGATGCTAGTGAATGGGTTTTTCGTTGTCCACGTGTGCGTGCCAGCTTTTGTTGACTTAACGTAAATCTCACGCATAGTGAGAGTTCCTCGGGGGAGTACGAGGCGCTATCACCTAGAAAAAGAACAAAAAACGCGCCCACCATCTGCCCAAGGATGATTTGTATCACCAGATCCAGGGAGGATGGATATGAAGACCGGATTGTACAATTACATCAGAGCGGCGCAGAAGATGAACCGTCGGCAGATGTTAAAAGGTACCGCAGCCATTGGTGCCGCCGCGATGATGCCCAAAGGCGCGGCCATGGCCGACGGGCACGGAAACGTCCGTGCCGAAATCCTGAAAATCCCCGGTGTTGGAGCCGGCTCGCCCACAGACAGCGATTGGCAGAAGGTCGGTGAGATGTGCCTTGGCGCGACCAAGGAAAACGTGGCCGAAGGCGAGTTTGAAGGCGTCGAACTCACGTTCATGGGCCTCAACAACCAGAACCTGCACAACTTCCTGTTCCGCGGCTTCCTGAAACCGTGGGAAGCCTACACAGGGGCCAAGATCAACTGGATCGATCTTGCACAAGCCGACTATAACGCCCGCCTGCAGCAGTCGATTGCCACCGGAACGGTTGACTTCGACATCATCGAGATGGGCGCGCCGTTCGAGGGCGATGTGTTGGGCAAAGGCCTCGCCTCCGAGATGCCTGATTGGGTCAAAGAGCAAATCGACATGGACGACTATGTTGACTACCTCAAGGCGCCCGTGGGCACGTGGGGCGGCAAGACCTACCGCGTGTCCATTGACGGCGACTGCCACAGCTTTGCCTATCGCAAGGATTATTTCGGCGACGGCGCCATTGGCGGGGCCGAGGTGCCGACGACCTGGCAGGAAATCAACCAGGTCTCGAAGGATCTGGTCGGTAAGGAAGATCCGCTGACGGGCTTGCCCGCGCATGGCTATCTTGATCCGCTCAAGGGCTGGGGTGGCTTTGGTTTCTATTTCCTCGAAAATCGCGCGGCGGCCTATGCCAAGCACCCGAATTCGCCCGCGTGGCTGTTCGACCCCGAAACCATGACACCCATGGTCAACAACCCGGCCTGGGTGCAAGCCATTCAGGACGTCATGGACCTGATCGAGGCGGGCGCCTATCCCGCCGACCAGATCAACGCGGACCCCGGCACAACGGCCTTCCAACAGTTCCTTGCGGGCACCGGCTCCATGCTGATGTGGTGGGGCGATGTAGGCTCTTCAGCGCGCACCTCGGACACATCCGTTGTGGGTGACGTGGTGGGCTTTGGCATCAACCCGGCCTCAGACCGCGTTTACAATGCGCAAGCGGGCGCTTGGGAAGAGATCCGGAACGAGGCACCCAACATGGCCTATATCGGCTGGGGTGTGTACGTCATGGCCACGGTCGAAGGCGACGCGAAAAAGAAGAAAGCGGCCTGGTCCGCCGCGGCCCATCTGGGTGGCAAGGACCTGTCGCTTTGGGCGTCGGCCTATCCGTCGGGCTTCCAGCCCTACCGCAACTCGCACTTCCAATTCGAAGAATGGGAAGAAGCAGGCTACGACCGCGCGTTCATAGAGGACTACCTCGGGTCCAACGCCGACAGCTACAACCACCCGAACGCGGCCATCGAACCCCGCATCCCGGGCATCTTCCAATACTATTCGGTCGCCGAGGACGAGTTGGCCAAAGGCTATGCCGGTCAATACGGCTCCGCACAGGAAACGGCGGACGCAATTGCCGCCGCCTGGGAAGGGATCACCGACCAGATCGGTCGCGACAGCCAGATCGAGATCTATCGCGCCTCTCTGGGCCTCTGATCCGGTCAATAAACAACAGCGGGCGGCGCGCAGGTGCCGCCCGTGCTGTCCCAAATACAGGCCACGCATTGCATCATGAGCGCTGAGGGCGACCTACTTCACACCGTCACCGCGGACGACATTTCGGAGACCCGGAAACGGCTTGGAAAACTGTTGGTCTGGGGAACGGCGATGCTATGTGCCGGTCTGGCGGTGTGGCAGATGGCGTTCGAAACTGAGCGGGTCAGCTCCGGTTTCGACAACTGGAGGCCCGTCCTTTACGCCTACATGCTCTGGGCCACGGCCCTGTGCGTATCGCAGGTGATGGTCCGCGGCGAGGCGGGCAAGCGCACACTGTTCGTTCTACCGGCAGCGCTTTTTGTGATCAGCCTTGTCGTATTCCCGCTACTCTTTGCGCTTTACATCTCGTTCACGGACTGGAACCTCGCCTCGGTCAATGGTCCGCAGCCCAATGGCTGGGACAACATAGTGCAGATGTGGAATGACCAGTTCTACTGGAACGCGCTGAAAAATATGGTCTACTACGTGCTGGCCGTCAGCGTGGAATATGTAATCGCCTTTGGCCTCGCGCTGCTGCTGAACGCACAAATCCGCGCCCGCAAATTCTTCCGCGTGGTGTTCTTGCTGCCTCTGATGCTCAGCCCCGTGGCCGTGTCATGGATGATCGGCAAATCCATGCTCGAAGTGCGTTTCGGCCCGATCAGCCGTGTCGTGCGCGAATTGGGGTTCGAGCCCAGCTTTTTCGGCAGCCCTGAGATTGCCCGCTTCATGATCATGGCGATGGACGCGTGGACGTTCATCCCTTTCATGATGATCATGCTGCTGGCCGGATTGCAGGCCCTGCCCCGCGAAGTCATCGAGGCATCCAAAGTCGACGGCGCGACGGGTTGGCAAAGTTTTCGCGAGGTGATCTTCCCCCTCATGCTGCCCGTGTCTGTCACAGCCATCGTGATCCGCATCATCTTCAAGCTGAAGCTCGCCGATATCATCATCAACGTGACCTCGGGCGGTCCGGGCGGTGCTACGGATTCCGTTACCAGCTTCATCTTCCGCGAATACCGTGACCGGTCGAATGTGGGCTATGGCACGCTGCTGGCGATGGTCTATCTCGTGCTCATCATCATCTTCGTCACCCTGCTGCTCAAGCTCGTAAGCCGCTGGATGGAGCGCCCCGCATGACCGACGCGGCCGTATTCAAGGACCACGACGCAGATCGCACAGTGCGCGTGAAATGGTGGGCCAGCCGCATCGCCATCTACGGCGCGCTGATCGTCTGGGCCATCATATGCCTGTTTCCGATCTACTGGACGCTGACAACCTCGTTCAAGCTCGCCCCGGACGTGATGCGCGGCAACATGGTCCCGTGGTGGGACTATACACCGCGGTGGAAGGGCTGGGAATCGCTCGGCGTGTCGCCCCGCCTGATCGGCGAGGTCTCGACCGTGCGCGAGGAATTCCTGAAGCGCTTCTGGAACAGTGCGATCGTCGCCACGTCGGCCTCCCTGCTGGCCGTGATCCTCGGCTCTCTCGCCGCCTACGGGTTGTCCCGCTTCAACTACCGCTTCGGCTTTATGCGCAATTCCGACATCTCGTTCTTCTTCCTCAGCCAGATGATCCTGCCACCCGTGGTGCTGGCGCTGCCCTTCCTCGTGCTCTACCGCTCGCTCGACCTGCTCGACAGCCAGATCGGGCTCATCCTGCTCTACACGCTCATGGTCCTGCCCATCGTAATCTGGATCATGCGCGACCAGTTTCAGGGTATCCCGGTTGAATTGGAGGAAGCAGCCCTTGTCGACGGCCTGGGCATCTGGGGCGCTTTCATCCAGATCGTTCTGCCCATTGCCCTGCCCGGTATGGTGGCCGCGTTCATCCTGTCACTGGTATTGTGCTGGAACGAATACTTCTTCGCAGCGCTTCTCAGTTCGACGAATGCGACAACACTGCCGGTGATGGTCGCCAGTCAAACCGGCTCGCAAGGGATCAACTGGTGGTCCATGGCCGCGCTGTCTTCTGCCGCGATCCTGCCACTGATCGTGGTCGCGATCTTCTTGGAGAAGTACATCATCAAAGGAATGGCGGCAGGGGCGGTGAAGTAGGTGGCGCTCGACTGGCAGGTCTGAGGCCGAACACCCTACAAACCGATGAGTTCTACACAGTTTAATTTGTAGAATAAGTATGCCCAAGAAACAGCGATTAGCAGGCCGAAAGAGACGAAGACAGTTGCAGATACAGTCTTGCCGTATTTCCTCAAGGCGATGGCAAAAGCTATTGAAACAAGGAAGACTAACCAGCTCTCCCAATCAAGGTTGGCGGAGCGTAAACACTCATCAAAAGTCATTTTTGGTGGGCTTCGGTCAGACCTAGCCTCACGAAGCTATTCCAGTGTCGATCAAGACACAAACGGCAGCTCCGTCCGCGCCCCTGACCATCACCCCAATTCCCTCGCAATGTCCTTCGTCTGTTCATAAAGCCGACGAAACAGCGCATGCGCCTTTTCGTACTCCGTGTGCTCCGCCGCCGGGATCACACGCTCTGTCGGGTTCCACTGTGTGATGTTATCCCGCGTCACCACCCCAACAGCCAGCGCCGCCAGAAACGCGTCGCCATAGCTCGCACCCACTGTCTTTTCACAGACAATCTGGTCGATCCCGGTGATGTCGGAGGTGGCTTGAAGCCACAGCGCGTTCTGCGTCCCGCCGCCAACGGCCAGCAATCGGGTCGGTGACTGACCCAGTTCTGCAAACGTATCCGTCACATGCCGCGTCCCGTGCGCGATCCCCTCTATCAGCGCGCGGTACATGTCACCGCGGGTGTGCGTCAGGTTCAGGCCGAACAGCGCGCCCTTGGCATGGATGTCGTGTATCGGTGTCCGTTCGCCCGAGAAATAGGGCAGCATCAAAAGCCCATTGGCCCCCGGTGGCGAGGCGGCGGCCTCCTTGGCCAGCCGGGGAAATGCGTCTGCCACGTACAGATCACGCGCGACCTGATCCCGGAACCAGTGCGTCAGTGTGCCAGAGGTCGCAAGCCCCGCCATCGACGCGTGTTCCCCCTCAAACAGCCACGGCGCGTACCAGATGCGCGGGTCAGCCACCCGCGTCTGCGCGCGTAGGATGATGAAGATCGTCGAGCCATACATCATCATCATGTCGCCGGGCTGATCGACCCCCACGGACAGCGCCTCGGCTGCCGCATCAATGGTGCCCGCAGTCACCGGCGTACCAAGGGCCAGGCCCGTCACTTCAGCAGCGTGCGCCGTGATCCCGCCCGCGATCTCGTTTGACCACAGCAGGCGGGGCAGCTTGTCCAGCGGCAGGATGTCATCCGCCAGATCGTCCACCCAGCCTTGCGTCTCCACATCGTAGAGAGGCGAGAAGTTGGCTGCCGTGTAGTGGTCGATGACCACCTCGCCGGTCAATCGTTGCACCAGAAAACTGGTCGAGTTCAGGACATGCGCCGTCCGGGCATAAATTTCCGGGCGATTGCGCTTGAGCCAAAGGATTTTCGGCCCCACCGATTGCGAGGTCAGCGCGTTGCCGCAGCGCGCAATGATCGTCCCCTCTCCGATCCGATCTGTCAGCTCACGCACCTCGGCCTCGGCACGGCCATCCACCCCGTAAAGCACGCCGTTCATCAGCGGTGTGCCAGTTGCATCGACGGGCAACATACAGGGGCCTATGGCGCTGCAGGCCACGGCTTTAATCTCAGCCGGATCAACACCGCTCTGCGCCAAAATCGCACGGCAGACAAAGACGAAATCGCCCCACCAGTCTTCTTCGGGTCGGTGCTCGGCCCAGCCGGGCTGCGGCACCAGCATCTGGTGACCGCGCGCGGCCTGCGCATGGACCACGCCCGCCGCGTCCACCAACACGCCCTTGGTTTCATAGGTGCCGATATCAATGCCAAGCGTGTACGCCATCAGGTGTCGTCATCCCTGTCGAGTGAAAAGTCGGGACCGATCCGCGCCAGCGCTGCCACAAGAAGCTCGCTCAACTGCGCCAGATCGCCCAGATCGCAGACTTCGCGCGCCGAATGCGAATAGCGCATGGGAAAACCCACATCGATAGACGCAACACCCTGCCCCACATGCTGCACATAGGACAGGTCGGTCAGCACGCCCACCTGCGCGCTGCGCTGCAAGGGAACGCCCTTGGCCTGTGCCGCCTTCTCGAACAGGGCGACCATTGCGGGATGCGGGATCACACCGTTCAGCGTGCCCCGACCGTGAAAGGAATAAAGGCTGATGCCGGGCCCTCCGCCCAGCGCGATATCACCGTGGCCGTCCATGTCGGGCGTGTCCGCTGCAAGCATCAGGTCGATCTGAATGGCGATGTCCGGTTGCACGCTCTGCGCAAGCGGCAACGCGCCCCGCAAGTTAAACTCTTCCTGCACGGTAAAGGCCAAATGCACCGGCGGCCCCCCGGTCCGTCCCTTGAGCGCGCGTGCGACCTCAAGCAAAACAGCGCACCCCGCCCGGTCATCCACGCTGGTTCCTGCAACCCGGTCGCCAGCCAGTTCAATCGCACGCGGTGCATAAACCACTGGTGTGCCAACGCGAATACCCGCCGCTTCAACCTGCGCGGCGGACGCCATGCCTATGTCCACATAAAGGTCACGGTAGGGCAGGACCACGTATTTCTCATCCGGACCGGTGGCATGGTGGCTCTTGTTGGCGATGACACCCGGCACGTCCTGCCCGTCATGGGTGCAGACCAGCACCTCCTGCGCGGCCAGGGCGCGTTCCGGCACGCCGCCCAGGCGCTCCAGCCGCAGCAGGCCGTCGCCTTCGATCTTGCGCACGATGAACCCAAGCTGGTCCATATGGGTGAACAGCATCACCGACGGCCCCTGGCCGGGAAAAGAGGCCACCAGATTGCCCAACCTGTCGGACTGGCTGTGGACACCGATCTTCGAAAGACGGTCGCGTATGGATCGGCGGACCCGGTCTTCGTGGCCCGAAAGCCCCGGGATCTGCATCAGCTCTATCAAGTCCTGTTTCAAGTCCTTCGTCATGCGCGCGCCTGCTGCACACGGTCCATGAAATCCCGGGCGCGGTCCGGATCAACCGGGTTCCACGTATCGCCGTCCACCTTCAGGGACGACCCCACAATGCACCCATCCGCGACAGCTAGAACATCCGCAACCGTATCGTGCTTGACCCCGGTATTGGCCATCACGGCCATGTCCGGCAAGGCGGCCTTCACCGCTTCAAGATCGGACATCTCCGCCGCCTCGCCGGTGATCTGACCCGACACCAGAACCGCATCCGGTACCGAGGAAAACACAGCACTGCGCGCGCGATCCGCCAAGGGGCGTTGATCAAGGGAGTGGGCGAACTCGGCGGATACATTATACAGCATCGCCATATCGGGCCGCCCCAGCCGATTGCGATACCGCATGGCCTTGCCGGCATCCGGCGTCCACGAGCCCATATCCGACGCGTAGGTACCGGTGAAAATCTCGCGCACGAAACCGGCCACCGTGGCCGCGCCCAGGGCCACCGTCGCCATTGGATCCCACAACACATTCACACCAAAGGGCACCGTGATCTCGGGTTTCAACTGGCCAATCAGATGCGCCATGGTCGCAACCGAAGCAGTGTCGACGTCAAATTCATAGGGGCGGTCATTTTCGTTCCCGAACATGACCGCGTCAAAGCCCGCCGCCTGCAGCGCGTTCAGATCGGCACGCGCCGCCGCCAGCAGATCAAGCGACGGATCATGCAGGGGCGTACCCGGTAATGCCCCGATATGCACCATCCCGATCACGGGCTTTGTCGCGCCAAAGACGCGGGCAAAATTCTCGGTCATCGACCGTCCTCCCCCGCCGACTTTAGGAACGGCAGGCTGTTCAGGCAAAAAGAAACTGCGCTAAGATCATGGCATCAGGATGAGGAAGAGCGACATGGGCTTGAAAACGCGACACTGGGACCGCATCGGCAATGGAGGGCTGACCTTTACCGAGCTGGGGTTTGGCACCGCGCCGCTGGGCAACCTCTACCGCGCGATCAGCGACGACGACGCGCGCGCCACCCTGGATGCGGCCTGGGATGCGGGTGTGCGCTATTTCGATACCGCGCCGCTTTATGGGCTGGGCCTGTCTGAAACCCGGTTGAACCCGTTCCTGCGGGATAAGCCACGCAATGACTATGTGCTGTCGACCAAGGTGGGGCGGCTGATCCAACACTGCGCGCCCGATCACAGGTCAGGCGCGGGCAAATGGTTCGAGGTGCCACAGCGCCGTGAACAGTTCGACTATACCTATGACGGGGTCATGCGGTCTTTCGAGCACTCGTTCTCGCGGCTGGGCGTCGACCGCATCGACATCCTCTATGTCCACGACCTTTGCATCTTTTCGCACGGGTCCAAAGAGGTCTCGGACATGCGGATCGAAGAGTTCTTTGCTGGGCGGGGCTATGACGCGATGATCAGCCTGCGCGATCAGGGTCTGACCACGGCCATCGGCGGCGGGATCAACGAATGGGAGGTCTGCCAGACGCTCGCTGAACGCGGTGATTTTGACCTTTTCCTGCTGGCGGGGCGCTACACGCTGCTGGAACAGACCGCGCTCGACAGCTTCCTGCCGCTGTGCGAGGCGCGCGGGATCGGGATTGTCGGCGGCGGGCCCTACAACTCGGGCATTCTCGCCACAGGCGCGCGTCAGGGTGCGTGGTACAACTACGACGTCGCCCCACAGACCGTGCTGGACCGTGTCACGGCCATCGAACGTGTGTGCGACGCGCACAATGTCCGCCTTGTCGATGCGGCGTTTCAGTTCCCGCTGTTGCACCCTGCACATGTCACGGTCATCCCGGGCGGTCAGGGCGTCGCCGAAATGGACAGCAACGCCACCGCAGCCCACGCCTCTATCCCCCCGGCCCTGTGGTCGGACCTCAAATCCGAAGGGCTCATGCGCGCGGATGCCCCCACATGAAGATCGACGCACATCAGCATTTCTGGCACCCCGCGCGGGGCGATTACGACTGGATGCCCAAAGACATCCCCGTGCTCAATCGCGTTTACGTCCCGCAGGACCTTGGCCCAACGCTTGACCATCACGGCATCGCGGGCACGGTGCTGATTCAGGCCGCCGCGACCGTGCATGAAACCGAATACATGCTGGGGCTTGCAGATGCGACACCCTGGATCAAGGGCGTTGTCGGCTGGATCGACTTTGAGGACGAAAACCATCGCGCCCATCTCGAACGCTTGGCGGCGCATCCCAAGTTCTGCGGCGTCCGGCCGATGATCCAGGACATCCCGGACGTGAACTGGATGCTGCGCGATGACGTCCAATGGGCCTATCGCGCGCTGATTGATCTGGATCTGACCTTTGACGCGCTTGGCTTTCCGCAGCACATCCCCAATTTCCTGACACTGGCGCAACGCTATCCTGACCTGCGGATCGTCTATGATCATTGCATGAAGCCACAGATCCGGGACCAGATGGCCGGGCGTGACGCCTATACCGACTGGGCGACCGGCATCACCCAACTGGCGGAAGAGACACATGGCGTGATCAAATTCTCTGCCCTGCTGACTGAAGCGGACAACGGCTGGACCAGAAACGACATCCGGCCCTTTGCACGGCATGTGCTGGACATGTTTGGGGCTGACCGGGTCATGTGGGGCTCGGACTGGCCCGTTTGCCGCATCCGGTCCGAGTACGGCGATTGGCACGCCATGGCGCGGGAGTTGACCAGCCATCTCACAGATGCGGAACAAGATCAGATTTTCGGGGGCACGGCGACCCGCTTCTACCGGCTGGCGTGACGGGCCTGAAATGCGCGCACCGCATCCGCGCTGAGGGTTGCGCGCGCGTCCAACGGGCTGGACACATGCAAGGCGGCAGCAGCCTGTGCAAAGGGAATGGCATCCGCAACCGACACACCACTTGCCGCTTGAGCGGCCAATGCCCCGACAAACATGTCCCCAGCACCATGCGCCGACACGACATTGATGTCATGGGCCGGGCTGGCGACATCTTCAAAAACGACCCCTTCGGCACCCAGGGTGGTCAGAACGCACATGCCAGGCAGATGCCCGGTATAAAACGCCGCCTCGACCCGGTTCACGATCAAAAGATCAACCATGCCCACGAGGTCCTGCGACAGGGCGCGCGCCGGGGCCGCATTCAACCAGATTGTGGCACCAGCCTTCCGGGCTAGGCGGGCCACGGCCAAATTGACCGTTTCGGGCACCTCATTCTGAAGAAGCACCAATCGCGTGCCATCGGGCACCTCAATGCGATCCGGGTCAATCCGCAGATTGGCGGCTGACACGATCACCGCACCGTACTCACCACCCTCTTCGACGATGGCGGCACTCATCCCGCTGGCGCCGGTATCCTCCTGCACCTGAACGATATCCACACCGGCTGCGACAAGGGCCTCGCGGATCATCGCGCCAAAGGCGTCGCGCCCGATCCGCCCGGCAAAGGCCACATCCGCCCCCATACGCGCCGCCGCCACGGCCTGATTTCCGCCCTTGCCGCCAAACACGTAATCCACAGCGGACCCCACAACCGTCTCGTCCAGGTGCGGCAGATGTGGCGCGCGCAGCACCACATCCAGATGCAGCGACCCTGCCACCAGAATGCTCACTTCAGCATCGCCGCCTGCACCAGCCGCATGGCAGTGGGCGCGTCCTGTCGGGTGATGGCGTGCTGCAACGCGGCGTCCCCCACCAGCCGCGCCGCGATCCCGCGCAACCGCTCAACTACCTCGATATTCGTGCGCGCCTCGGCCACCGGATCCAGGCCGGAATGATCGGGAAATGTGTCGAAGTAAATCGCGCCATCATAGCGCGCGCGGTCCAACTCCACCAACAACTCCACGGTCTGAACGGGGTGCACGGCCCCCACCATCAGCCCGTTGTCCCACTTGCCGTAGCCATCATTCAGATGAACGCCCAGAATGCGCGAATGCCGCGCCACCAAAGCGGCGGCAAAGGCGGGCATCTCGTCGGCATAAAGCACATGGGCAAAGTCCAGCGTCACCCCGGTGTTGGCCCTGTTCAACGCGCCCAACGCCAACAGCGTGGTGGCGGCATCTGGCATCAGCGCAAACGCCCGCGGCTCGTTGGGCTTGTATTCCAGCGCGATGTCGATGGCCGGGTTATGATCCGCCACCTCGCCCATGGCTTCAAGCGTCGCATCCCACGCGCGGGCATAGTCCATCTGAAACGAGTAATCGAACCCGTCCTGCCCCATCCAAAGCGTCATCAACCTGCCGCCCATGTCCGCCAGCACATCCAGACCCCGCTTGGTCTCATCAATCGCGG
>JBCDEK010000106.1:0-9679 GCA_039179785.1 Pseudomonadota bacterium | reverse complement strand
TTAGGATTTCTGGAACATGGCGAGCATGCGCCGTGTCACGAGGAAGCCGCCGAAGATGTTGATCGACGCCATGAAGACCGCAAATATCGACAGGAAGGTGATGATGCCGGAGGTCGACCCGATCTGGATCAGCGCGCCCAAGATCACGATGGACGAAATGGCGTTGGTGACGGCCATCAGCGGCGTGTGCAGCGAATGGGCCACGCCCCAGATCACCTGGAAGCCGATGAATACGCTGAGCACGAAGACGATGAAGTGCTGCATGAAGCTGGCGGGGGTGTAGAGCCCCGCCAGCAGGATCAAAGCGCCGCCGATGGCGAGCAGGGTGACCTGGTTCTTGGTCTGGGCCTTGAACGCGGCTGTTTCGGCAGCGCGTTTTTCTTCCGGCGTCAGTTCCTTCGCCGTTTCCTTTTTCGGAGCAGCCGCGATGGCCGCGACCTTGGGTGGTGGCGGCGGGAACGTGACCTCTTGCGCGTGGGCGATGGTGGCACCGCGGATCACGTCATCTTCCATGTTGTGGTTGATGACACCGTCCTTGTCCGGCGTCAGGTCCGTCATCAGGTGGCGGATGTTCGTGGCGTAGAGGCTGGAGGACTGCGTCGCCATGCGGCTGGGGAAGTCGGTGTAGCCGATGATGGTCACGCCATTGTCGGTCACGATCTTTTCGTCCGCGACCGTCAGCTTGCAGTTGCCGCCCTTTTCGGCGGCGAGGTCGACGATGACCGAGCCGGGCTTCATGGACTTCACCATGTCCTCGGTCCACAGTTCGGGCGCTTCGCGGTTGGGGATCAGGGCGGTGGTGATGACAATGTCCATCTCGGGCGCAAGTTCGCGGAACTTGGCAAGCTGTGCTTCGCGGAACTCTGGCGACGACACGGAGGCGTATCCACCCGACGACGAGCCGTCCTGCTGTTCTTCCTCGAAATCGAGATAGACGAATTCGGCGCCCATGGATTCAACCTGTTCGGCCACTTCGGGGCGCACGTCGAAGGCGTATGTGATGGCACCGAGGCTGGTCGACGTGCCAATGGCCGCAAGACCCGCCACGCCCGCACCGACAACCAGCACCTTGGCCGGTGGCACCTTGCCCGCGGCCGTGATCTGGCCGGTGAAGAAGCGGCCAAAGTTGTTGCCCGCCTCGATCACCGCGCGGTAGCCCGCGATGTTGGCCATGGACGACAGCGCGTCCATCTTCTGGGCACGGCTGATCCGCGGGATCATTTCCATTGCGATGACGGTCGCGCCTTTCTTGGCGGCGTTTTCCATCTTTGTCTCGTCGGCCACGGGGCTGAAGAAAGAAATCAAGGTTTGCCCTTCGCGCAGGCGCTTCATTTCGGTGGCATCTGGCACGCGCACTTTGGCGACCACATCTGCGGCCTTCCAGAGCGCTGCCGCCGTCTTGACGACCTCGACCCCTGCCGCCTTGTAATCGGCGTCGGCAAAGCCCGCCTCGGACCCGGCGCCGGTTTCGATCACGCAGTCATGGCCCAGCTTTTGCAGGGCGGCGGCGCTCTCGGGCGTCATGGCGACGCGGCGCTCTCCCTCAAATGTCTCTTTCGGTGTTCCGATCTTCATTCGAAGAACCCCCATCTGGTCGTGGCAATCAATTTCGGGCAAATCCCAAAAGCTATGTGGCGCAGCGCCGTGGGCTGTCCACTATCCAACCGCTGCACGAGTTACAAGAAGCGCCCCTGCGTCACGGGCGCAATATTTCGAAAAAATCAAATCCATCTGCGCACTTTTTGTTCGTAGCGTGCGAACTCGGCCCTGAAGGTACGGCGCATGCGGTTTTCTTCTGGTACGATGAACTGGCGTTCGATCCACCAGACGAAGAGCGGGACCAGCACCAGCGACAGCGCGGAATCGAAGCGCAGGATCAGACCGGCCAGCAGCAGGGTGTCGCCCAGATAGATCGGGTTACGGGTGTAGGCAAAGATGCCGTCGGTGATCAGCCGTTGCGGCGTTTGGTGTGGGATCACAGTGGTGCGGTGGCGGCGGAAGGCCACGAGGGCTGCGACCATCAGAAGAAGCCCCGCGCCGATCAGCGCCCCGGACAGGAATTGGGTGACGGAACTGTCGAGGCTGAGCCCGAGAGGCAGGTAGTGGGCTTGCCACCATGCAACGCAGATACAGAGGACAAGCCAGACGGGCGGGATATGAAGGAATTTGAGCATGGTGTGGTTCAGGTCACTTGACGGTGTGAGACCCGGCACTGTCAACCGCGCTTGGGCGTCCCGTGAATTTAATTGATCCGCGGGCGGTGACGGCTCAGTCTGGTCGCATCTCTTAGCATTGGAGCCGCGCCATGACTGCCGATACCTCACTGACCGATAAGCACGCCCTTGTGACCGGGGGTGGCACAGGCATTGGCCTGGCCATTGCGCAGGCGCTGGTAGCCCGGGGCGCGCAGGTGACGATCACCGGTCGCAGGCAGGAGGTGCTGGACGACGTGGCGGGCGACGGGGTGTTCGGCATGGCGATGGATGTGCGCGACGAGGCGTCGATTGAGGACACCGTTGCGGCGGCGGTTGAGGCGCGGGGCCCCGTGCAGATTTGCGTGCCCAATGCGGGGATTGCCGAGGGGCGGGCGGTGCACAAGACTGATCTGGCGTTCTGGCGCAACATGATGGCCACCAATCTGGATGGAGCGTTTCTGACGATCCGCGCCTGTCTGCCGGGGATGCGGCAGACCGATTGGGGGCGCGTGATTGCGGTGTCGTCCATCGCCGGGCTGCGGGGGCTGCCGGGGGCGGCGGCCTATGCCGCGTCCAAGCACGGTCTGATCGGGCTGATCCGGTCGTTGAGCGAGGATTATATGGGCCAGCCCTATACCTTCAACGCGCTCTGTCCCGGTTACGTGGACACGCCGATTGTGGATCGCAATCAGGAAGCCATTGCCGAACGGACGGGCATGAGCGCCGATGAGGCGCGGCAGGTGATGGTCAATGCCAATCGCCACAAGCGGTTGCTGGAGGCGGACGAGGTGGCTGCGGCGGCGCTGTGGCTGGTCGGGCCGGGGTCGCAGAGCATCAATGGGCAGTGCATTCAGATATCGGGTGGGCAGACGGTGTGAGATGTCGGTATACGATTGCATTCAGTTAACACCTTGAAAGGTAAGCATAATCGGATTTGATTTTTTGGCTAGGTGCGTTATGTGTGCAACAAAGACGCCCCGGAGCAGCCATGGCCCCCATTGAAGACCACCCCTTGCGCTACAAGCTGGCGAACGAGTTGCATGCGCGCCCGTTCCCGTCGATGCGCGCGCCCTGTGCGGCGGCGTATGTGGCGTTCAAGCAGCCGGAGATGGCGGCCAACCGGGACCGGGCGCAGGACATCGCCCATCTGCATGCGTTGCTGGACCGGCATGGTGCGCCGCATCCGCAGCCGGGGGCGACGCATTATTATGGCCAGATCGGGCGGCACTGGCTGAAATGGGAGCAGCACACCGAGTTTGTTACCTATACGATCTTTTCTGACGGGGTGGAGGACCGGCCCTTTGATCCGCGCGCCTTTGATCCGTTTCCGCAGGAGTGGCTTGAGGATGCGCCGGGCCAGCGGGTGACATCGATCCTTGTCCGGGTGGAGCCGCGGAGGGATGAGGCGGGGATACGGGAGTGTCTGGGCGAGTGGTTCGTGCCTGAGAGTCTTGCCGTGAGTTCGGTGCTGGAGGATGCCGCAGTGGTCGCGGGTGATTTTCGCATCGACCAGAACGGGCATATGCGGTTTGCGGTCTTTGCGTCGGAGGGGACAGGGCAGCGCCGGGTGGGGCGGATCGTGCAGCGGCTGTGCGAGATCGAGACCTACAAGTCGATGTCGATGCTGGGCTTTGCCCGTGTGCGGGCCATGGGCGCGCAGTTGACGGCGCTGGACACGCGGTTGATCGAGTTGGTCGAGACGATGTCGGGCGAACGGTCAGAGGCGGAGGCGACGCTGAAGGCGCTTTTGGAGATATCGGCGGAGTTGGAGACGCTGGCGGCGCAGTCGTCGTTCCGGTTCGGGGCGACATGGGCCTATGAGGCGATTGTGAACGAGCGGATCGCGGCGCTGCGCGAGGAGCGGTATGAGGGGCGCCAGACCTTTGCCGAGTTCATGATGCGGCGGTATCAGCCCGCGATGCGGACTGTACGGTCGGCCGAGGATCGCTTGGCGGCCATGTCGAACCGGGGCGTGCGGGCGGCGAACCTGCTGCGGACGCGGGTGGATGTGGAACGGTCGGCGCAGAACCAGGCGCTCTTGGAGAGCATGGACAAGCGGTCGGACCTGCAGTTGCGTTTGCAGCGCACGGTCGAGGGGCTGTCTGTGGTGGCCATCAGCTATTACGCGGTGTCTCTGGCGGGGTATCTGCTGTATCCCCTCGAGGAACCGACAGGACTGTCGCGCGGGTTTTTGACTGCGATCGTGACCGTGCCGGTTGTGCTGTTGGTCTGGGGGCTGATCCGGCGTTTGCGCCGTGAGGTGGAAAAGTAGGGACGGGGTCGGACGCTCTTTGCCGATGGCAAAGTCGCCCCGCCCGCCGTCCCGTGTGGGGGGCTCTGCCCCCAGCGCGTGCCGCGCCTCCCCCGGAGTATTTTCAGCCAGAAGAAGAGGGGGTCAGCGCCCCCTGATCCGGGGGTCAAGCGCGTCGCGCAGGCCGTCGCCGAGGTAGTTCACGCTCAGCACCGTGAGGGAGATCATGATGCCCGGCAGCATGACGCGTTCGGGGTATTCCTGCATCCGTGGCACGGCGTCCGAGAGAAGCTTGCCCCAGGTGGGGAAGTCGGAGGGGAAGCCTACGCCGAGAAAGGATAGCGCGCTTTCGGTGATGATGGCGGTCGCGAGGCCGAGGGTCGCGGACACCACGATGGGGGAGATCACGTTGGGCAACAGGTGCCTGCGGATGATCGCGCCCGAGGACGTGCCGATGGAGCGGGCGGCGAGGATGAACTCGCGCTCTTTCAGAGCCAGGATATCGCCACGCACGATGCGGGCGGTCGGCATCCAGTTGGTGAGGCCGATGACGCCGACGATCAGGACGAACATGCCCGCCTCTGGCCCGCCGAATGTGTTGGTGAGCGGTTGGCGGAAGAGGGTGACGGCCAAGAGCACCAGCGGCAGGATGGGTAGGGACAGGACCAGGTCGGTGAAGCGCATCAGCCAGAAATCGAGCCGCTTGAAATAGCCCGACAGCACGCCGATCAGCGTACCGATGAGCAGGGCAAGCAGCATCGCGGCCCAGCCCACCGCCATGGACACGCGGCCCCCGGCGATGATGGTGGCGAGGATGTCGCGGCCAAGGTTGTCAGTGCCGAAGGGGCGGTGCCAGCCGACCTTGGCCGTGCTGTCCCACAGGCCCACCCAGATGGGCCGCATGTCACGGTTGCGGATGTCGAGCGCCTGCGCGTCGATGGTCCAGATATAGGGGCCGAGGATCACCGCAAGGGTGATGAACAGCAGGAAGGCCCCGCCAAACATCGCGCCCTTGTGGCGGCGGAACTGGTGCCAGACGTCGCGCCATTGGCTGGAGGGCGCGGTGCTGACCACCTTGTCCTGCAGCGCGGTGATAAACTCGGCGTCGGCCTCGGGACCGGAGGGGACAGGCTCAGTCATAGCGGATCCTCGGGTCAAGCACGCCGTAGAGCACGTCGGCAATGAGGTTAAAGAGCACGATCAGGATCGCGAAGATGAAGGTGAGCGTCATCACACCGGGCAGGTCATTGGCAAAGAGCCAGGTCAGCAGAAGCTGCCCGATGCCGTTCACCTTGAACACGTTTTCCGTGATGATCGCGCCGCCGAAGATGGCGGGGACGCCAAGCGCAATCACGGTGACAACGGGGATCATCGAGTTGCGCACCACGTGCACCATGACCACGACGCTTTCCTTCAGCCCCTTGGCCCGTGCGGTGCGCACATAGTCCTGGTTGAGGTTGTCGAGCATCGCGCCGCGCATGTAGCGCGAGATTTGCGCCGTCGTTTGCAGCGCCAGCACCATCACGGGCATGATCATCTGCTGGAACTGGATTTTGAAACTGGCCCAGTCGTTGACCACGTGGGTTGTGTCATAAATCGAGGGCAGCCAGCCCAGCGACACCGAAAAGATCACGATCAGCAGCGGCCCGGTGAAGAAGGGCGGGATCGAAAAGCCGATCATTGTGATGAACGTCCCGGCCTGATCGAAGACCGAGTAATGACGATAGGCCGAATAGATCCCGATGGGCAGGGCGATCAGGATGCCGACGATATAGGCGAGGCCCACGACCCAGAGGGTTTGCGGGATGCGCTGCACAACCGTGTCCATCACGGGGCTGCGGGTCTGCCAGCTGAGAATGCGTTGCTTGCCTTCGGAAAAGGACGTGCCGAACAGGTGGTCGATCAGCACCTGCGGTTCGATCCAGAAGAATTGCACGAGCCATTTCCAGTACTGGATGTACCAGGCCTGGCCGAGGCCGAGCGCTTCGCGCATCTTTTCTTTGACGTCGGGGGGCACGGTCAGGGGCACCTGGGCCATGGGGTCGCCCGGGGCCAGTTGCAGCAGGCCGAAGATCACCAGGCTGATGAACAGCAGCGTAGGGATCGACAGGACAAGTCTGCGGATCGTGAAGGTCAGCATGAAAAGCCAGTCCTTTTGCGGAGGTCTTGTTGTTCTTGCTCAGGAAAGAAAGGTGGGGCAGGCGCGAACGCCCACCCCGAGGGAAACTTAGTCGATCCGATACCAGTCGGCCGTGTTCCAGATTTCGCTGTCCCAGACATTCAGCTTCACGCCGCCCAGCGTGTTGGAGTGGGCGGAGACGCGACCACGGTGCACAAGCGGCACGATGGTGAAGGTGTCCTTGGTCAGCATGTTGTTCATCTTGATCGCGATTTCGGCGCGCTTCTCGATGTCGCCTGTGCGGGCGAGTTCGTCGATCAGTTCGTCGTAAGCGGGATCGCAGAAGCGGTTGATGTTCTCACCTTGCCATTGCGACGCTGGCTTGGGTTCGTTGCCACACCGGTAGGCCGCGAGGTATTGTTGCGGGTCGGTGCCGTTGAAGGTGTTGGCGTACATTTCAACGTCGGCATAAAACTTCTGGAACGTGTCGGGCGAGCCCGGGTCACCACCGAAGAACACGGAGGCGTCGAGGTTGCGCAGTTCGGTTTCAACGCCAATCTCGCTCCACCACTGTTTAATCAGGGCCTGGAAGTCCTGACGCACGGCGTTGGTCGAAGTCTGGTAGAGGATGTTGAGTTCCACACCGTCCTTGTCGCGGATGCCGTTGCCGTTCGAGTCGACCCAGCCTGCTTCTTCGAGCAGCGCCTTGGCGCCTTCGATGTCCTGTGTCGCGCAGTGCTGATCGCCTGACGCGAACATGTCGGGGGCAGGAACCAGATCGCAGGTGACCTTGCCCGCCTGGCCATAGCCCACCTCGACCAGCAGGGCGCGGTCGATGGCCATGGACAGCGCCTTGCGCACGTTGATGTCGCTGAGGAACGGGTGCGGATGCGCCACGGTCGAACGTTCGCCTTCCGGCAGGTTGGGCGACGGGTCCGTCAGGTTCATTTCCAGGCGCTCCACCAGCGGGCCGAAGCCTGCGATGGCGGTGCCTTTGCCGGCCTCTTCCATGCGCGAGATCACGTCGGGTGCCAGCTGCAGGTTCCAGGCGTAGTCGAACTCGCCCGTTTCCAGAACGGCGCGGCCCGCAGCCGTTGCATCACCGCCACCTTTGAACGTCACGCGCGCGAAGGCCGGTTTGGCGGGGTCACGGTAGTTATCGTTCGCGACCATGGTGATCACGTCATTGGGGCGGAATTCTTCGACCTTGAAGCCACCGGTGCCGATGGGGTTGAAGTTCGCCTCGGTGCATTCGGGGGCCTTGGCGCCCAGGCAATCGGCAAATTGCGCGGCCTGGATGATGGGCGACTGGCCACCCACGAATGGGCCATAGGGGTTCGGTTTGGGCTGGTTGAAGGTCACCTTGACCGTCAGATCGTCCAGTGCCTCGACGTTTTCGACGCCATCAAAGAAGGACGCTTGCGCACAGCCGCCTTCGGGGTGCATGCAGTATTCGGCGGTGAATTTCACGTCGGCCGAGGTCAGCGGCGTGCCGTCCGACCATTCGATGCCTTCCTTGATCTTCCAGGTGATGGTTGTGAGGTCTTCGCTCACGCCGCCATTGCCGACGGTGGGGATCTCTTCGGCGAGCCAGGGGGTCAGGGCGCCGGTTTCGTCGTAGCGCGCCAGCGGCTCGATGATCATCGAGGCAGATTCGATATCCTTGGTGCCGCCCGACAAATACGGGTTCAGGATCGAGGGGGCTTGCCAGTAGATGATGCGCAGCTCGCCGTCCGAGCCACGCTCGGCAAAGGCGGCCGGGGCCAGCGCGGTGGCTGCCACAGCACCCATCAAAAGGGGTTTCAGGGACATATCATACTCCTTGTTGGACCGCAGGTTTGTCCTGCGCGTCAGGTTCGCGCCGCAGAGACTGCGGCACAGGTCCAGCTTGGGGTGGTAAGATCACGCTTTAACCCACGGTTTCCCCGTGTTTTTTACTCTTGGCCCCCCAAGCGCACCCCGATATCGAAACAGCTTTTGGGGAAAATGCAAGCGTTGCGTGCGGTCAACGATAAAATTCGTAGGTCAATGTTTGACAGTGCCTGCCCCTTCGCCCACTCTTTGGAAAACGTGAGCCCAAAAGGCTCAATTGCGGGGATAAAAATGCTCGATCAGACCGATACGTCGCCGATTGCCAACATTCAGAACCTGCGGGTGGAGTTTCAGACCAAGGACGGGCCTGTCGTTGGGGTCGAGGATGTGTCGTTTGAGGTTAACGCGGGCGAGACCGTGTGCATCGTGGGCGAATCCGGGTCGGGCAAATCGGTGTCGTCGCTGTCGCTGATGCGGTTGGTGGAATATGGCGGGGGCGAAATTGCGGGCGGTCGGCTGGTCTTTGACCGCAAGGGGTCGGCTGCGGTGGACCTGGCGGCCACCGATCAGGACCTGATGCGCACGATCCGCGGCAACGAGATCGGGATGATCTTTCAGGAGCCGATGACGGCGCTCAACCCGGTGTTCACCGTGGGTCGACAGCTGACAGAAGGGCTGCGGCTGCACAAGGGGTTGAACAAGGCGCAGGCCGAAGAGCGTGCGCTGTCGCTGCTCAAGCAGGTGCGGATCCCGGAGCCCGAGCGCCGTTTGAAGCAATACCCCCACGAATTGTCCGGTGGGATGCGCCAGCGTGTGGTCATCGCCATGGCTCTGGCCTGCGAACCCCGTTTGTTGATCGCGGATGAGCCGACCACGGCGCTGGACGTGACCATTCAGGCGGAAATCCTGGCGCTGATGGACCGCTTGAAGCGGGAGACGGGCACAGCCGTGATGTTCATCACCCACGACATGGCTGTGGTGGCGCAGATGGCGGACCGGGTTGTGGTCATGTTCCGTGGCAACAAGGTCGAGGAAGGGCCGGTCGCGGACATCTTTGAAAATCCGCAGCACCCCTATACCAAGGCGTTGCTGGCGGCGGTGCCCAAACTGGGCGAGATGCGCGGCAAGCAATACCCCGAGCCGATGAAGCTCTTGGGCCGCGATCAGGGCGAGATAGCGCCCATCCCCGGGACAGAGGAAACGCTGCTGACGGTCACGAACCTGACCACGCGGTTCCCGGTCAAGGGCGGCTTTTTCCGCCGGACCGTCGCAAATGTGCACGCGGTCGAGGACCTGTCGTTC
>JBCDEK010000040.1:0-26798 GCA_039179785.1 Pseudomonadota bacterium | reverse complement strand
TCGCAATACCTTCAAGGGTTTCCCAGGTGAGGTTCAACCCGTCGAAATCCGCGTAATGGCATTCAAGCCGGGTTACGATCTTGATGGCCTGGGCATTGTGATCAAAGCCGCCATAGGGCGCCATCAGCGCTTGCAACGCATCCTCACCCGTATGGCCAAACGGGGGATGACCCAGGTCATGGGCCAGCGCCACAGCCTCGGTGAGGCAGTCGTTCAGGCCCAGGGCCCCGGCAATTGTACGGGCCACCTGCGCGACCTCGATCGAATGGGTCAACCGTGTGCGGTAGTAGTCCCCCTCATGTTCGACGAACACTTGCGTCTTGTGCTTGAGCCGCCGAAAGGCCGAGGCGTGAATGATCCGGTCCCGATCCCGCTGAAAGGGCGAGCGGAAAGACATCTCTTGCTCTGGCCAGCGCCGCCCCCGCGCGCGCGCGGGATCCGAGGCATACGCGGCTGTCATGCGCTGTCATCCTTGTCGCCTGTTCCAAGGCAGCATATATTGCACACGCAGCACGATGAAAACCGTTCGGAGCAGATGCACATGCAATTGCCACCCAAAGTGACCGACCGCGCCTTTGAACGCCTGGCCGAGATTGGGGCCGCCGATCAGGGCCAAGCATTGCGTGTCGCTGTCGAAGGGGGAGGATGTTCCGGGTTCCAGTACGAGATCGCTCTGGACGATCCAAAGGACGATGACCTGGTTCTGGAGGGCGCGGGCCAGAAAGTTGTCGTCGACAGCATCAGCCTGCCCTTCCTGTCGAACGCCGTCATCGATTTCTCCGAAGAACTGATTGGCGCGCGATTTGTGATCGAAAACCCCAACGCTACCAGTTCATGCGGATGCGGCACGTCGTTTTCAATGTAGCTCAGGCCCGGGCGAACACCTCAAAGAACGCTTCAAACTCTGTGGTCGAGGCGACCGTTGCCTCCAGCACCATGGCCGCGTCCTCGTCCAGTAGGCTGAAAGTATAGTCACGCATACGGCACCAATCTGCACTGCGGTTCTGGGCCGCTTCAAAAAGTGCCGCGGACACGCCGCGCAACGCTCCCCCCGCCGTTTCATGGCATCGAAAGACCGCCCGACCTTCGGGAATGGCTGCGCTGGTGGTGTCGGTCCCCAGTGCTTGCATGGCCCAGTTCGTGACAAGGTATTCGTGATAGTCATCGGGCCCGGCACTGTCAGCCTCGGCCATCACCGAGAAAGACGACGCAGACCGGCGCACGGCGTCGATCCAGGTTTGCGCAGGGCTTTGCCCTGCTTGTCGCAAGGCGATACAGACCTCGGCCAGCAGGTCGATGTTCTGATCAAGATACGCAAGAATGCCCGCATATTCGAGGCTGCGCAGTGCATCGGCCCCCAACTTTGGGTCGCGCTGACCGTATTCGGATAAGTAGAACACGATATGCGTCAGCTCATAGGCAGCCTTTTTGTTGGGCAAGGCAAATGTCTGGTGGCGGCTGATAAAGGCGCGCAACCTGTCGTCCAGCCCGGGGTCGGCGGCCGCACAGCGCACGCCACGCCGCGCCAGCAAACGGCGGGCTTCGGCGCGTTGTAGGTCACTCAACTCGGCATCGGGCAAGCCGTGCTGTGCCACCCAGTGGCACAGACCCTCCATCTGCTCCCCGGGCAGCCCCAAATCCTCCAGATCAAGCCCGATGGACAGGATGAAGCGATAATATTGGGGAAAGAACCGCAGACGTTCGGCCAAGCCCGCATAGAATTCGCCGTGCGGGGAAAGCGCACCAACGCTTGCAGCCGTGCCGGTTGAGGCCAGAATACTCAGCAGTTCAGCGTTCTCCTTCAACCAGAACACATCGTCCTGAAGGCGCCGCTGCGTGGCGAAAAGCGCGATCAGCGCCTCGGCCCGTTCGCTCAGGCGCTGTCGGCGGGGCGGGACAGTCAAAGCAATGATATTCGACATGGGGGATGTGTCCTTGTTTTCGTTGCAGAAGAATGTCCCGCCCGCGCGGCTTACGAACTGGTCGAGAACAGCCCGGTGACATCACCCGACACCGCGTTCGTTCCGACGGGTGCGCTGCTGGTCGAAAAAAGTTCGACCCGATCACCTGACATGGCATCTGACCGTGTTGGGCCGCTGCTGGTTGAGAACATTTCAACGCCTTCGCCCGCAGCGATATCGCCTGCGACAGGGGCACTACTGGTGGAAAACAGCTCTACGCCGTTTCCAGTGGATATCGCGGTCGATACAGGCGCGCTGCTCGTCGAATACATTTCCAGCCCATTGCCTGACATGATGTCACTGCATACCGGCGCGCTGCTCGTCGAAAACAGATCGATACCGTCGCCAGCGTGCAAACCGCCAACAGAAGAGATGTCCAGAATGGCGTTGAATTTACGTTGAGCAGTCATGGCAGAGTTCCTTTTCAGCCTTGGGTTGTGATACTCAAAGCGTTGCCCGTTAAAGGCGATTAGAAAAAGGGTTTTTCTCCCCAAGGACGAGCAGCGTCTCACTTATCCACATAAGGAAAGCCGCAGAAGCAATTGAGCTTCGGCAGCTTCAAACGAGAACATTTTTGAACAAAAAAAATTATCCACAGCCCTGTTTTTACTGGGATAATGCGAGCGCTTTATCTTCGCACACATTACTTTAGCGCGAATCAAAAAGTTAAGAAATAGTTAATTCATCGGAAGCGCCCGTGCAGATCGAGGGCTTGTGAGCGCGTCCAGAATGCGCGACATAAACCACGACATCGTTTCCGGGGGGCTGCCATGAAAATCGCCACATTCAACATCAACGGGATCAAGGCGCGGATCGATGCATTGCCGCGCTGGCTGGATACTGCGCAACCTGACGTTGTGATTCTGCAAGAGATCAAATCAGTGGATGAAAATTTCCCCGCCGAGTTGTTCGAAGATCGCGGCTATAACGTCGAAACGCACGGCCAGAAGTCTTTCAACGGTGTCGCGATCCTCTCCAAGCTACCGCTCGAAGATGTCTCGCGCGGTCTGCCGGGCGATGAGACAGACGAACAAGCGCGCTATATCGAGGCCACTGTTGTCGGCGATACGCAAGCGGTGCGGCTTTGTGGGCTGTATCTGCCCAATGGCAACCCAGTGCCGGGACCCAAATACGACTACAAGCTGGCTTGGATGGAGCGGTTGCGCCAGCGGGCCATCACGCTACTGGATGAAGAGATACCTTTTCTAATGGCGGGCGATTACAACATCATCCCGCAGGCCGAGGATGCAAAACGCCCCGATGTCTGGCGCGAAGACGCGTTGTTCCGCCTGGACAGCCGCCGCGCCTTCCGCCAGCTTTTGAACCTGGGCCTCACCGAAGCATTTCGGGCCCGAACACTTGGTCCGGGACACTATTCCTTTTGGGACTACCAGGCAGGCGCTTGGAACAAGGATGATGGCATCCGGATCGATCACCTCCTGCTAAGCCCGGCCTGCGCGGATCTGATGACCGATTGCCAGATCGACAAAGCCGTGCGCGGCGAAGAAAAGCCATCAGACCACGTCCCGGTCTGGATTGATCTCGCCGCCTGACCTGGGGCACCCACTCACGTCCGCTCACAGTGGCGTGGCCTGCCATGGCCAAATCGAACGGACGCCACACATGTCCATGCATCACACCATAACAGGAGAACGCGATGCTTTCCCGTCGGACTGTCTTGACGATGGCCGCCACGTTGCCCGCCGCCACATTCATCGCCCGATACGCAGTTGCACAAACGCCGGCGGTCTACGCCAACAACGGCGTCGCAATCGATGCAAGTGACGTGGTCGCTTATTTCACCGAAGGACACCCGGTGAAAGGATCAACCGACATCACGCACATCTGGAATGGGGTCGAATGGCACTTCGCAACGCCCGCCAATCGCGATGCTTTTGCCGCGGACCCTGCGGCCTATGCCCCGCAATACGGCGGATATTGCGCCTGGGCCGTGAGCGAGGGATACACCGCGTCGACCACCCCGCAAGCCTGGAAGATCGTCGATGGCAAATTGTATCTCAACTACAGCCGCCGAATCCAGCGCCGGTGGGAGCGGGACATCCCCGCACGGATCGCTACGGCTGACGCCAACTGGCCCGGCGTCCTGGCATAAGCGGTGCTGTCCTAGGCTTCCAGTTCAGCGTCCCAATACAGAAAGTCCATCCAGCTTTCATGCAGATGGTTGGGCGGGAACTTGCGCCCCATGTTGCGCAACTCTTCTGCTCCGGGCTGTCGCGGTGGCTTGCGCAAGGCCATGCCGGTGCGGTGCAGCGGTTTTGACCCCTTGCGTAGGTTGCAAGGGCTGCATGCGGCCACCACGTTTTGCCAGCTTGTCACGCCACCCGACGCACGTGGTACCACATGGTCAAAGGTCAGGTCGCCCTTGGCCCCACAATATTGACACCGAAATTCGTCTCTCAGAAATAAGTTAAAGCGCGTGAAGGCCACGCGCTTTTGGGGTTTCACATAATCTTTCAGGACAACGACCGATGGTATTCGGAGCTCGGTGCTGGGCGATCGGACAACCTCGTCATATTCGGCGACAATATCCACGCGGTCCAGCCAAGCGGCTTTGATGGCTTCTTGCCAGGGCCATAGTGACAGTGGGTAATAGCTAAGCGGCCTGTAATCCGCATTCAGCACCAGCGCCGGGTGCTGTTTCAACGCAGAGGGACTGCGCGTAAACTCTGTCCTGAAATCGCCGTCCATTCGTGACTCCGTCCTCGCCCTGTCTGCCCGTTATGGCACCAGAGCGGGGATCCCGCCCCGGCTTTATATAGTGACTATATCTTGTGGAAAGCGTCTGGCAAGGCCCCACCTGACCACGAGATGTCGCAGCCCCGATACGGCAGCTTCATGACAACCCGATGACTGTTGTTCACAGGTTCCAGGATCACTTGCAATGCCCTGCATCGGCGGGTCCATGCGCCAGTGCAACAAGCGGTTCCGCGCGGGCGCTGACAAGCGACAGGTCCGCCACCCGTCTGCTGGTAACCGCGCGCTGCGACAACCGATAGACCAGTTCGGCCAAGCACGCCTCGCTCAGTTCAGAGGCCCGTTTAAGGTTAACGAAATGCACGTCCATCATCTGCCCGTCGCGCACGTTCCACTGAAAGGATTTGAACCGCAGCGCGGGTGACGCGCTATGCAGATGTGCTGCAAACAGCTTATGCAGTGGGCTGGTCTGCAACCAATCGGTGTCCGACCACCCCTCGAGCCCCACGACCCACACATCCGCATCTGTCAGATTGGCGACATCACGTGTCCGGTCGATCATACCCGCATCCGCGTCCAGATCCAGCAACAGGCTGCCAAACGCACCTGGCATCCGCACGGATCGCAGCACGATGGCGCGGTCAAGCTCTGTGTCGACTGCCGCCGCTGTGGTTTTCAATTCATCGATATTCAGGGCAGAAGCCGGCATCGTCCACCCGATGCTCAGCGCTGCCGCTACAAGGGCCAGGCCCCCTGTCAGCGTCATCTTCATCTCGCGACCCCATGTTGCGCTCTTTTGTTTTTATGGGATCAGTGCGCCACAGATTTCGCAAAAGGGCAAAGAAAATGTATCGATTGTGCACCCGGTCAAGGGATGTCGCAAAAAAACCGGACTCGCTGCGCAGTATTGTTCCGCTCAGAGACCCAATTTGTCCCGCATGAAGGCCAAAGCCACGCTCAACCCGTCGGGGGCGATTCCATGCGCGGTGCCCTTCATGACGTGGGCATAGACATCTTTCCACCCCGCGCCTTGCAACGCCTCGGCGGCCTGTGGCAACGACTGCGGCGGCACTACATCGTCCTGATCGCCATGGATCAGCAGCACGGGTGGGCGGCTGACCACCTCATCCGCCAACACCTCAGGGTTCAGCAAGCGGCCCGAAAACGCGACGATCCCGGCCACCGAGTCCTCGCGCCTGGGCGCCACATGCAATGACATCATCGTGCCCTGAGAAAAACCAAACAGTACGACCTGCTCGGGCAGGACGTCCTCATCCACCATCAGCGCGTCCAGAAACGCGTTCAGATCCTCAGCCGCCGCGTTCAATCCACGCTCGGCCTCTTCCTCGGATGACCCGTCGATCCACGGGATCGGAAACCACTGGTATCCGTTTGGCATCATGTCGATGGCCTCGGGCGCATCCGGGGCGACAAACAGCGTGTCCGGCAGATGCTCGGCCAAGGGGTCGGCAAGCCCCAGCAGATCGGCTCCATTCGCCCCGTACCCGTGCAGAAACACTACGATGGACCGCAGATCACCCGATTGCGGCTCAACCCGTCCCGCTTGCAACACCCGTGTCATGTGATCCCCTCTCGGCCCTTTGCCACGCGGTAGTAGGTGAAGAACAGGCGCGCAGCAACCGCCCGCCACGGGCTCCAGGCCTCGGCCATCTGGCGCAGCGCTTTTTCCTTGGGCCGTTCCGGCAACTCAAAGATCATCCGCGCCGCCTCCTGTAACGCCAAATCGCCCGGCGCAAAGACATCCGCCCGCCCCAGCGCAAACATCGCATAAATCTCGGCGGTCCAGACACCGATCCCCTTTACGGCCGTCAGCGTGGCAATCACCTCGGCATCAGGCGCGCGCCTCAGGGCATCATAGTCGATCCCCGCCTCGGCCAGCGCCAGCGCGTAGGCGATCTTCTGACGGCTCAGCCCGGCAGCGCGCAGTCCATCCTCCCCCGCGGCCATCACCGGCGCGGGAGAGGTCAACCCACCCGCCTCCATCCGCGCCCAGATCGCATTGGCAGAGGCGGTGCTGACTTGCTGACCGATGATCGCATTCAGCAGCGCGGCAAACCCGTCGGGCCTGCGCCGCAGCGGCAAAGGCCCCGCCATGTCCAACGCCCGGGCAAGCGCCGGATCCTGCACCCGCAACCACGCCACCCCCTCGGCCACATCGGCATCGGTTTGAATCAAGCGCCCGGTCACGCGGTGTCCACCCAGGCCAACACCGCGTCCGCACTCTCAACCTGCGTGTCGAACCCTGTTGCGGGTGGCGCGATCAACACCGCGGGCAAGCCCAGCGCCCGCGCCGCGGCCAGCTTCGGAAAGCCACGCACCCCGCCCATGTTGCGCGCCAACAGCGCATCAATCCGCAACTCCTGAAACAGCGCCGTCTCATCCGCCACTTCAAAAGGGCCGTCGCCAAAGACATAAGTGCATCCGGGCGGCGGCGGATCGTCGTGCCGGTGCAATTGCCGTAGGAACACCGGGCCATCGTGATGCGTCAGCACCTCGGCGCTGTCCCGACCCGAAGCGGCAAAGACGCGCGCGCCAGAGGGCAAGGCTGCAACCGCCTCCGCCAGCGTGCCTACGATTGTCCACTTGTCCTCCGGCGCCGCAACCCAGGCAGGCCGTCCAAAGCGGACCCTCGGACACCTCGGCGCAAGCGCAACCGCGAGCCCGGGCAGAATGTCATCGAATGGATGGGTCGTGTCCACAAGCAGGTCGGCCTCGGCCAGACCGCTGCGCAATGATGTCGCCTTGGGCAGGCCCGCCAAAGGGCCCCGCGACCAATAGACCGACACCTCATGCCCGGCCCCCGCCAACGCGCGCACCGCATCTTCGGTCAGCGCCGATCCGCCCAGAACAAGAACCCGTGCCATGCCGCCACCCTAGCCGTGACACATCCATGCGCAACCACCTGTGCTCAATCGCACGCTTGCCGGGGATCACGTCCGGGGATAGTCAGCACGTATGACCCAAGTCGATGACACCCGCGCCAAGCGCAACGTGGCCGTTCTCGTGGCTGCCCAGGCCTTTCTGGGCAGCCAGATCACCATGATGTTTGTCGTGGCGGGCCTTGCCGGACAACAGCTCAGCCCCATCGCCTGTCTTGCCACGCTCCCGATCTCCCTCATTGTCTTTGGCTCGATGACCACCGCGCCGTGGCTGTCAAACGTGATGCAGCGCTTTGGTCGCAAGACCGGCTTTATTCTTGGCGCGTTCGGCGGGCTGGCGGGTGCCGCGATCGGGGTCTGGGCCCTGAGCATCGGCAGCTTCTGGCTCTTCCTTGCGGGCAGTTTTCTCACCGGTATCTACATGTCGGCCCAAGGCTTCTACCGCTTTGCCGCCGCCGACACGGCATCGGACGCATTCCGGCCCAAGGCAATCTCCTATGTCATGGCCGGTGGGTTGCTGTCCGCCATCATCGGGCCACAGGTCGTGGGCTATGTTACTGCGGATGCAGTGGACGCGACCGTGGCGCGCTATATCCCGATCTACTGGGTGGCGATCGCCTTCAATGTGCTGGGCATGGCACTGTTCCTGCTGCTCGATATCCCCAAACCACCAAAACCTTCGGCTACGGACGGGCCCGGGCGTACGCGCAAACAGTTGCTGACCGATCCACGCATTGCGGTAGCGGTTGTCTGCGCCGCTGTGTCTTATGCGCTGATGAACCTTGTGATGACCTCGACCCCGCTTGCTGTGGTCGGATGTGGCTATACCGAACCTGACGCCGCGAACGTGGTTACCATCCATGTGCTGGCCATGTTTGCCCCCTCCTTCTTTACCGGTCACCTGATCGCGCGCTTTGGTGTGGAACGGATCATGGGCCTTGGCCTCGCCATCCTTGGTGGTGCGGGGATCGTGGCTTTGCAGGGCGTTGATCTTGCCAATTTCTATGGCGCGCTATTCCTTCTGGGGCTTGGCTGGAACTTTGGGTTCATTGGGGCCACCACCATGCTCGCAGGGGCCCACACCCCGCAAGAACGTGGTCGGATGCAGGGCATGAATGACTTGATTGTTTTTGGCGGCGTGACCCTGGCCTCGCTGGCCTCGGGCGGGTTGATGAACTGCGCGGGCGGTGACCCGGTCGAAGGATGGGCCGCCGTGAACATCGCCATGGTGCCGTTCCTGGTACTGGCGGGCGGGTCGCTCATCTGGCTGGTGATGCGGCAGCGCGCGGTTACAGTCTAAATCAGCGCGCGCCCCGTCAGCGCAGCCGCACTCAACCGCCAAGGTGGCACTGCCGGTGCAATCCGGTCTTCAATGACCGCAGCCGGATCACGCGCAATCTGCTCCAAAACGCGGCCTGCTCCAAGCGCGGGCCACAAGGCGGGCCACGCCGCCGATGGTAATCGCGGCAGGACCAGCCCGGCCCTGAAGCGCCGCGCCAGCGCCGCAACACCCGCGCCTGTGCCATCCAAAAGGGGGATGCGCCCCGCTTGTTCCAACTTCGGCACTGCGCGCAGAAACGCCGCAAGGCCCGCCACCGCCGCGACCGACCGCACAGCGCGTTCCTGATCCGCTGGCGCGCCCAGCATCTCAGCCGCGGTCCACATCAAATGCCCCGCGGTTTGATCCAAATAGCGGTCAAAATGCGCCGCATCCTCGAACGCGTTCTTGTAGATATCCCACCGGCGTGCAGCAGCGATTTCATCCAGACGACGCGCCATAGCCCGGGTCAGGACATTTGCCAAGGGCGTTGTGACCTCGTGCTTGCGCACCTCTCCACCCGCTGCGATCTCCTCCAAAGCGTCACGCCACCATTGCAAGCGCATCTCGGCGATCATCGCCTCTTGCGTCACCCAGGGCGCACGCGCCACTTCGACATTCAACGCGTAAAGCGGAAACAGCTTGGCCCGCGCCGCCACCGGCGCTGCCATCGCAGTGCGAAACCGATCAGGGTCACCCTGCTCTACGATCCGCGCGCAGGCAATGACGCCCTCGGGCAAGCTCATTCCGGCGCCACAATCAGCAGGGCATAGGCAATCTCGTCCGGGGCAGCACGCCAGCGATCAATCTCGGTCTGGTTCTCAGCCGCAGCCGCCAGCACCAACGGGTCCGTGGCCGTCTTGCGCAACTGGTCGTTCCGCGCCTGCAACGGATCGTAATAGGCAGCCCAGGGCGCCCCCGCGATCATGCGGTGATCCAGCACGCGGTACCCCGCAGCCGCCACCCGATCCGCGATACCGTCTAGATCCGTGATCGCCGGATACTCCTCCCAAAACGCCGCCGCCTCAGCTGACAAAACCCCCAGCTTTACCGGCTCCGAAAACACCACGTACCCGCCCGGCTTCAAAGCCTCTCGCCACAAGCGCAGCCCCTCAGTCACACCAAGAAAATACAAAGCGCCCGCGCACCAGATCAGATCGTACGGCCCACCCGGCTCCGCCATGCTGCCCTGTTCCACCCGCACACGATCCCCGAACCGACCCAGCCGCGCACGCGCCTGCGCTACAAACGGCTCGGCCGTGTCCACCGCCCGAATGCGCGCCTCGGGCAGCCCCTCAGCCAGGGTCACGCTGTCATCGCCCGGCCCGCAGCCTGCGTCGAACACATCCACCGCCCCTGACAATTGAAGCCGATCCACGGCCCAGCACACATCGTCCGCTGCCCCGGGTCCCTGCCGCGGCAACCCCGCCCGCGCGTCCATGAATGCGGCCCACTCCTCCGGCGTCATGTCACGCCGTCCTGCACCAGCTTCCACCGGATCGCATCCAGCAGCGCCTCAAACGACGCATCGACGATGTTCGCCGACACACCGACGGTTGACCACCGCCGCCCCTGCCCGTCCTCGCTGTCGATGATCACGCGGGTCACGGCCTCAGTGCCCCCTTGGGTGATGCGCACCTTGAAGTCCACCAGACGGATATCCTCAACATTCGTCTGATACCGCCCCAAATCCTTCGCCAGCGCCTTGGCCAGCGCGTTGACCGGCCCCCGGTCCGTCCCATGCTCGTCCATCGACTCAGACACCGACAACATCTTCTTGCCATCCACCTTCACCACGACCACCGCTTCCGACAGCGACACCATCCGGTCCCGCTTGTTCTTGCGCCGCTCAATGGTCACCCGGTAGCGCTTGACCTCGAAAAACTCCGGCAGCAGCCCCAACTCATCCCGCGCCAGCAACTCAAACGACGCCTGCGCCGTGTCATAGGAGTATCCCGCATCCTCCCGCGCCTTGATCCGGTCCAGGATGCGCGGCAATGCCGGATCCTTGGCAGGCACGTCCAGCCCCATCTCGGCCAACCGCTTGCGCAGGTTCGACTGCCCCGCCTGATTGGACATCGGAATGATGCGCGCATTCCCCACCGATGCAGGATCAATATGCTCATAGGTCGTCGGATCCTTCAGGATCGCCGACGCATGCAGCCCCGCCTTGTGCGCAAAAGCTGACGCGCCCACAAAGGCCGCCTGCTTCTGCGGCACCCGGTTCAGGATATCATCGAGCATACGCGAGGTGCGCGTCAGCCGCTCCAACGCCTCCAGCGACACACCCGTCTCAAACCGGCTCGCATAGGGCTCCTTTAACAGCAGGATCGGGATCAGAGCCGTCAGGTTCGCATTGCCGCACCGCTCCCCCAACCCATTGAGCGTCCCCTGTATCTGCCGCGCGCCCGCATCGACGGCCGCCAGCGACCCGGCCACAGCATTTTCGGTGTCGTTGTGCGTATGAATGCCCAGCCGCACGCCTTCGATGCCCGACGCAATCACCGCCTTGGTGACCTCGTAAATTTCATGCGGCAGCGTGCCCCCATTGGTGTCGCACAGCGCAATCCAGCGCGCACCGGCATCATAGGCGGCATGGACCGCTTCAAGCGCATAGTCGGGATTGCTTTTGTGGCCATCAAAGAAATGCTCCGCGTCAAAGATCGCTTCACGCCCCTGCGCCACCAGATGGGCAAAGCTCTGGCGGATGTTCTCTGTATTCTCGGTCAATGAGATACCAAGCGCCTTCTCCACGTGAAAGTCATGGGACTTGCCCACCAGACACACGGCCTGCGTGCCCGCATTCAGAACAGCGGCCAACACATCGTCATTCTCCGCACTGATTCCCGCCCGCTTGGTCATGCCAAAGGCGGTGAACGTCGCGCGGGTGTTTGGCTGGTCCTCGAAAAAGGCGCTGTCGGTCGGGTTCGCCCCCGGCCAGCCCCCTTCGATATAGTCGATGCCAAGCGTGTCGAGGGCGGCCGCGATCTGGTGCTTTTCAGGGGTCGAGAATTGAACCCCTTGGGTTTGCTGACCGTCGCGAAGTGTGGTGTCGAAGAGGTAGAGACGTTCTTCAGACATCTTGCACCACCATTAAACATCGAACGCCCCGTGACGCTTGCGTCACGGATCGCCCCCGACCCGCCCCCCAGGGCGGGGGCGATATCGCCCCCACCCTCGTGTCGGGGGCGATCCTATGTTCGGTGCGGGTCATAGCAGGCCCTCCAGTTTTGATGGGTCAAAGCTACTAACGGGAACCAAATCGACGGTATCCTTTGTCATTCTGACTTCAACGCCTGCCGCAACCAATCCTGCCTTCAGCCTATCAACCTCATCAAAGTTCTTTGTTTCTATCGCCAAGCGCCGAGACACTTTGAGCGCTTGAACGTAGTCCATGAAGTCAAAACCCTGGGGTACAGCCCACGTGGGCGCTTCGTCAGACATTAAACCCAAGAACTGCAAGGAGTGGCGCAATGCTGTAAAGTCTTCTGCGAGTGACAATTGATGTAGCCTCGCGATGACGCCCGCAGTGTTAAGGTCGTCCGCCAGCGCCTGTTCAACGGCAAAATCTGGTGTTCCTTCACCAACGGCCTGTATCGCTTGTGCGTACCACTTTCGAAGGGTCTTTTCCGCCTCTTGCCGCTTCTTCTCCGTCCAATCCATCGGCTTCCGGTAATGCGTCGACAGCATCACAAACCGGATCACCTCCCCCGGCACCCCCTGATCCAGCAAGTCCCGCACGGTAAAGAAATTGCCCAAAGACTTGGACATCTTCTTCCCCTCAACCTGCAACATCTCATTGTGCATCCAGACCTGCGCAAACCCGTGCCCCGCGCATTTCGACTGCGCGATCTCGTTCTCATGATGGGGAAATTGCAGGTCGTTCCCGCCGCCGTGGATGTCAAAGCTGTCCCCCAGCAGATCATGCGCCATCGCCGAGCACTCGATATGCCACCCGGGCCGCCCCCGCCCCCAGGGGCTGTCCCAGCCCGGCAAGTCATCATCCGACGGCTTCCACAGCACAAAATCCATCGGATCTTCCTTGTAGGGCGCCACCTCGACCCGCGCCCCCGCAATCATGTCGTCGACAGACCGCCCCGACAGTTTGCCGTAAGCCTCATAGGCCCGGACCCGAAACAGGACATGCCCTTCGTTGGCATAGGCAAATTCCTTGCCGATCAGGTCCTCAATCATCGCCACCATTTGCGAAACAAACTGCGTGGCCCGCGGCTCATGCGTGGGCCGCAGCGCCCCAAGCGCATCCATGTCCGCGTGATACCAGCCAATGGTCTCGTCAGACCGCTCCGCCACCAACCGTTCCAGCGTCCCCTCGGCCCCAGCCTCTTTGCGCGCCAATGCCGTAGCGTTGATCTTGTCATCTACATCCGTGAAGTTCCGCACGTAAGTCACTGCATCCTCGCCATAAACATGGCGCAGCAGCCGAAACAACGTGTCAAAAACCAGCACAGGCCGCGCATTGCCTAGATGCGCCCGATCATAGACCGTCGGCCCGCAGACATACATGCGCACGTTGTCTGGATCGAGCGGTTCAAAAGCTTCTTTCCGGCGGGTCGCGGTGTTGTAAAGCTGGATCGTCATGGCAGGTCTCGCAAACGCAGCAGGGTTGGCGCGGGCCTAGCAATTCTGAGATGTCATGGAAACAAAGAACCGGCCCGCTGAGAAGGTCAGCAGATAATGCAGCAAATGATGCAGGTGCTCCGGGTCATAAACTGTCAGTAGCGCGCACCGCGCCCACGGGTCAACCCTTGTGTGAGGCCCCACCACCCGGCACACTCACCCTATGACACTCGAAAACGCCAACCGCATCTGCGCCGCCCTGCCCGGCGCCTGGTACCACTCGAACGCTGATGGCGGGCTCGAAGCCTGGAAAGTCGGCGACAAGATGTTCGCGTGCTACGGCCACGCCCTCGACGGCATCTCGGTCAAGACAGAAGACCCCGAAAGCGCCCAATTCCTCATCGAAATCGGCGCCGCCATCAAAGCGAAATACTTTCACCGCTCCTGGGTCCGCATCCCCTTCGACCACCCCGGCGCGGAGGCTCTTCAAGACCGCATCCACACCTCCTACAGCCTGATCCGAAACAGCCTGCCCAAAAAAGCACAGGCCGAACTCGCCGCCTGGCAGGACGACACCTGACCCTTCATTGTTCCGTAAATATGCCGGGGTCTGGGGCAGCGCCCCAGTCCGCGTGTTGACATCCCCCGCCCCCTCTGTCCCCTTGGCACCACCACCGCTACGGAGCCAAAGATGCACCTCTCCCAACGCATGCAGACCCTCACAGGTGGCGGATCAGATGGTTGGGACGTGTTTATCAAGGCCCGCCAAATGATCGCCGCAGGCACCTCCGTCACCGAACTCACGATTGGCGAACACGACATCCGCACCGCTGCGCCGATTCTGCAAGCGATGCACAAAAGCGCCATGGCCGGGCACACCGGCTACGCCATGGTCCCCGGCACCGACCAATTGCGCGACACCGTCGCCAAACGCACCACCGACCGCACGGGTGTGCCCACGACCCGCGACAACGTGCTGATCACCCCGGGCGGACAGGCCGCCCTCTTTGCCGCGCACGCCGCCGCCTGCGATCCCGGCGACACGGCGCTCTACCTCGACCCGTACTACGCCACCTACCCCGGCACGATCCGCGGCGTCTCCGCCCTCCCGCACGCGATCCAGACCCGCGCCACCGACGCCTTCCAGCCCCGCGCCAGCGACATCGCGCCCCACGCGGCCAACGCCCAAAGCCTGCTCATCAACTCCCCCAACAACCCCACTGGCACCGTCTACTCTCTCGACACACTGAACGGCATCGCGCAGGTCTGCATCGACCACGATCTCTGGCTCATCTCCGACGAAGTCTACGACACCCAAGTCTGGGACGGCGCGCATATCTCACCGCGCAGCTTGCCGGGCATGGCCGACCGTACCCTTGTCATCGGCTCCATGTCCAAAAGCCACGCCATGACCGGCTCCCGCTGCGGCTGGATCATCGGGCCGGAAGAGGTGATCGCCCACCTCATCACCTTTGCCACCCACACGACCTATGGCGTACCCGGCTTCATCCAGGACGCCGCCACCTTCGCCCTGACCCAAGGCCCCGGGTTCGAGGCTGACATCGCCGCCCCCTTCCAGCGCCGCCGCGCCATCGCCCAAAGCGTTCTCTCAGGCCAGAACACGATCAGCCTGATCCCCGCCCAAGGGGCGATGTATCTGATGCTGGATATCCGCGCCACCGGTCTCAGCGGCGACGCCTTCGCCAATGCGCTGCTGGATCAGCACCACATTGCGGTCATGCCCGGCGAAAGCTTTGGGGATGCCGCCGCCGGGCACATCCGCGTCGCGATGACCATCGACGACACGGACTTCGAACGGGCCTTGCGCACGCTCAGCACCTTTGCCGAGGCGCGCGCCGCAGCCTAAAACCGGATCGACCCGCGCACCGTCAACGTGGTCGCATCGGCGTCCACGCCAGTGCCGCTGATGTCATCGAAGTTATGCTCCAGCAGTTCGGCACCAACGGTATAGCGCTCGTCGATCTGGTAGGCGATGCCGATGCCATAGAACTCACCGCTCTCGGACCCAAGCGAAGTGTCCACTTCGGCCACACCGGCGGTGAAATACCCCAGCGCGCGCCCGAAATCATACCCCGCCTGCAGCTTCAGGCGGCCCACATCGTCCACGTCCGCAGCACCGCCCAGATCGATATCGGTGAAGTCATAGTCGACCTCGCCGCCCAGCACGAATGTGCCAAAGTCATAGCGATAGCCGCCGTGTAGACCGTACAGAAAATCATCGCCATCCGCACCGCCGGTGCCGTTCACGTCGCCATAGCCCAGTTGCAAACCGGCATAGCCACCGGTCCAGTCACCGCCCTGGGTCACCACCGGCAGAGGGGCAGCCGGGGCCGCCGTTGGGGTCGCCGGATCGGGCGCGGTCTGCTGCAATCCGCCAGCGAAGGTCGGACCTGCCAACGATGCAGCCAGTCCAAACACAAGAATGCGTGGTGTCATTGTATCTGCTCCTTTTGTCTCGGCAGCGCACATGCGCGCGCCGCCACAGTGACATCTGGGCACGCGCGCGCTCCGTTCCAGGCCCCGCCGCGCCCGCCGCAGACCCTACGCAGCGGGTCGCCCAAATCAGCCGTGCGCACCGGCGGCCCACCGCCCCCGCGCTGTCGCAAACAGACAAGACAGGCGGCATTTCGCACACAAACCTATGCAGACAAGCGGAACACCGTTCACGGGAAGGGGCGTGCAGCGATGCAAGGCGCGTTCAGCAAGATCAGACTGGTCTCCCGAACCATCGGGGCAACACGGGGCCGTGCGGCGCGCGGGCGACCCATCCGGGCTGACACCCACGCCTCTGCCCGCCCCTGATCCACGGACCCACATCATGAACGACCAATCTCCTTCTCGCTCCGGCGGCCGCGCGGCGCGCCGTGCAGCACGGGCTGCTGCCCTGCCCGATCACCTGCGCCCGGTGCGCCCCGGCCTCGAAGGGGGCCGCTACACTCCCCTGACAGAGGCCGAGGTGCAGCGCATCCACCACGCCGCCCTCGACGCGCTGGAAACCATTGGCCTCGCAGATGCCCCGGACAGCGGCGTCACCTACCTTACCGACGCGGGAGCCATCGAAGGCGACGACGGACGCATCCGCTTCCCCCGCGCCCTGGTCGAAGACACGATTGCCAGGGCCAACCGGTCGCTCACACTCTACAGCCGCGACGGCAAAAACGATCTCGACCTCAGTGGCACCCGCGTCCACTACGGCACCGCGGGCGCTGCCGTGCATCTGGTCGATGCCGAAGGGCGACATTACCGTGAAAGCACAGTCCAGGACCTGCACGACGCCGCCCGCATCTGCGACACGCTCGACAATATCCACTTTTGTCAGCGCCCCATGGTCTGCCGTGACATCGCGGATACCGCCGAAAGCGAATACAACGCCGTCTACGCCTGCACCTCCGGCACCACAAAACATATCGGGATGAGCTTTTCAGAACCCCATTGCGTGACCCCGGCGATCGAGATGCTGCACATGATCGCGGGCGGCGAGGACGCGTGGCGCGCCCGCCCCTTCATGTCGAACTCGAACTGCTTTGTCGTGCCACCGATGAAATTCGCCACCGAAAGCTGCCAGGTGATGGAGGCGTGTATCAAGGCCGGCATGCCCGTCCTGCTGCTGTCGGCAGGCATGTCAGGTGCCACTGCGCCGTCCACCATCGCGGGTGCCATTGTGCAGGCCGTGGCCGAATGCCTCGCAGGCCTCGTCTATGTCAACGCGGTCAAACCCGGCGCGCCCGCCATCTTCGGCACCTGGCCCTTCGGCCTCGACCTGCGCACCGGGGCCATGTCCATCGGCTCCGGCGAACAGGCGCTGCTCACGGCGGGCTGCGCCCAAATGCACCGCTTCTACGACCTGCCCGGTGGCGCTGCCGCAGGCGCGTCCGACAGCAAGCTGCCCGACATGCAGGCGGGCTGGGAACAGATGTGCTCGAACGTGATGGCAGGCATCTCGGGCCTGAACATGGTCTACGAGGCCGCAGGCATGCACGCCTCCCTGCTCGGCTTCTGCCACGAAAGCCTGATCCTCGGCGACGACATCATCGGCCAGGCCCTGCGCTGCACCCGCGGCATCGAAGTGACGGACGAAACCCTGGCGCTCGACCAGATGGCGCAGGTCTGCATGGGGGGCCCCGGCCACTATCTCGGCACCGAACAAACCCTGTCGCGAATGCAGTCTGATTGCGTCTACCCGAATATGGGCGACCGCACCTCGCCCAAGGAATGGGCCGAACTCGACAAGCCGGACCTGGTGGCCAAAGCAACCGCCCGTAAGGAAGAGATCCTCGCCACCCGCCCCAGCGCGGCATTCGACCCTACGCTTGACGCAAGCCTCCGGGACCGGTTCAACATCCATCTGCCCCGCTATTAGGTGCACACAGGCCCATATTTCTTCTGACCGAAAATACGACGGGGTGAGGCCGCAAGGCCGAGGGGCAGCGCCCTTCAAAAAAATGGTGTCGCGCGCAAGCGCGTCCTTCGGATCACCGTGCGCTGCGTTAACCACCCCGCGCCGGTGCATCATCGGTGTACGGACGGTGCACAGGTTGTGCACAGGTTGTGCATCGCCATTTTCGCGTTCATCTCTATGAAAATAAGGTGAATTCGCGCCCGAATCGCCCCCACACCTCAAAACACAAAAATAGGGCCCGGCCCCTGGGGGGAGACCGGACCCCACACCCCAACCCTCTCCCCCCGCGGACAATGACACGGGGGCACTCACAGGTCGGGCGTTCCGGGTTTAGCCGTCGGTGGGCGGCATCAGGCCCGCTTCTTGGGCCGCGGCCACCTCATCGGCATCCAGCGCACCGTCGGCGTTCAGATCCATCGCGGTGAATGCATCCGACGTCACATCGGGGAAGCTGGCCTGCACCTCATCGATGGTCAGAACTCCATCGCCATTGGTGTCAAGCTCTGCCGCGCCCTGTCCCATGGCAAGGGCCGGAACGGCCAGCGCGGCGACAAACGTCAGAGAAGCAATCTTGGTCATAAGTGAACTCCCACTTGGGTTTGGTTGATGAAAGCGCCGTCCCTGGCGCCCTCACGTAGAAAGAGCGCGCAGAGCGTCCCCGCATCCCCCGGTCGTCGCGCCCGCCCCGTGCCGCGCGACCCCCTGCCGATTGGCCGTGCCGCGATGGGCGGCGGCTTGCCCAAAAAGGGGGCAACGCCGCAATCGGCAAAAACCCCCGGGCTGTTCAATCAAGGCGGGAGCCCCCAGCTTGGATGGCATGACACAGCTTTCAATTGCCCGCCGCCTCGTGCCCCTGATCCCCGTGCTCAGCGCCCGCGCACGCCGCCTTGCCCGCAGCCGCGCCGAGGCCGAAGATCTGGTGCAGGACACGCTCCTCAGCCTGTGCCAGCGCCTGCGCGAAGGCTCCGAAATCGAGGACCTGACCGCCTACGCCATGCGCACCCTGTCCAACCGGGCGCGCCGGGGCTGGCGCATCCAAAGCACGGATGAGTTGGAGGAAGATCACGCCCTCACCCAGCCGGATGCGCTGCTGCGGCTCGATTGCGCAGACACGCTGGCCGCCATTGAAAAGCTGCCAAAAGCACAGCGCCAGTTGATGGCATTGGTGGTGGCCGGCGAAACCTCACCTCGGGCCCTTGCCAGCACCACAGGCTTGCCTCTGGGCACAGTCATGTCGCGGCTCGCCCGCGCCCGTGCCAAGCTGCGCCTGCAGCTTGCCGAAGAGGCCTGACAAGAAAGGGCGACGCAGATACGCCGCCCTCGCCCCCCGCTGATCGGTGTGTTCAGAACGGATGAATCCAGGGCCAGTTTTCGTTGCCAGCCGTGATATAGCCGGGGATATCCTCGGATCACAATTCCTGCGCGCGCGGGTGCACCTGAACGTACAATGTCCCATCAACAACCTGCCAGACATTCGGGTCACCGGGGGCCTTGTACCCCTGGCTCGCCGCCCACGAGCAATAGCCATCAAATGCAGGCGCATAGGCTAACGGATCAGCCTTGAACCTGTCCCGGTTCTCTTCATTTGCGAAGTACCATATCGCGCCATTGTGGAAGTGATTAAAGCGGGCTTCGCCCTCCACGGGGGGCGCCATCGTGATAAGATATGGTGTCATATCCGCTCAACGCCACCGCCAGTTGGTTGCCCGCCTGCGCGGTCTGCACCCCAAAAGTCATCGCCATAGCGACCCCGAGGATCGCCAGCATTTTCTTCAGCATCATCTCTGCTCCATCATTTGAATGATTGTCCCGGCAGAGGACGTGAACAGGTCTAGGACATTCCCCCATCACGTGCATTTAACGTGTGGTTCAGAAATGAGGCTCGTTTCGTGGCGATTTTGTCAGGCAGATTTTGGTTGCCGAATGAATCGCGCAGACTAAAAGCGCGCCCAAGAAAAAACGGAGGGCCGAAGCCCCCCGTTAAGTTTCGCCGTACAGGCTCAATATGTTAACCGCCCGGTACTTTTCTGCCTGCGGCCTGCACGTCGTCGGGGGCGAGCGCACCCGCCCCGTGTAAAGGTGGGGGGACAAAGTACCGCCCCACCCTATAGCATTGAGAAATCAACGATTTCTCAATGAGTGAGACAGAGAGAAAGTTCACTTTCCCGGAGTCTCACCCCGTTTGTCTTTTGGGCGGGGACTTACGCCCCAAGCCCGCCTTTTCGTCGGGAGCCAGGCCGGTCCCGCCGACCCGGCCCCCTCGCGCCCCTTCCCCGGGGTGCGTTAGCTCTAGGATGTGGATGCCCAGCAATCGAGGGCAACCACTTCGTCATAGAAGAATTACTTCTTCTTGTTCGGTCGCTGCGTGAGCGCCGACGCGGCTGCCGTCTTGGCAGCCTTGGAAGAGTTCGGATTCCGAAGAACCTTGGATGCAGCAGATGCAGCCTTGGCACTCGTAACTTCCGAATTCTTGCGTCGAGCCATGTCTAGCCCTCCACTTGTCCACAGAAGACTGTGCGTAACAAAGGTATGTTCTCTGTATCGCTATGTATCTTTTGCGGTCCGGCAGCGCGTCATTGATCGCAGTCTTCTACCGTGTATCTCCTTTCTTTACGGCCGACTCGGCCGATCTGCTTTGTCCCTCGCCCACGCTGTTGAAGCAGGGGACTGAGCTGGGGGGTGGTGCGCCAACACCGCTCCCCACCAACTCTCAATTTCAATCTGCACCCCTTGTTTGTGCAGTAGCTTGGTCAGCCATCACCCTCCGGCACTGGCCCCGATGTTTCGAACGTGATCTCACCAGTTTTTTCCGTGGCCTTGCGGATCATGATGGTAAAGCTGTCGCCCCCCGCCGTATGCACAGATGCCTGACCGTCAACGCCTTCAATCTTGTCAAAAACATCTTGCGACACTGTTGCGCCTCCAAAGCCCTGGCGCTTTCCGTCGTTGACCTTGACCTCGACCGTTACGGTCATCGGCTCTGTCGCCACACCATCGACTTCGATGGTTGCCGCGTTGAAGGTGCGGGTTTCATCTGACATCGATCACCTCCTTAGCTGCAGCCCGACGTGCCACCGCAGGTGTTGCACTTCATGCAGGTGCCGTTGCGCACCAGCGTGTAGTTGCCACACTCACCGCAGGCCTCGCCTTCGTAGCCCTGCATCTTGGCCTTGGTTCGCGCGTCCATGGTGGTGGTTGCTGCCGTCACGGTCGTGGTCGACACCTGCGCCGCCCCATTCACGGCCACCTCGGGCACCAGGGTCTGCAAAGCGTCCTCGGCATCCAGCCCCGTCTCAGCCATCCCGCCCTGCAGCACCACCAGATCCTGAGGCAAACGTTTGCGCAAGTACCCGGTCGAACTGATTTGTTTCAGCACTTCCAAAGACTTGGACGCGGCACTTTCTGAAAGCTCGGACACGTTGGACACGCCCTCTTCCTCACCCCGACCGATATCGTCGAACGTGGCCCCTTCGGGTTTCACATGCGCCAGATCGGTGCGGTCGAGGTAGGACACGGCCAGTTCGCGGAACACATAGTCGAGGATCGACGTCGCGTTCTTGATGCTGTCATTGCCCTGCACCATGCCAGCCGGTTCGAACTTGGTGAAGGTGAAGGCGTCCACGAACTCCTCCAGCGGCACACCGTATTGCAGGCCGACCGACACAGCGATGGCAAAGTTGTTCATCATTGCCCGGAAGCCAGCGCCTTCCTTGTGCATGTCGATGAAGATCTCGCCCAGATTGCCATCTTCATACTCACCGGTGCGCAGGTAGACCTTGTGGCCCCCAACGATGGCTTTCTGGGTGTAGCCCTTGCGGCGCTGAGGCATCTTCTCGCGGTGAGATTTCACAATCTCTTTCACGACGATCTTCTCAACAATCTTCTCGGCCAGCACGGCGGCTTTCTCGGCGGGTGCCCCACTTTCGAGAACCTCTTGGGCTTCCTCGTCATCCTCGACCAGCGCTGCGGCCAGGGGCTGCGAGAGCTTGGAGCCGTCGCGGTAAAGCGCGTTGGCCTTCACCCCCAGCGACCACGACAGTTCGTAGGCGCGTTGGCAGTCCTCGATTGTCGCGTCGTTGGGCATGTTGATCGTTTTCGAGATCGCGCCCGAGATGAAGGACTGTGCCGCAGCCATCATGGTGATGTGGCTGTCAACACTCAGGAAACGCTTGCCTTTCTTGCCGCACGGGTTGGCACAGTCGAAGATGTGGTAGTGCTCTTCCTTGAGGTGCGGTGCCCCTTCCAGTGTCATTGTTCCGCAGACGTGGTCGTTGGCGGCGTCGATGTCGGCCTTGGCGAAGCCCAAGTGCTTCAGAAGGTCAAAGGTCGGGTCGTTCAGCTTGGCCGCCGGGATGCCCAGCACGCCGGTGCAAAACTCTTCACCCAGCGTCCACTGGTTGAAGACAAAGCGGATGTCAAAGGCGCTTTCCAGCGCGGCATCCACCTTGGCCAGTTCATTCGCGCCAAAGCCGTGGCCCGCCAGCGTGGTATGGTTGATCGCAGGAGCATTACCGATCGAGCCGTGGCCCACCGCGTAGCTGATGATCTCTTCGATCTGCGCCGAGCCGTAGCCGAGGTTTTCCAACGCTGCAGGCACCGAGCGGTTGATGATCTTGAAGTACCCGCCACCGGCCAGCTTCTTGAATTTCACTAGCGCAAAGTCGGGTTCGATCCCCGTGGTGTCGCAGTCCATGACCAGACCGATGGTGCCGGTGGGCGCAATCACGGTCGATTGCGCATTGCGGTAGCCGTTCTTTTCACCCAGTTTCAGCGCTTCGTCCCATGTGGACATGGCCATGTCGATCAGACGTGGGTCCGGGCAGTTGGCGTGGTCCAGCGCCACAGGTTTTACCGCCAGTTTTTCATAGCCTTCGGTCGCCCCATAGGCCGCGTTGCGGTGGTTCCGCATGACCCGCAGCATGTGGTCGGCGTTCTTTTTGTAGCCGGGGAATGGCCCCAACTCGCCCGCCATTTCGGCAGATGTGGCGTAGGACACACCGGTCATGATCGCGGTCAACGCACCACACAGCGCGCGGCCTTCGTCACTGTCATAACCGTGGCCCATGTTCATCAGCAGACCGCCGATATTGGCGTATCCGAGGCCCAGCGTGCGGAAGTCATAAGACCGCTGCGCGATTTCCTTGGACGGGAATTGCGCCATCATAACCGAGATTTCCAGAGTCACGGTCCAGAGACGCGCCGAGTGCATGTAGTCCTCGACCTGGAACTGTCCGTCCTTGAGGAAGGTCAGCAGGTTCATCGACGCCAGGTTACAGGCCGTGTCGTCGAGGAACATGTATTCCGAACAGGGGTTCGAGCCGCGGATCGCACCGTCTTCGGGGCATGTGTGCCAGTCGTTGACCGTGTCGTGGTACTGGATGCCGGGATCGGCGCAGGCCCATGCGGCGTGGCCCACCTGTTCCCACAACTCGCGGGCTTTGACAGTTTTGGTGACCGACCCGTCCACGCGGCTGATTAATTCCCAATCGGCGTCTTTTTCGACAGCGGTGAGGAATGCGTTTGTAACACGGATCGAGTTGTTCGAGTTTTGGCCGGATACGGAACTGTACGCTTCGCTGTCCCAATCTGTATCGTATGTCGGGAACTCGATGCTTGTATGGCCCTGCTTGGCATAGTCCAGCACGCGCTTGATGTAGGTTTCGGGGATTGCGACCTTCTTGGCCGCTTTCACCGCGTCCTTCAACGCATTGTTTTTCTTGGGATCATAGGCGTCCGCTTCAGCGCCGTCCCACGTGCCGATGGCCTCAAAGATGCCATTCAGCTTTTCCTCGTGCATCTTCGAGCCCGCGACGATAGACGCCACTTTCTGCTCTTCGATCACCTTCCAGTTGATGAAATCCTGGATGTCGGGGTGGTCGGCATCGACGATCACCATCTTGGCCGCGCGGCGCGTTGTGCCGCCTGACTTGATCGCCCCGGCCGCGCGGTCGCCGATCTTCAGGAAACCCATGAGGCCGGAGCTTTTGCCGCCGCCCGACAGCTTCTCGCCCTCTCCGCGGAGCGATGAAAAGTTGGTGCCCGTGCCTGAGCCATACTTGAACAGGCGCGCCTCACGCACCCACAGGTCCATGATGCCGCCATCGTTTACCAAATCGTCCGCGACAGACTGAATAAAGCAGGCATGCGGCTGCGGATGTTCGTAGGAGGATTTGGACTTGGTCAACTTGCCGGTCTTGTAGTCGACATAGTGGTGGCCCTGGGCCGGACCGTCGATGCCGTAGGCCCAGTGCAGACCGGTGTTGAACCATTGCGGGCTGTTGGGAGCCGCACGTTGCGTCGCCAGCATGTGGCGCATTTCATCATAGTAGGCGCGCGCATCTTCCTCGGTCGAGAAGTAGCCACCCTTCCAGCCCCAGTAGGCCCATGCGCCTGCCAAACGATCAAAGACCTGCTTGGAGGACGTCTCGCCACCCATTTCGGCACCTTTGGCCGCTTCGGAGCGCCACAGGAACTCGGGCACGTCTGCCTCCTCGACCTTTTGCAGCTTCGAGGGCACGCCCGCTTTCCGGAAATACTTCTGCGCAATGACGTCGCTTGCCACTTGGCTCCACGAGCCGGGCACCTCTACCTCATCAAGGCGGAACACCACGGTCCCATCAGGATTTCGGATTTCGGACACGGTGGTCACGAAGTCCAGGCTCGCATAGGCGTCCTGACCGGCTTTGGTGAACTGTCTTTCAATCTTCATGGCGCTGCCTCATTCCCAGCTGGTGTTCCGTACCCACAAGTTCGACGTTGCGAACCCGCAAAGATGTTGCCGTCACAAGGTCAACGGTCAGCCGCACGGCCCCGAACGGGGGCTTCTGTGAGCCAGTCTTGGCGGATAAATCTGTCCCTCGTGCCCGGCGATCCACCCCTTGTGTTGACCACTAAATGTTGTGGTGAACCATCCGACTTGCACAAGGTGACGTATGACGAGGGTTGGCGTCAACGACATTTTAAAAGTTTTTTGACTTCTTTTTTCTTGACCCGAGCAGCCGAGTTTGGGCGAGCGCGCCCCATGTGATTCACTTCGTTAACGCAGCGTGCAGGCCTTTGGATTTCATCCCATCTACGGTCAGAAAAAATCCAAAGAAATAGCGTGGTTTAACGAAAGCTGTGGATGTTTCACCTGAGGTTATCCACAGTTAACGCCACTGTGACGAGAAAGGTTTTGCCGCAGTGCGGAAAATGTGGTGATCTTGACACATCCCGAGATAAAGGCCCCCCAGATGCGACCTCTCATAGCCAGTTTCGCGGTCGCGCTGAGCGCCTGCGCACCACAATATGTAGAAACGGTGGTGACGGACAAACAAGATTTGCCCGTGCGGCGCGCCACCTTTGCTGCGAATCCCGCGCCACTGGATGACGCCTTTCGATCATCTTGCGATGCGCCGGGTGACGAACTGCGTGATGTGTCGCGATCCGTGGTGCAGTGCCGGATCCTACCCCCGCCCGACGTGGCAGCGTTTCTGCTTTTGCAATATGATGGCGCGCTCGAAGCACCAACGCTTGTTGTTCAAAAGCAAACGGACCGCGTGAACGACGCTTTTGTGGTGGAACTGTCCTATTTTGCGGAAGTTGTCCAAAAATCGGGCAATCCGCGTCGCATCTACATCAAGCAGCGCGCGCTTGATCAGCTCATGGACCAATTGTTGATCGCGACGGGTGGGGTTGCTGATCCGGCTTAAATGGTCGGAGCGAGAGGATTCGAACCTCCGACCCCCTGTACCCAAAACAGGTGCGCTACCAGGCTGCGCCACGCTCCGACCGTGACGCTCTCTTAGTCCCGGCTGACCGAATTGAAAAGCCCCAAGCGTGCAATCAGCAGGGCCAAACCGCATTATCTTGATCAAAGCTGGGGTGCCGGAGTTCGGCGCCCTCGGCGATGCCCATCCTGCGCGCCAACCCACCGTTGATCTCAAGCACATGCGTCAGGCCGTCCCCACCGGGAATGGGCGTTTCGTCAAGCGGCACGGCCTCGTGGTGCACCTTTTGGACAATGCCCCGGGGGTCAACAAACACCATATCGAGCGGGATGAGCGTGTTGCGCATCCAGAACGACAGCGTTCTTGGACGGGGATAGATGAACAACATGCCCTCGCTCGCAGGCATCGAGGCCCTGTTCATCAGACCGATGGCGCGCGCGCGCTCGGTGTCTGCAATCTCGACCGTGAAACGCGCGGTGCCAAATTCCCCGCGAATCCAGACGGTGCCTTCAGCGCATTGCGCCAGCGCGGCTTGCCCGCATGTAATGATAAGGAGCGTCGCGACAGCCCGGGCCCAAAGACCCAACATATCAGTCGTTCGCCTTTGGCAGCGCCGCTTCCCATGCCAGAACTTCGGCCGCCATGTGGCCGCGCTTGCCATCGATCACACGCAATGCCAGCGCCTCACCCGGTTGCAGGTCCGACAGGCCTGACCTGCGCAATACTTCGACATGCAGGAACACATCGTCCGAACTGCCAAATACATTGGCAAAGCCGAAGCCCTTGCCCTTATCGAACCACTTAACACGGCCCGGTTGCAACGGCGCTTCGGCCACGGCCACGTCGTCCATATGTGCCAGGTCCGTCAGCGAGGACGAATCCGTATGGCTGGGGGGCGTGATCGACACAACCTCGACCGCTTGCACGCCACGTTCGGTGTGCTGAATACGCACATCGACATCGGCCCCATCGGCGATAGAGGATTGCCCGAAATTCCTTAAAACATTGACGTGCAACAAAATGTCAGGACCGCCAGTGGTGGCCACAATAAAGCCGAACCCCTTAACCGGGTCGAACCACTTCACCGTTCCCGTGACCACTTCCAACTCTTCTACGTCTTCTGACACAACTCGTCTTTCTCTGTGCGCGCAATACCGCACCCCAAGACTTGCGCCATTTCGACCATGTATTTCAAGC
>JBCDEK010000051.1:0-22343 GCA_039179785.1 Pseudomonadota bacterium | reverse complement strand
TCGCGGTTGCCCCAGTTCTGGTTTGCCCGGATGAAAAACACCTGCACGCAGGCCTGGCCCTGATCCATATGCAGGGCCACGATATCCGCCTCGGTCACGCCACGCGGATTGATCCCCTGGGATGACTGCACTTGCGTCATGGCCCGGATACGGTCGCGCAATGCTGCCGCGCGCTCGAATTCCATCTCCTCCGATGCCTGCTGCATCTGCCCCGCCAACTTGGCCTGGATGTCCGTGGATTTGCCGCTCAGAAACCGCTCGGCATCCTTGACCGACTGCGCGTAATCCGCGTCCGAAATCAGCCCGACACAAGGGCCCGAACACCGCTTGATCTGGTAAAGCAGACAGGGCCGCGTCCGGCTGTCGAACACTGAATCGGTGCAGTTACGAAGTAGAAACACTTTCTGAAGTTGATTTAGCGTACGGTTCACGGCCCCCGCGCTGGCAAACGGCCCGTAATAGGCCCCCTTTTGTGTCTTGGCGCCGCGGTGCTTCTTGATCTGGGGAAAGGCGTGATCGCCGGTCACGAGGATATTGGGAAAGGATTTATCGTCACGCAGCAACACGTTGAACTTGGGCTTGAGTTGCTTGATCAGATTCTGTTCGAGCAACAGCGCCTCGGTCTCGGTCCGGGTGGTCAGGAACATCATCGACGCGGTCATCGAGATCATGCGCGCAATGCGCGGGGAATGACCGGCGGGCCGGGCGTAGTTCGACACACGCGCACGCAGATTGCGGGCCTTCCCGACATAGAGAACACGGCTCTCGCGATCGAGCATCCTGTAAACACCGGGTGAGCTATCAAGCGTCTTGAGATAGCTCTGGACCACGCCATGACCCACCGGCACCGGCTGATCAATCTGAGGCTGTGAAGGGTCGTTCTGATTCGCCATGCGATTCGCGCTGTCTTTCATGTTTTGGCTGCACTGATTTGACCATGTGATCAAGCAATCTTGCATCCACTATTCCTGTGGATAAGTGTGCGGGTAAGTTCAGGGTGCTCCAGTTTTTTCCTTGTTTTTTCTGCGCTTCGCCAAAGTGCCTATTTTTTAGGCAATATTCTAACCAATTGCTTTCAAAAGGTTTTTTATTGAGCCCGCAACAAGTATCTGAAAAGACACAGGTTTTGGTAACGAATTCGTAATTCTCGTTAACGCGGTGCAAAACTCACCTTACGTAAGCTTACTCCACCCCCAGAACGTCGGGGGTTTCCCATGCAAGGTGCTGGCCGCCGTCCACACATAACAGCTGTCCGGTAACACCCGGAGCATCGAGGAAATAGCCCAACGCCCCCACGATATCGGCAGGATTCGATCCGCGTTGCAAAACCGTGGCGGCGCGCTGCTGTGCGAAATGGTCCGCGCTTTGCCGTCCCCCCTGCAGCGTCGGCCCCGGCCCGATGGCGTTCACCCGGATGGCAGGGGTCAACGCGCGCGCACTGGTCTGGGTCAACGCCCACAGCCCCATCTTGGCGAGCGTATAGGTCATGAACTCGGGCGTCAGTTTGCGCACGCGTTGATCCACCATATTCAGGATCAACCCCGCCGCCACGGGCTCGTCCATCTCGTCATAGGTTGGTGTCAGTCCCTGCGCTGCCATGGCCTGTGTCAGCACGAACGGCGCGCGCAGGTTGCTTTCCATGTGACGGTCCCAGCTGTCGCGGGTCGCCGTCTCAACCGTGTCATATTCAAAGATCGAAGCGTTGTTGACCAGGCATGTGATCGGTCCGCCCAACGCCTTTACAGCCTTACCAAATAGCGCCTGGGTGTCGGCCTCGTCCGTCAGATCCGCCTGCAACGCGACACTGCGTTGCCCCTTGGCCTCGACCTGCGCGACCGTGTCCCGCGCACCCGCGTCCGAGCTTGCGTAATGCACCGCCACGTCATAGCCCCGCCCGGCCAGATAGACCGCCATGGCTTGGCCCAATCGGTGCCCTGCCCCTGTCACAAGCGCGCGTGTCATCGCACCCTCCCCCTTTGTCGTCAGCTTAGTACGATAGCCAGATAGGCCAGATAGAGAGCGGTCAAGATCACGCCCCAAACGCGGGTGATATCGCGGCGCATGTAGACAAATGGCACCAGCAGGATTGACGCGCCCAACATCACCCAAAGGTCAAACTTCAGGAAGGCAGGATCAACCGGAATGGGCCCGACAAGGCTGGCCACACCGATGATGGCCAGCAGGTTGAACATGTTCGACCCGATCACATTGCCCAGCGCCACATCCGCCTGGCGGCGCAGGGCCGCCATGACCGTGGTTGCCAGTTCAGGCAGCGATGTGCCAATCGCGACCAGCGTCAGCCCAATCACCGTGTCGCTGACACCGTATGTCTTGGCGATGATGGTGGCGTTGTCGACAAGCAGATCCGCCCCCAACGGCAGCCCGATCAGCCCCAGGATCAGGAAAATGCCGATGCGCCACCCCGGCAAGTCTGGGTCTACGCCCTCAATCTCTTCTGCCTCGTCATCCTCAGCGGTCGCGGTGCGGTGCCCATGGGCTTCACGCGCGGCATTCCAAAGCACAAACGCAAGCGCGGCCAGCAATACGATCGCCGCAATCCAGTCGAATACGCCGCGAAAGGCCAACGCGATGAACAGGACCGACGCCGCGATCATGAAATTGTAGGTCTTTTTGGTTTCGCATTCCGACGTGTGCATGGTGGCCAGCAGCGCGGGAATACCAAGGACAAGCAGGATGTTGGCGGTGTTGGACCCCACGACATTGCCCATCGCGATGCCCGGCGCCTCGTCCAGCACGGCCTGAACCGCGATCAGAAGCTCTGGCGCCGATGTGCCAAAGGCCACAATGGTCAGGCTGACAATCAGCGCCGGGACACCCAGCCGAAGCGACAAGTTCACCGCCCCTTTGACCAGTGAATCCCCTGCCAGCAACAGGATCAGAAGCCCCAAACCGCTCAGCAGCCATGGCATCGCGGCGCTCATCAGTCGCCACCCCGACCGCACGCGCATTTGCCCTTGCCGATGCGATAGCGCCCGCAAGCGCATTTGGCAGAGGCCAACCGCTTCCCGCCAATCCAGTGCAGCTTGCCGAACATGGCCAGCACCGCGATGAAGGCGAGGAACAGAAGAACGATCTTGGACATCATGTATTACAGTCCAAACCGCGCGTATTCGGCGCGCTCTTCGATGGATGACACGGCGTCCTCCATCAGGTGTGCGCCAAAGCGGGAAAAGAATGGCCTGCGCACCCCATAGCGTCGGAACTTCACCTTGTCGCCAAAGCGCTCTTCCATCATCGGCTTAAGGTGACCGATACCGTCGATCAGCCCCAGCGCCTTGGCGCGTTCGGCCAACCAGACCTCGCCCGTGAACAATTCGGCCTCGGTGTCCAGCTTGGCACCGCGCCGCGCTTGGACATGGTCGATGAAATTGGTGTGGATGTCATCAAGCAGCCCCTTGAGCCGCTCAACATCCTCGGGCTTTTCGGGGCGGAATGGGTCCAGCATGCTTTTGGACTTGCCCGCGGTATAGACCCGCCGTTCAACGCCCTGCTTGGCCAGAAACTCATGTGCGCCAAAGCTCGCGGAAATCACGCCGATGGACCCGACAACCGACGAAGGATCGGCATAGATTTCATCTGCCGCCGCAGCCAGCCAATAGCCGCCCGAAGCCGCGACATCCTCGACAAAGGCGATGACGGGAACGTCTTTTTCCTCTGCCAACCGGCGGATACGCGCGCCAATCAGCGAGGATTGCACCGGGCTGCCGCCGGGCGAGTTCACCTCAAGTGCGATCGCCACAGGCTTGCCTTTGCTAAAGGCCTTTTCGATGACTCCAGCCAGAGCGCGGTCATTCAAAGTGCCGCGTGATCCACCTGCGATCACCCCCTGAAGCCGCAGGATGGCGACCGTGGGGTCGAATTTCAAAAAGGGGATCCAGCGTTTCATCTCAGCCCATGTAGAATGAGGCCCCGCACAGAACAAGGCCGCAGTGCAAAGGAGTTGCACGCCGTTACGTTATTGCCGAATGCGCCATCCGGTCTTGAAAATCCACCACACCGCCGCCAGGCACAGCCCCGTGAACAGAGCGATGGCGCCAAGCGACGTGCCAATCGGCACATCAGCGATCCCGAAAAAGGCCCACCGAAAGCCTGAGATCAGATAGACCACCGGGTTGAACATCGAGATGGTCTGCCACACCGGCGGCAGCATCGAGATGGAGTAGAACGACCCGCCAAGGAAGACGAGCGGGGTGACCACCAGAAGCGGCACCAATTGCAATTGTTCGAAATTCCCCGCCCAGATGCCGATGATAAAGCCCAGCAACGCAAAGCTGATACAGGTCAGCACAAGGAATGCGATCATCGCCAATGGGCTTTGGATCTGGATATCGACAAAGAAGAAGGACGTGGTCAGGATGATCACCCCGATGAACATGGCCTTGGTTGCAGCCGCACCGACATAGCCCATCACGATTTCGAGGAAGTTCACCGGAGCCGACAGCAGTTCATAGATCGTGCCGATGAACTTGGGAAAGTAGATGCCGAAGGAAGCGTTTGAGATGCCTTGGGTCATCACGGTCAGCATGATCAGGCCCGGCACGATGAACGCGCCATAGCTGACCCCTTCGACCTCTTGAATGCGGCTGCCAATCGCCGCTCCGAACACGACGAAGTAAAGTGACGTGGACAGAACCGGCGAGATCAGAGACTGTGCAATCGTGCGAAAAAACCGGGCCATTTCAAAAACATAGATGGCGCGAATGGCAGTCCAGTTCATGCGGCATCCTCCGGTGCGTTCACCAGCGACACAAAGATATCTTCGAGGCTGGACTGTCGTGTCACAACGTCTTTGAGTTGCAGACCGGCTTTCTGCACGTCGTTCAATAGCTTGGTGATGCCCGTGCGTTCGGCGTTGACGTCATAGCTGTAGATCAGCGTCCAGCCATCATCGCCCAATGCCAGATCGTAACCCTGCAGCGCGTCGGGCACAGTGTCGACCTGCTTGGTCAGTTGGACGTCCAGTTGCTTTTTGCCCATGCGTGCCATGAGTGTGTCCTTGTCTTCGACCAGCAGGATTTCACCCTTGCTGATCACACCCACGCGGTCGGCGATGGCTTCGGCTTCTTCGATATAGTGGGTGGTGAGGATGGTGGTCACGCCATCTGTCCGTAATTGTTCAACAATTTCCCACATGTCCTTGCGCAATTCGACGTCGACGCCCGCGGTGGGTTCGTCGAGAAAGAGCACGCGGGGTTCGTGGGCGAGCGCTTTGGCGATCAATACCCGGCGCTTCATACCACCCGACAATTCGCGAATCTGGCTGTCGCGTTTGTCCCAGAGTGACAGGCGTTTGAGCAAATCCTCGACCGTGCTGTCCTTTCGGCCCTTGCCGAACAGCCCGCGGGAAAATCGGACGGTGTTGAGCACCTTTTCGAAGGGCTCAAGCGCGATTTCCTGGGGCACCAGTCCAATCAGGCGGCGCGCTTCGCGGTAGTGGGTCAACGTGTCAAATCCCGCCACAGATACGCTGCCAGATGATGGCATCGTAATCCCGCAAATCGTTGATATAAGGGTTGTTTTTCCCGCGCCATTTGGGCCCAACAGGGCAATGATCTCACCCTCTTCGATGTCTAGGTTGACGCCTTTCAGGGCTTCAAATCCGCCCGCATAGGACTTGCGCAGATTCTGGATGCTGAGGATCGGTGCCATTGATGCTCCGGGTCGGTTCGAATGGAGGGGACCTAGGCCACGCGGCGTAGATGCGCCAGCGCGTGCGTGCACACGCGCATGTGCGGCCTAGTCTTTGCCGGTCAGTTTGCCGAGCCAGCCTTTCTTGGCCGGAGCGGCATGGTCATCGGTTGCGTCAGGGTCTGCGGGGCCTTCGAGCGTTTCTTGCAGGTTGGCAAAGAACTGGTCGGCCATTTTCTTGGCAAATCCGTCGATGATGCGGCTGCCCAATTGAGCAAGTTTGCCGCCCACTTTGGCCTCGACATCATAGCTGAGTTCGGTGCCTCCATCGCACTCGGCCATGCGCACTTCTGCACCGCCCTTGGCAAAGCCGGCGGCGCCGCCTTTCCCTTCGCCTGAGATCGTAAGGCTTTGGTTTTCCACCATTTCCGACAGCGTTACGGCGCCTTTGAACGTGGCTTTGACCGGGCCCACCTTCTGCGTGACGGTCGCCTCAAACCCGTCCTCGGGCGTGCCCGTAACCTCGGTCGCGCCGGGCACGCAGGCCTTGAGCACATCGGGGTTTAGCAGGGCGACGTAGACATCGGCCGGGGGTGCTGCGATCTGGCGGGTGTCGGACATTTTCATGGGCGGTCTCCCTTGGTCTTTTGCCCCTGATACCGCAAGCGGCGCGCCCGCGCCATGCGCTTTCCGCGTGACAGATGCGAGCGGCGTGATAGGGCTGAGGTCATGGAGAATTTGCGACAGAACAGGGCTGGGCTTGCGATCCTTTTCGTATTGATCGGCGTTGTGTGTATTTCTGTAAATGACATGCTTATCAAGCAGTTATCGGGCGGCTACCCGCTGCACCAGATCGTCTTTGCGCGGTCGGCCATCGGTATCCTGTTCAGCCTGATCATCGTGCAATACGAGGGCGGTTTCGGCATCCTGCGCACCGACACGCCGTGGCAACACGCGCTGCGCGGCGTGCTGATCGTGATTGCGAACATGACCTTTTTCGTGGGGCTGGCGGTGCTGCCGCTGGCGGATGTGACGGCCCTGTTCTTTGTAGCTCCGCTGTTTATCACGTTGTTATCTATACCGATTTTGGGTGAGCGCGTGGGGCCCTTGCGCATCATCGCGGTGGCTGTGGGTTTTGTCGGGGTGGTGATCATGCAGCGGCCCTGGGCGGATGCGGACAGCCTTGAGGTGAGCCGGGTGGTGCTGGCGCTGCCGGTGCTGGCGGCGCTGACTTATGCGTTGAATCAGATACTTACGCGAAAACTGGGGGTGAGCAGCAAGGCCAGCGCCATGGCCGTATACATACAAGGCATGTTCATCATCGTGTCGCTGGGGTTCTTCATGGTCGCAGGCGACGGGCGCTTTGCCGAAGGGGTGACGAATGGGTCGCTGGTGTTTCTGCTGCGGGCGTGGATTTGGCCACAAGGGACTGATATGTGGGTATTTTTCGGCCTTGGCCTGAATGCGGCAATCATCGGGTATTGCCTGAGCCAAGCGTACCGTTTGGCCGATGCGGCGACGGTTGCGCCGTTTGAGTATATCGGTTTGCCGCTGGCGGTCTTCTGGGGGTTTGTCGTCTTTGGAGATTTGCCCGATCTGGCCGTCTGGGTCGGCATCGCACTGATCCTGGGATCGGGGTTGTTCGTGTTTTTGCGCGAGCGGCAGAAGGCCCGGACGGTGGCGACGGGACCGGCGCGGGGCCGCAGGGGTTAACGGACCGTGCGGTGGCCCGATTTGGGCCGCTATGGGCCAAATTGCGCAGTTTGGCGACGAAACCGCACATTTTCGCCCTGCCCGAAACTGCGCATTTTGGGCCGGTTTCAGGGGAACTGCACAGTTTCGACGGCAAACTGCATAGTTTCACCCACCGCCCGGCGTTAACGATCCGTTCACAAACGACGCGCGTTAAGGTTTGCGCGGGCGCGGTAACTTTTAGGTAAGGTTCAGGCGTCGACCTGGATCACAACCTTACCCGTGGCCTTGCGCGTGCGCAGCAGGTCGAGCCCCTCGTTGGCGTCCGCGAGCGGCAGCACGTGGCTGACATGCGGCTTCAGCTTGCCCTGCGCGTACCAGTCAAACAGCACCTCGAAACTGTTCGTGAGCACCTTTGGGTTCACTCGCATGTAACCGCCCCAGTAGAAGCCCAGCACGTGCAGGTTTTTCACCAGCAGATAGTTGGCCGGAATTTGCGGGACGGTTCCGCTGGCAAAGCCAAGCGGCAGCAGCCGCGCTTCGGGGTTGCAGGCGCGCAGGGCGGCTTCGAAGAGGTCACCGCCCACAGGGTCATAGACCACATCCGCGCCGCCCAGCGCCTTGACGTCCACCTTGAGGTCGCACGTGTCGCTGTCGAGCAGGTGATCGGCCCCGGCATGGGACGCGATTTTCAGCTTGTCGGCACCGCGGGCGCAGGCGACCACCTCGGCCCCCATGAGCTTGCCCAACTCGACCGCGGTGAGGCCCACGCCACCTGAGGCGCCCAACACCAGAAGTCGTTCGCCCGGTTGCAGGTGCGCTTTGTAATCCAGCGCCACGTGGCTGGTGCCGTAGGCCACGAGGAAGGCGGCGGCGTCCACCTCGGTCATGTCGTCGGGGATGGGCACGCAGATATTGGCCGGAAGGGCAGCGTATTCGCCCAGGCCGCCGAAGCCCGCATAGGCGGCGACACGTTGGCCTTTGGCCAGATGCGTGACTTCTGCACCCACTGCTTCGATGGTGCCGCACATCTCCATCCCGATGGTGGCGGGAAGCTGGGGCTTTTCCTGGTAGGTGCCCTTGACGATCAGCGTGTCACCGAAGTTGAGCCCACAGGTGTGGATACGCACCAGAACCTCGTCCGCTTCGGGTGTGGGGGTGTCGATCTCGCGCAGTTCGAGCGGCTGCCCGAGGGCGGTGACTTGCATGGCGCGCATGGGTGTTCCTTTGGTCTATTGGCCGTCCCGACCGATTTGCCAGACCTGATAGCTGATCTGCACAGCGCCGAACAGGAGGCCATTGAAGACCCATAGGATGAAGAGGATCAGGAAGGCGTCATCGCTGTTGTGGGCGCGGGTGTGGATGCCCGCGATGTCGAGAAGCCAGATGCCGGTGACGAAGAGCGCTGAGAGGGCGAAGCCCACGGCGGTTCCGGAGAGGAACAGGCGGATGAGGGGGTTGGGTTGGTCTGGCGGCATGGGGGTGAGGTAGCGCGGCGTGGCGGGATTGTCGAATGTCCGGGTTTGAGCCCAATTCGTAGGATGCAGCGCAATAGACGTATGGCCGATCTGCTAGTCCAGATCGTTCTTGGCAAGCCAGATTTCAAAGGCTTCTAGGACGTCGTCCCCACTCTTCTCGAAACGCGTTTTCGCTTCCAAGCCTTTCAGACCGGTGAAAGCATCGTCGGGAATATGCCATCTCAACTTTTTGCCTTCTGAAAGTGCAACGTGCATTTCCTTTTTGTAGGCGAGGATACGTTCGGGCGCGTCCGGTGCGTAATCTCGTGACACGAAATTCATGGCATCCATGCGCTCCAAGATTGTATCGTTGCGGTGCACGTCGTCCTTAAAGATCCCGAGGGGGTTTTCTTTGGTCTCGTGTCTCCAGAGATAATCTTCGATCACCATCGGTGATTCAGCGCCGAGAAACAATAGCCATCCCGTGCCAAGATCGCATTTGGAGTGCAGCAGGTAGGCCATTGCCCAGTCTTCGTCGAAATTGCCATCATAGGCGATTTGGCTTGCGAGATAGTGGATGTCCCCGCCATCCAACTGAGCCAGAAAGTCACGACCTTCGTCGCTGTCCGGCGACGTTTCGTGCAAGTTCAACACGTGTGCATCATCACGCCAGTCTTGCCTGTGATGCGCACGCGCTTGTCGCCAGCGCAGTTTTTCAATCTGTTCCTGTGACATGTTTGCTTGCTGGAGCTTTTGAAAGGCATTGGCCGAATTCAATTGCCGCAGCAGACGATTTCGTTTCCGATCTAGAAGAAACCTCTTAAGAAAATTCACGCTTATGCTTCTTTCCTGCTCACGTCTGACGTGTCTGCTACACAAGCCAGATTGCGGCAAATTATCAAGTCAGACGTTTACCCAGCCGCACAGATGGTCGGGAAAGTCCGCAAAGCGAGCGTATCGCGGCCAAGTCCCCGGACCCTAGAACGCCTCGGGCCGCGCTTCCCGCGCCATGTGGTCCAACACCGCATTCACGAATTTCGGCTCTTTCCCCTCGGGGAAAAACGCCCGAGCCACGTCGACATATTCGACGATCACCACCTTGGGCGGTGTTGCGGTGTCGCGCAGCTCGGCACCTGCGGCGCGGAAGAGCGCCCGCAGGGTCGGGTCGATGCGCGCGATGGGCCATTTCGCCACCAGCGCCCGGTCGGTCATCTGGTCGATGGGGGCCTGGTAGTTCACCGCATCGTCCATGACGCGGGTGAAGTGATCGGGGTCGCCCTCGGCCATCTCGTCCCCCTCGTAGGAGGCACCAAAGCGGTGGTCCATGAACTCGACCTTGATCTGGTCTACGGTCTGCGCGGTCTGCTCCATCTGGAACAGGGCCTGGACGGCATAGAGCCGCGCGGCCGAGCGCATCTTGCGTTTCTGGTTGCCCGAGAGGGTCGTCATGCGGTGGTGGTTCCTGTCTTGCCCGCCAGCTGGTATTCGGTGGCCGGTTTGAACCCGACCCCCTTGCTGGAGCGGCCCCACTTACGGCTGAGCGCGATCAGGTGCAAGGCCGCAGCCGCGGCGCCACCGCCTTTGTTCTGCTTGGCCGGGTCGGCGCGGACTTCGGCTTGCGCGGTGTTTTCGACCGTCAGGATGCCGTTGCCGATGCACAGGCCCTGCAGGCCCAAGAGCTGGATGGCGCGGGACGAGTCGTTGCAGACGGTCTCGTAATGTGTCGTCTCGCCCCGGATCACGCAGCCAAGGGCCACGTAGCCGTCAGAGTTCGACAGCCGTTCCGCGATGCCGATGGCTGTGGGGATTTCCAGCGCGCCGGGCATTTCGACCAAGTCCCAGGTGGCGCCTGCTGCCTCGATCTCGGCCTTGGCACCGCTGACCAGATTGTCCGCGATCTGCTTGTAATAGGGCGACACGACGATCAGCAGCTTGGTGGGCTCGTCAAAGCTGGGCCGGTCCAGCACGTGGTGGTCGATTGATGCCATGTTACTCTCCGAGGATGGGGCGGGTGCCGACGATTTCGAGCCCGTAGGCGTCGATGCCCATATAGGTGGTGCGCGGGCTGTCGGTCAGCAGGATTAGGCGCGTGAGGCCCATATTGGACAGCATTTGTGCGCCGAGGCCGGTGTTCTTGACGATACGCGGGCCCGGTTCTTCGTCCGCGAAAAGCGATTTGCGCGGCTCGCGGAACAGGCACACAACCCCGCGCGCTTCGGCGGCGATCAACTCCATGGCGCGGGGCAACTCGCCCACGGGCTTGTCACTGAGGCCCAGGATATCGGTCACTTCCGCCAAGGCGTGCGTCCGCACCAACACCGGTTCATCGGTGCTCAGGTCGCCCTTGGATAAGGTCACATGTTCGATCCCATAGGTCTGGTCGGTGAAAATGCGCATGTCCCATGCGCCGCCATGTTGCGAGGTGACCATGCGGCGGTCGGTCTCGACCACCAGATTGTCATGGCGACGGCGATAGGCGATCAGGTCGGAAATGGTGCCGATCTTCAGCCCGTGGGTCTTGGCATAGCCCACGAGGTCGGGCAGACGCGCCATGGTGCCATCTTCGTTCATGATCTCGCAAATGACACTGGACGGATAATGCCCCGCCAGACGCGCCACATCACAGCCCGCTTCGGTGTGCCCGGCTCGCACCAGCACGCCCCCCTTGCGCGCACGCAACGGAAACACGTGGCCCGGCGTTGCCAATTCCGCGGCGGTCGCCTGCGGGTTCACAAGGGTCGAGATGGTCAGCGCCCGGTCGCCTGCGGAAATGCCCGTCGACACCCCCTCGCGCGCTTCGACCGACACGGTGAACGCCGTCTCGTGCCGCGAGGAATTGTGCATTGCCATCATCGGCAGACCCAACGCTTCAACGCGCTCGGCGGGCAAGGTCACACAGATCAAGCCGCGCCCGTGAGTGGCCATGAAGTTGACCGCGGCCGCATCGGCAAAATTCGCGGGGATCACCAGATCGCCCTCATTCTCGCGATCTTCGTGATCGACCAGAATGAACATCCGCCCCAGACGGGCCTCGTCGATGATCTCTTCAATCGGGGAAATAGCCGCAGCCAGATCCGTCTCGACCGGCCCGGGGGTTTCAAAGTTCATGGATCACCTTTGGCAGCATTGACCGCGACATAGAGGATCGGACGCTTCAATGCCAGTGTCACGCCACGCACACACCCTGTTCACTTCTCTGTTTCAAAAAAATCCTCCCCGAAGGGCCGATTTGCCAAACGCCCTGCAGAAGCGTGATGCGAGCACGCACGCCATCGCCACCCAAAATGGCGTCAGGCCGCCAGGCCTGTCCGCTGGATCACGCCACCTCGGCTAGCCGCGCGACGTAACGGGCCAGCGTGTCGATTTCCAGGTTCACCGCGTCCCCCACGGCCACATCACCCCAGGTGGTGACCTCCTTGGTGTGCGGGATGAAGTTGATGCCGAACACCGCGCCTTCGACCTCGTTCACCGTCAGCGATGTGCCGTTCAGCGCCACCGATCCTTTGGGGGCGATAAAGCGCGCCAAGTCTTCAGGCGCGCGCAGTTGCACGCGGGTGCTGTCGCCCTCATCGATGACCGACACCACCTCGGCCACGCCGTCCACGTGACCCGACACGATGTGGCCGCCCAACTCGTCGCCCACCCGCAAGGCCCGTTCGAGGTTGAGCCGCTTGCCCACGGTCCAGCCGGACAGGTTGGTTTTCGACACCGTTTCGGCGCTCACCTGCACGTCGTACCAATCGGGGCCCAGATCAACGACCGTGAGACACACGCCGTCGGACGCGATTGACGCCCCCATGTCGATGCCGCCAGTGTCATAGCCGGTCTGTATGCGCACCCGTAGATCGCCTTCTTGCGTAAGGTCGGTGATGGTGCCGATATCGGTGATGATGCCCGTGAACATGGCCAGCCTCCTGCGCGGTTGATCCCGAGGTAGCGGGGCCGCGCCCCAAGGGCAAGAGGCGTGGACATTGCGCGACCGCGCGCCTTGGGCCATAAAATCGCCGCAGTCCGGTGTTCATCTTTGGGTAGGATTTTGGCGCGTATCACAGGTCAGATGTCACTGCATGCCCCCACATCCCGGGTGTTCCTGTTTCTGCAGGGGCCGCACGGGCCGTTTTTTCACCGCCTTGGCGCGATGCTGCGCCGTGCGGGTGCGACGGTCTGGCGTGTGGGGTTCAATGCGGGTGACCGAGCCTTTTGGCGCCACACCGAAAGCTACATCCCCTATCGCAACAGCGCGGACGACTGGCCCGCGCGTTTTGCGCAACTGGTCGAGGACAAAGCCGTCACTGACCTGGTGCTTTATGGCGATGTGCGCCCCGTGCACGCCCATGCGGTGGCCGAGGCGAAGCGGCGCGGCATCACGGTCCATGTGTTTGAGGAAGGGTATATGCGCCCCTACTGGGTCACCTATGAGCGCGGTGGCAGTAACGGGCATTCGCGTCTGATGGACATGTCCGTGGCCCAGATGCAGCACGCCCTGGCCCTGTCGGACATGGAAGCGGCCCTGCCCCCCGCCAGTTGGGGTGACATGCGACAGCACATCTTTTACGGCGCGCTCTATCATTGGTTTGTGATGTTCCGGAACGGGCAGTATCGCAATTTCCGCCCGCACCGCAGCCTGACGGTGGCGCGCGAATTTCAGCTCTATCTCAAGCGGTTGCTGTTGATGCCCGTGCACATGATCGACCGGGTGCAGGCCACGACGCGCATCCGATACGGCGGCTTTCCCTACCACCTGGCTTTGTTGCAGTTGGAGCATGACAGCAGTTTTCAGGAACATTCGCCCTTTGACACAATGCCGGAATTTCTGGACCTCGTGATCCGCGGCTTCGCCGAGGGCGCGCCCGCGCATCATCATCTGGTGATCAAGGCGCATCCGCTGGAGGACGGGCGCGCGCCCATCCGTCGGACCATCCGCGCGCTGTCCCGCGACTTGGGATTGCGCGGGCGCGTGCACTACGTGCGGGGTGGCAAGCTGGCGCAGCTTTTGAACGACGCGCGCAGTGCCGTGACGGTCAATTCCACCGCCGCCCAGCAGGTGCTGTGGCGCGGCATCCCGCTCAAGGTCTTTGGCAAGGCGGTGTTTGCCAAGCCCGAATTTGTCAGCGATCAGCCCCTGCCCGCCTTCTTTGCCGGGGCCACGCGCCCCGACACCCGTGCCTACAAGGATTATCGGCGCTATCTGCTTGAGACGAGCCAGTTGCCGGGCGGATTTTATTCGGCCCGGGGTCGCCGTCAGCTGCTGCGACAGGTGGTCGACATGATGCTGTCGGCGCATGATCCTTATGATGCGCTGGCGGCAGGAACCGCGGCTCCGCGGCAACAGTTGCGGTTGGTGACCTGACCACCACTACCCCTATGGCTAGATTTTATGACCGGAGTCCGGTAGGTTGCGCCGTAATCAGCGCCGGAAAACCGTCGCGATCCAAAAAAGAAAAGGTGCGGCAACGTCCGTGCCTTGAGGCAGACAAGAACAGGTCGAGGAGACCGAGCAGTGATTTTCCAGTCCTTTCGCTGGGCGCGCGTGGGCGCGTCGTTGGCCCTTTTCGGGATTCTGGCTTCGTGCACCCTGCTGCCCCAGATCGGGCCGAACAAGCGGCAGATCTATTCGGGTTCGGTCCAGCGCGAGGGGGACGCGTTCATCGTGTCGGTCAACGACCGCGTGACCGAAGCCACCGCGGTGACGCCGGCGCTTGGCTTTTCGGAAGAGTTCATCAATGCAGGCCTTGTGGGATCGGATACGATCCGGCCCGGTGACGTGCTGGGTCTGACCATCTGGGAAAACGTGGATGATGGGCTGCTGGCCGGTCAGGCGCAAAACTCCACCATCCTTGAAGAGGTGCAGGTGGACGGCGCGGGCTTTATCTTTGTGCCCTATGCGGGGCGTATTCGTGCCGCGGGCAACACGCCCGATGCGATCCGCCGCATCATCACCACCAAGCTGGAAGAGCAGACCCCGGACCCGCAGGTGCAGGTGCGCCGCGTGGCGGGCGACGGATCGACCGTGTCGCTGATCGGGTCGGTGGGCGGACAGGGCGTCTATCCCATCGAGCGGCCAACGCGCACTTTGTCGACCATGCTGGCACGGGCCGGCGGTGTCACGATTGAACCTGAAATTGCGCGCGTTACCGTCATTCGGGGCAATATGCGCAGCCGCATCTTCTTTCAGGATCTGTATGACCATCCCGAGTTGGACATCGCGCTGCGCGGCGGCGACCGCGTGTTGGTCGAGGCCGATACCCGCGCCTTTACCGCGCTGGGGGCCACGGGCGGACAGGCCCGCGTGCCGTTCGAGACCGCAACGCTGAGCGCGCTTGAGGCGCTCGCGCAGGTGGGCGGGTTGCAGACAAACACATCTGATCCGACAGGGATTTTCGTGCTGCGCAACGAACCTGCAGAGGTGGCGAATGTGGTGCTGGGGCGGGATGACCTGATCGGTGCGCAGCGCCTGATCTACGTGCTGGATCTGACCCAGCCCAATGGCATGTTTCAGGCCCGCGACTTTGTGATCCGCGACGGCGATACGCTGTATGTGACAGAAGCGCCGTATACGCAATTTGCCAAGATCATCACATCGCTGACGACGCCGCTGATCGGCATCAACTCGCTGGCGACCGGCATCGAGGGCAACTGAGTTCGCCCATGGGTGATCCCCATCTTTCAGCCGCCGGACCTGAAAAGGCCCGGCGGCTTTATGTTTACAATGGCGGCTTTCTGGCGCGCGGTCGGGTGCGGCGTATCGTTGAACTGGCCGGGTTCGACGTGTCCGTGGGCCTGCCCGGCCCTGACGGGCTGGTGGGGGTCTGGGGCAATTCCCCGACCGCGTATCGCGGAGAGGCGGTGGCGGACCGTCGCAATGCCAATCTGGTACGGGTCGAGGACGCGTTCTTGCGGTCGGTGCTGCCGGGGCGTGCGGGAAGCCCGCCGCTGGGGTTGTTGATTGACCACAGTGGCCTGCATTTTGATCCAAGCGTGCCGTCCGATCTGGAGAACATCCTGGCCCATGATCCGCTGGATGACACCGCAGTCCTGAACGGCGCGCGCGCGGCGATGGCGCGGATGCAGGAGGCGCATCTGAGCAAATACACGGGCATTGATCCGGAGGCTGAGGTCCCTGCCCCCGGCTATGTGCTTGTCATCGACCAGACGCGCGGCGATGCGTCGGTCACGGCCTGCGGTGCGGACCGCAACCGCTTTCTTGAAATGCTGTTTGTGGCACAGGAAGAGCACCCCGGTGCGCGTATCCTGATCAAGACCCATCCCGAGACGGTACAGGGCTTTCGCGCGGGGTATTTCAGCGCCGAGGACTGCAACGACCGTGTGTCACTGTTTGCCGATCCGGTCAGCCCCTGGACCCTGATGGAGGGGGCGGTGGCGGTCTATACCGTGTCATCGGGGCTGGGGTTCGAGGCGATCATCGCGGGGCACAAGCCGCGCGTCTTTGGCCAGCCGTTCTATGCCGGGTGGGGTTTGACGCAGGACGAGTTTCCGGTGCAGCGGCGCCAGCGGCGCCTGACGCGGGCACAGCTGTTTGCGGGCGCGATGATCCTTTACCCGACCTGGTACGATCCGCATCGCGATTGCCTGTGCGATTTGCCCACCGCGATGGAAGCGCTGGCGGCCGAGACCCGTACGTGGCGCGCCGATCATCGGGGCTGGGTCGCGAGCGGCATGCGGCTGTGGAAGCGGCGACCGTTGCAGCAGGTCTTTGGCCGGTTCACACCGATGCGGTTCGAGGAGGACCCGGGCCGGGCCCGCGCGCTGGGGCGGCCCTGGATGGTCTGGGCGGGCAAGGCCGATGTGGGGCACGAGGATGCCGTGCGGATCGAGGACGGGTTCCTGCGCTCGCGCGGGCTTGGGGCAGAGCTGATCCCGCCGCTGTCGCTGGTAGCGGATGATCTGGGCATTTACTATGATCCGACGCGCCCAAGCCGGTTGGAGCATCTGATCCGTGCGCGCCGTGCCCTGCGCCCCGATCAAGCCGCGCGCGCCGAACGGCTGATGCGCACGCTGACCGAGGGCGGCTTGAGCAAATACAATCTGCCGGGCGCGGCCCCTGACCTGCCTGCCGGACGGCGCGTGCTGGTGGTGGGTCAGGTGGAGGATGACGCATCCATCCGGCTGGGCGCGGGGGATATCCGCACGAACCGGGCGCTTTTGGAGGCGGCGCGAGCGGCGCGGCCCGAGGATGTGGTGATTTACAAGCCGCACCCGGATGTCGAAGCCGGGCTTCGTGATGGCGCATTCGAGGCCAACGCACTGGCGGATGTGGTGGCGGACAAGGTGGATATTGCGGACCTGCTGGGCGCGGTTGACGAGGTGTGGACCATGACGTCGCTTGCCGGGTTCGAGGCGCTGGTGCGCGGGGTGCGCGTGGTCACCACGGGCGTGCCGTTCTACGCCGGGTGGGGTCTGACCGAGGATCTGGGCGATGTGCCGCCGCGGCGGCGCGAGGACGTGCCCTTGGCCGGTCTGGTGCATGCCGCGTTGATCGACTACCCGCGCTATTTCGATCCGGTGACAGGCACCGCCTGCCCGGTCGAGGTGGTGGTGGATCGGCTGCGGGACGGCCCCCTGCCCCGGCCCGGTGTCGCAAACCGTTTGCTGTCCAAGGTGCAGGGCCTGCTGGCAAGCCGTGCGTATCTGTGGCGCTAGGCGCGCACCCAAGTGTGGCAGATGTCGTCGCCCAAGCGGGTGACCGACTTCAAAGCATAGCGGGGCGCGTCCTTGAGCGCGCCGAGGCCCAGTGCGCCGATATTCGGCAACCCTTCGGCCCCGATGGCGAGACCGGCGGTGAAGCCCACCAGATGGTCAACGAGGTCCGCTTCGATCAGGGAGGCGGCGAGGGCGCTGCCGCCCTCGCAGAACACACGGGTGAGGCCGTGATGGCCAAGCTGTTGCAGAACGTCGTGCGGATCAAGTTGGGTGCCGGAGGTGGCGCAAGGTAACAGTGTGGCGCCCAGATCGAGCCAAGTCTCTTGCAGCATCGGGTCGGCGTCGCGCCCATGGCACAGGATCACGGGGATATTGCGCGCCGTCTGGGCCAGTTGCGACATGAGCGGTAGGTCGAGCCTGCGCGAGACCACGACGCGGGCCGGTTGGGGCATTGTGCCCATGCCGCGCACCGTGAGGGACGGATCGTCGTGACGGGCCGTGCCGCCGCCCACCATCACCGCGTCGTGGCGCGCGCGCATGGCGTGCACGTGACGGCGCGACTGGGGCCCGGTGATCCACTGGCTTTCGCCTGTGCCGGTGGCGATGCGCCCGTCAAAGCTGCTGGCGAGTTTCAGGGTGACAAATGGACGGCCCTGTTCGGTGCGCAGGGTGAAGCCGATATGGTCGGCTTCGGCGTCGGCCTCGCAGACGCCAGTGGTGACATCGATCCCTGCCGCTTCGAGAATGGCGATGCCCTGCCCATCCACGCGCGTGTCGCTGTCGCGCATCGCGATCACGACGCGGGCGATGCCGGCGGTGACAAGTGCTTCGGCGCAAGGGGGCGTCTGGCCGTGGTGGGCGCAGGGTTCCAGAGTGACATAGGCGATGGCACCGCGGGCGGCGTCGCCCGCTTGCGCGAGCGCTTCGGTTTCGGCGTGAGGCCGACCGCCCGGCCGGGTCCAGCCGCGCCCGATGATGCGGCCTGCCTTGACGATGACGCAGCCCACGGCGGGGTTCGGGGCTGTGCGCCCCTGACCCCGCCGCCCGAGGGCCAGCGCCAGTGACATGAAGCGGGTGTCGTCCGCTACGGTCAATCTTCCGCTGGTGTATCTGGGCGCAGCTCGGCCACGAACTTGTCAAAGTCATCGGCGGCCTGGAAGTTCTTGTAAACGCTGGCAAAGCGGACATAGGCCACCGTGTCGATGCGGTTTAGCGCTTCCATCACGATCTCGCCGATCTGTTTCGACGGGATGTCGGTTTCACCCATGGATTCAAGCCGCCGAACGATGCCCGAGATCATTTGGTCGATACGTTCGGGATCAATCGGGCGTTTCTGCATCGAGATGCGTATCGAACGTTCAAGCTTGTCGCGGTCAAAGTCTTCGCGCTTGCCATTGGACTTGATCACGACCAGATCGCGCAGTTGCACGCGTTCGTAGGTGGTGAACCGCCCGCCGCAGGCCGGACAGAAGCGGCGACGGCGGATCGAGACGTGATCCTCTGCCGGTCGGCTGTCTTTGACTTGTGTATCGATATTCCCGCAAAACGGACAGCGCATCGCCCATCCCCTTCGTATTTGTCCCGCCTGTAGTGGAGGTTTTCCCCCGTTCCACGAAACTATAGGAGGTTGTCAAGGTTTTGGGTAGAGGGGAAATGACACCGCTAGATGAGCCGTGGCACTTCAGCGCCGCACAAGCTGGTTGTCGGGCGTGCGCACACGGAGAAACGGCAGGTTGCGGCAGAATGAAAAGGCGTGCGTGACCGAGAATACCTTGCCTGCGCGACGGACGCCCTGATCGGGTGAAGAGAACGCGCCGTCGACGGGGGTTGAGGAAAACACAACGCTTTTGCGCCCGGGCACAGTGGTCGCATCGCCGCGTCCGGTCTGGATATAGAGGTTTTCACCGCCCAATCCCAAGACGTTGCGCGCGTAAAGCCCGGCGGCACACCACAGCTGCGTTCCGCCTGCGCTGTCGGCCTCGATCACTTCGAACGTGGACGGGTCGATCTGGTTGACGGGGATCGTGAACCGCTGGCGCTGCATGAAATCCTGGGCCTGCACGAGCGTGGGAAACGCGACCAGCACCGCAAGCAGGATGGGGCGCAGCATATCGGTTCTCCTTTCACCACTGGCCTTTACGGTCAGCTTAGCGCGCGGATCGTCCCCCGGGCTAGAGCCTGTTTTCGCGAATGCTGATGCGCAGGTTGGGCACGCCGCGGCAGAGTGCATATGCATGGGCCATACTGAACCGTTTGCCCGCCAGGCGCACGCCTTGCGAGTAGGAGGTGGTCGCCGGGGCGTCCGGTGCGGTGGTGAACACAACGCTGCGGCGTCCTGGCACGGCTTGCGCGGGGCCAAGCGGGGTCAGGATGGTGATGTCGCCGCCGCGCTGGCGTAATGTGCGACGGACATAGATGCCGGCGGCACACCACAGCTCGGACCCACCCGCACCATCGTTTTCAATCACTTCGAACGTGTTGGCGTCGATGCTGAAAATCGGGATCTGGAACCGTTCCCGCCGCACCAGGTCCTGCGCGGGTGCAAGGGTTGGAAGAACGATGATCAGCGCCAGAAACGAGGCGAAAAAACGGGGCATGGCAATCTCCTTAACAATAGAGATAGGTATGCGCGGTGTTGCCCCAAAGGTTCACATTGCCACACCTAAGGTCGGATGACGCGCACCTTGATGTAGAGATCATAGCGCGATTTGCAGAGCGCATAGGCGTGCGCCATGCTGAAGGTCTGCCCCGCCTGTCGGACGCCCTGCGAGGTTGAACCGAAGGCATTGGCCGTGGGTTGTGTTGTGAAGACCACGCTTTTGCGCCCTGGAAATGCCGCCGAAGCGGCGCGCGGTTGCAGCACGGTCAGGTCACCGCCGCGCTGGCGCAGGTATCCGCGCGTGAATTTGCCCGCCGCACACCAAAGCTGCGTGCCCCCCGCGCCATCGTTTTCGATGACCTCGAAGGTGGTGGTGTTGATCGGGTAAACCGGGATGATCACGATTTCGCGCAGGAGGAACTGCTGGGCCAGGACCGCCGAGGGCAAGATCAGCGCAAGCAGGAGCAGCGAAAGCGTTGAGCGTCGTATCATGGGGGACAACATAGATCGAACCATGGCGAGCCTCAAATCACCTTTGCGCGTCAGGTGCTCAGATGGGCCACGACCCGGCGGCGGTGAGGGGCATTACGGTGTTCGAAAAGATAAATGCCTTGCCATGTGCCCAGCAGCGGGCGACCACCCCGCACGGGGATTTGCAGGCTGACCGGCAGCAGTGCCGCCTTGATATGCGCGGGCATGTCATCGGGGCCTTCGTAGATGTGGGTCAAATAGGACATGGACGGGTCCGTGGTGGGCGGGACGAGCCGCGCAAAGAAGTTTTGCAGGTCCGTCTGCACCTCCGGGTCCGCATTTTCCTGGATCAAAAGCGAGCAGGAGGTGTGCTGGACAAAGAGCGTGAGCAGGCCGTCGCGCTTGACCCAGGCCACCACATCGCCCGTAAATTCGTAAAGCCCCGGCCCGTGCGTATCGATGTTGAAGGTGGTTTGCATAGCCGCGCGATCAACGAAACAGCGCGTCGCCCTGTTCGTCGATCACCTGTTTCGCCTTGGCGACGGTGGCCGCCAGCGCGTCGTCATACGAGGCGATGGTATCGGCGCGGATCAATTCGTGCACCTTGGTGTCGCCGTCGACATCCTTTTCGATACGCGCCGCGATGCGGTAGCCATCGGACGCCTTTTGCAGGGTCGGGATGATACGGCAATCCTTGTAGGTCTCAGGCTCGGGTTCAGCCTGTGCCCCGCCTCCAAACAGCTTTTTCAAGAGTGACACGAACGGCTTCCTTGTCTGTTGATCCTCGAATGCAGCGTTTCGCAGCGTGCGATCCGGTTATAACACCTCGTCTCCACCGCAGGAGGCGACTTGGTTGGGACGATCCTCGTCGTAAACGTAGTCACGAAAATCGGCCAGGACTTCGCCCCAATACTCGATTTCTTCCGCGAAGTGATCGACCTCGCGCAGCTGATCAACAAAGATATAGTGATCAATGACCGGGTCACAGTTCGAATTTGTGAAGGCGCGCCCCATGAACGCGTCGGCGTTCCACTCATTCATTGGCTGCAACCCGATCCCATTGGGAAGATCGAACCAAGCTGAAAACAACAGGCTGTAGCAGTCAATGCCGCTGTCGCATCCGAAGAATTTTATCGAGAAATAGATGCCACCGACGCCGGTTTCGATAACGGGCCGGTTGCGATCATCTGTCGTCAGTTTTGCACGAAACCCTTCGTCACGCAGTGCAAGCGCAACCGCGGCAGGGTTGTCCAGTCGCACAATCGGTGAGGGCTCTGCGTAAGAGACGTTGGCCGCGACGGCCAACGCCAAAGCAGAGATCAGCCCCTTCACTGATCCAGGAAGCTGCGCAACTTGCGGCTGCGGCTGGGGTGCTTGAGCTTGCGCAGTGCTTTTGCCTCGATCTGGCGGATACGTTCACGCGTCACGCTGAACTGCTGGCCCACCTCTTCGAGCGTGTGGTCAGTGTTCATGCCGATGCCGAAGCGCATGCGCAGCACGCGTTCTTCGCGCGGCGTGAGCGACGCGAGGACCCGTGTTGTGGTTTCCTTGAGGTTTTCCTGAATGGCGCTGTCGAGCGGCAGCACGGCATTCTTGTCCTCAATGAAATCGCCAAGCTGGCTGTCTTCCTCATCGCCGATAGGCGTTTCGAGGCTGATCGGCTCTTTGGCGATTTTCATCACCTTGCGGACCTTCTCGAGCGGCATCTGGAGCTTCGCCGCCAGTTCCTCCGGCGTCGGCTCCCGCCCGATCTCGTGCAGCATCTGACGGCCCGTGCGGACCAGCTTGTTGATCGTCTCGATCATGTGCACAGG
>JBCDEK010000038.1:0-28739 GCA_039179785.1 Pseudomonadota bacterium | reverse complement strand
GTTCCACAGGCAGGTCGCGCACCACGCGGTGCAGGCGGCGGCCCCATTTGGGCATCGTCATCAGGTCCTGAAAGCTGCAAAGATAGCAGCGGATCGGGAACACCAAGGCGTTCGAGCGGGGCAGGCGGAAGAATGTCTGCACCGCGTGGTGCGCGACCTGCCTGTGGAACTGGCGACCTACAAAGGATTCATCGACAACCGTCCCATGATGTTGGACTACCTGTCGCAGTTCGATGACGGTTTGCCGACCTCGCCCGGCGTGTGGCCGGATTTGGAGACGGAACCACCGCTGGCCAAGTGATAACGTCTCGTTAGCCATTCCTTTGTACGGTCGTCCAAGCCGTTGGAGGACGTATGGATAGCATTTTTGAAAGCGTGTTTGGGGACATCCACGCCTTTGTCTATCGTTGCCGCAACGACAGCGACTACACCATGGAGTACATGACCGATGGCATCGAGCGGATCACCGGCTATGCCAAGGACGAGATACTGTTTAACGCTGGCGTATCCTATGTGGGGCTGACACCTGAAATCGATCGGGACCGCATCTTTGGCGAGGTCGACGCGGCGATCGAGGCAGGCAAAAGCTGGGACATCACCCATCGGCTGGTCCACGCCCGGGGCCACCACGTCTGGGTGCGCGAGCGCGGCACCGCCATTTTCGAGAATGGCGAACTAAGCCACCTTCAGGGGCTGGTCGTCGGCGCAGAGGCCGAAGCGGAGCTGCGCACATCCCTGGAACAACGCATTGCGGACATCGAAGCGGCAAGCACAAACATCGTCCGGCTGACCAAACGCATCACCGGGTCTGTCCGCGCGCTCTCAATGCTGTCCGTCAATGCCCGGATAGAAGCCGCCCGCAGCGGCCCGGCGGGCAAGGGTTTTGCGGTGGTTGCAAATGAAATCAAATCCCTGGCAGACGAAAACGCGCAATTTGCGGATCAGATCACGGATCAGGTCCAGAACATGGGTCATTGACCCATATGCCCCCCGATTTCAGGCGTTTTGCGGGTAACTGATCACCGACAGATACCGCGCAGGCAGCTTGACCAGTTTCTCGGGCCCGTGCGGAGCATCGGCGTCAAAGAAGAGCGTGTCACCCGGCTTGAGCGCATAGACATCTTCGCCATGACGATAATCCACCGCGCCTTCGAGCATGTAAATGGTTTCGATCCCGCCGTGCTGAAAGGCCGGGAAAACATCTGATTCAGCCGTGAGCGTGATCAGGTACGGCTCGACAATCACGCCCGAGGCATTCGATCCTATGTGGCCCAGCAGGTTGTATTGGTGATTGGCCCGCGTGCCTTCGCGGTCAATCGTAACGCCCTCGCCCGACTTGGTGTGCACCGCCTGGCGACTTTCCTCGAACCGGCGGAAAAAGCTGGTGAGCGGCACGGACAAAGCGTTGGCCAAGAGTTGCAGCGTGGTCAGGGACGGCGAGGTATTGCCGTTCTCGATTTTGGACAGCATCCCAATCGACAGGCCGGTGATCTGCGCCAGTTCGGCCACGGTGATTTCCTGTTGGCGTCGAAAGCTGCGCACTTCGCGCCCGATGGCAACCTCGAGCACCTTTTCGCGTTCGCCGTCACGGGTGCTGTGCGGGTCCTGAGTAAGCTTGCTGACCATGTCCGCGTCAATTTTTTCTATATTCACGACGTCCGCTTTCTAGGCAGCCTTCTGCCACTAAACAATTCCGTTCTGCGCCTATATCCGGGTATCATAGGTCGAATTTTTCCCTTGAGAACATAAAAGTTGAATGACAGTAAAATAATCCAGATCGGGTTTCTGATCTTTCCGGGGTTTCCGATGGCCTGTCTGACGTCGATCATCGAACCCTTGCGCGCCGCAAACGAGATCGTGGGCAGCGCCGTATTCGACTGGCATGTCATTTCCGAAACCGGGGCGCCGACCACCTCGAGCGCACGTGTCGTGTTTGAACCTGAGGCGCGGTTGGCCGAGGTATCAGACGTTGAGATGCTGTTTGTTCTGGGCGCACCGAACAGTGTGTTTGACGCACCAAAACCGGGCAATGCCGCGTTGCGCAAGCTGGACCGGCACGGTGTGGTTCTGGGTGCGATCAGCGGTGGTGTGTTCCCCTTGGTGCGCGCGGGTGTGATGGCGGGATATCGGTGTTCGGTCCATTGGTGTTACGAGGCTGCGTTTCGCGCCGCCTTTCCCGACATCGAGATGACCGATGATGTGATCAGCATGGATGGACGGCGGTACACGGTATCGGGTGCGGCGTCGGCCTTTGATCTGGCGCTGCGACTGATCGAGGACCGGCTGGGGGCGGAGGTGGCGCATGAGGTGGCGTGCTGGTTCCAGCACCCGACCATGCGCGGCGAAGGCGTGCAGCAGCGCATTCCCACCCGCCCCGGTGCCGAACCCGAATTGCCCGATCTGGTCGCACGGGCGGCGGCCCTGTTTGCCGAACATATCGAGCACCCGATTTCCGTCGCCGAGGTGGCGCGCGCGGTACGCGTGACCCCGCGCCAGGTCGAGCGGGCGTTCAAGAAGGCGACGGGGCAAAGCCCCACGCATTACTACCGCGCCATGCGGATGAAGGCGGCGCGTCAGTTGGTGCTGTATTCCAAGCAGACCATGCACGGCATTGCACAGGCGGTTGGATATAGCTCTGTCACACCGCTTCTGGCCCATTATCGCGATGCGTTCGGGGTCAGCCCGCAGGAAGATCGCAAGCAGATCAATTCATTCCGGGTGCAGGGCAACGTGCCGTTGCCACCGGCCTAGAGTGCGGCAGTCATGGCGGTGGTGATGGCGTGGTGCAACGACCCGGCAGAGGCGCGCGGGCCGAGGATGCGCACCGATTGCCCGGCCTTTGAACACATCACGAAACAGCCCAGATGGTGGATCGACGTGCGTGTGGCGTGGCGGGTGTCAAAGCGCGTGAGGTCGATGTTGCAGAGCAGTTCGAGCACCGCGTTGATGCGCGGGCCGGTCAGGTCGAAGCAGGTCCACGCGTCCGTTTGTTCTGTGACCGAGGCTGCGTCGGACAGCTGCGTTTTGACCAGCGCGGCGATGTCTTCGTGCGTGTCGAAATCGGCGCTGAGCATCCACTGGTCCGGCCCCATCCAGAACGCGGTATAATCTTTGCCTGTGGCCGCGTGGCCGGGCTCAGGTGCCGCTTTGCCTAGCAAGGTCTTGAGCCTCTTGGCGCATGTGGCCTCGTGCCCCCGCCGTGCCGCGACAGAGGCCAGTGCGACGTCCGGCACTTCGGTGAGTGTCACGTCGGCGACTGTGTCGACGCGGGGTGCGCTGCCGCCAAGGGCAGTGATCGGGGTCAGGTCATGCACGAACGCGTTCTCCTTCCGGGTCGACGAAATGGGCGGACACGACCTCGACCTTGACCGTCAGGTCGGTCACCGGCGAGACGAGGCGCAGTGTTTCGCCCATCCGATTGCTTCCGTCCTTGAGAAACCCCAGCCCGATCATGTGGCCGAGTGTCGGAGAGTAGGCGGCAGAGGTGACATAGCCCTGATCATTCCTGGCATCGACGGGTCCGGTGGCGTTCATCAAGTGGCCGCCTGCCGTCACCTTGTCGTCTGCTTTGACGGGTTTCAGTCCCACCTGCATCAGCGCATCCGGTTCGTTCAGACCGGGGCGTTCGGACAGTTTCGAGCCGATGCTGTCTTTGGCCTTGGACACCATGCGCCCCATGCCGAGATTGAGCGCGGTGGTGGTGCCGTTCAGTTCATTGCCCGCCGCGTGGCCCTTTTCGATGCGCATGACGCCCAGCGCTTCGGTGCCGTAGGGGGTGACGTCGAAGTCTTCACCTTCGGCCATCAACCTGCGCATCAACGCGTCGCCATAGCGGGCGGGCACGGCAATTTCGAACGCCAGCTCGCCCGAGAACGAGATGCGGAAGAGCCGCGCGCGCAGGCCGCCGCAGACGGTGATGTTGGCGCAGGCCATGAAGGGGAAGCCTTCGTTCGAGATGTCGTGCTCGGCATCCACGATCTTTTGCAGCAGCCTCCGCGAATTGGGACCTGCGACGGCGTATTGCGCCCAGGCTTCGGTGGTGGAGATCAGCTGCACATCTGCATCGGGCATCAGGCATTGGCGGACGAATTCCATGTGCTGGTAGACCTTTGCCGCGTTAGCCGTGGTTGTGGTGACGACGAACTGATCCTCGGCCAGACGCGCCGCTGTGCCGTCGTCCATGGCAATCCCGTCCTCGCGCAGCATGAGGCCGTAGCGGGTTTTGCCCACCGCCAGCTTGGCGAAGCCGTTGCAATAGATCTTGTTCAGGAAGATGGCCGCATCCGTGCCCTGCACGTCGATCTTGCCCAGCGTGGTGCAGTCGCACACACCCACGGACGCGCGGGTCGCTGTGACCTCGCGGTCCACCGACTGCCGCCAGTGGGTTTCGCCGGGCAGCGGGAACCATTGCGCGCGCAGCCAGTTGCCGACCTCGACAAACACCGCGCCGCGTTCTTCGGCCCAGTAATGCGAGGGGGTCAGGCGGGTCGGGTGGAACTCCTTGCCGCGCATCCGGCCCGCCAGCGCACCGATGGCCGTAGGGGTATAGGGTGGGCGGAAGATGGTGGTGCCGACCTCGGGGATCGCCTTGCCCGCAAGCTCGGCCATGATGGCGAGGCCGCCGATATTGGACGTCTTGCCCTGGTCGGTGGCCATGCCCAGCGTCGTGTAGCGCTTGAGGTGCTCGACCGAGCGAAAGCCTTCCTGATGGCTCAGCTTCACGTCCTTGACGGTGACATCGTTTTGTTGGTCGAGCCACGCGCGCGAACACCCTTCGACATACCAGAATGGGGTCTGGGTGACCGGCGCATCTTCGGCGTCCGGCACAGCGGGCGCGCGCCCTTTCAGGCCCAGCGCCTTGCGCGCAGCATCAGCACCGGATTTCAGCGCGCCGTGGGTCGAGAACAGACCGTTTGCCGCGCCTGCCACGGTCATGCCGGGTGGAAGTGTCCCCGCGGGGACAAAAGCGGCGAGGTCGTCATTCCAGGCGGGTCGCCCGCGCTGGTGGCAGGTCAGATGCAAATTGGGGTTCCAGCCGCCCGACACCCCAAGCGCGCCGCATTCGATGGTGCGGGTGCTGCGATCGGCCTGGCTTACCTCGACAAACGTGAGGCCGAGACGGCCCTTGGTATCGCTGACCTGTGCACCCTGCAGCACTTCGTAGTCGTAGCTGCGCGGGGCATCGGCACGGGTGTCGATGACGGCTGCGATCTTGACACCCTTGGCGTGCAGGTCTTGCGCAGTGCGGTGGCCATCATCGTTGTTGGTAAAGATCGCCACGCGCTGCGCCGGGGTGGCGGCCCAGCGGTTCGCATAGGCACGCATGGACGCCGCCAGCATGATGCCGGGGCGGTCGTTGTTTTCAAACGCGATGGGGCGTTCCGTGGCCCCGGAGCACAGCAGAGCCTGCGGCGCGTAGATGCGCCAAAGGATCTGGCGGGGCTTGCACTTGGCCGGGGTGGCGAGGTGATCACTGACCCGTTCGACCGCGCCATAGATGCCATGGTCAAACGCGCCGATGACCGTGGTGCGCGGCATCAGCCGCACGTTGGGCATAGTGCCAAGTTCAGCCACAGCCTGCGCAGCCCAATCCGCGCCCGCCATGTCCGCGATGGCAAAGGTCTCGGCATTGAGCCGCCCGCCCATGCGGAAATCCTCGTCCGCGAGGATCACCTGCTTGCCCGCGCGTCCGGCGGTGACGGCCACGTTCAGCCCGGCAGGACCCGCCCCAATGATCAGCAGATCGCAGTGGCGAAAGCCCTTGTCATAGTCATCCGGGTCAGCCTGCATCGACAGGGACCCAAGGCCCGCAGCCTTGCGGATGATCGGCTCGTAAATCTTTTCCCAGAAGGCGGCGGGCCACATGAAGGTCTTGTAGTAGAACCCTGCGGTCAGAAAGTTCGAAAATCGGTCGTTGATCGCCATCGCGTCGAAGGCGAGGCAGGGCCAGCGGTTCTGCGATTTGGCGGACAGCCCGTCAAACAGCTCTGCCGTAGTGGCGCGTGTGTTCGGCTCCTGCCGTGCGCCACTGCGCAATTCGACAATGGCGTTGGGTTCTTCCGATCCGGCCGTTAGGGGGCCACGAGGGCGGTGGTATTTGAACGACCGTCCCATGAGGCGGACGTTGTTGGCGAGCAGTGCCGAGGCAAGCGTGTCGCCGGGGTGACCTCCGTAGTTTTTGCCGTCGAAAGTGAAATTCAGCGTGGTGTTGCGGTCAAGTTGCCCACTCGCAAGCCGGTTCTTCTGGGTCATTTCGATGCCACCTCGCGTGCAAGTTCGACGGATGAAATCTCGTGCGTGGTGGTGTCGCGCGTGACGATCAGGATCGACCGGTCACCGCCTTCGTGAAACCACAGCTCGCGGTGCACCCCTGCGGGATTGTCGCGCAGATAGGCATAGTCGTGCCAGTCGTCAGCACTGGCGGTTTCAGGGTCGGGGCGTTTCATCAGGTCTGCGGCACCCAGATAGACAAATTCGGCGCTGTCGCGTGGGCCAAGCAGGGGGTGGTTGATGATCATGTGGGGACCCTCAGTGCAGGTTGGGCTGATTGCCCATCCCTTTTTCGTCGATCATGTGACCGGTGCGGAACCGGTCGAAGCGGTAGGCGGAGGCGGTCTCGTGCGGCTCGTCCTTGGCCAGCAAGTGGGCAAAAGCGTAGCCCGAGGCGGGCGTGGCCTTGAACCCGCCGTAACACCAGCCGCCGTTGAAATAGAGCCCGTCGACATGGGTGCGGTCGATGATGGGCGAGCCGTCCATGCTCATGTCCATGATGCCGCCCCACATGCGCAGCAGCCGCGCACGCCCGATCATGGGCATGATGGCCATACCGCCCTCGCACACGTCTTCGACAACGGGCAAGTTGCCGCGTTGGGCATAGGAATTGTAGCCGTCGATGTCACCGCCAAAGACCAAGCCGCCCTTGTCGGATTGCGAGACATAGAAATGGCCCGCGCCGAAGGTGATGACGCCCGGCAGCACGGGTTTGAGGCCTTCGGACACAAAGGCTTGCAGGACATGGGACTCAATCGGCAGGCGCATGCCTGCCTTGGCCATCAGGTGGCTGGAGTTCCCGGCAACGGCGCAACCAACCTTGCTTGCACCGATGAAGCCTTTGGAAGTTTCGACGCCGAGGCATGTCCCGTTTTCGATGCGAAAGCCTGTGACCTCGCAGTTCTGGATGATATCGACGCCGCGGCTGTCGGCGGCGCGGGCATAGCCCCATGCGACGGCATCATGGCGCACCGTACCACCGCGCCGCTGCGCCAGCCCGCCCTTAATGGGAAAGCGGGCGTCGTCGAAATTCAGGAACGGGTATTCCTTTTTGATCTGGTCGAGGTCGAGATATTCGGCATCCGCCCCGTTCAGGATCATCGCATTGCCGCGCCGGATGAAGGCGTCGCGCTGTGCATCCGAGTGGATCAGGTTCATGATCCCACGTTGTGACACCATGGCGTTGTAGTTCAGGTCTTGTTCCAACCCCTCCCACAGCTTGAGGGAAAACTCGTAGAACGGCTCGTTCCCATCAAGCAAGTAGTTCGAGCGGATGATCGTGGTGTTCCGCCCCACATTGCCGCCGCCGATCCAGCCTTTTTCGATCACAGCCACTCGGCGCTGGCCGTAGACCGAGGCGAGGTAATGCGCCGTGGCCAACCCATGCCCGCCGCCGCCGATGATCACGATGTCATAGTGCGCCTTTGGCTCCGGATCACGCCACGCCGGTGACCAACCTTTGTGGCCGGTCAGCGCCTCTTTTATCACCTTGAAACCGGAATAACGCATGGAATCGGACCTCCTCACTCACGAATAGGCTATTTTCCAAACGAAACTGAGCCCAGGATGCGACACGCAACGCTTGAAATCGGACATTTCGCACGGAACCTCAGCTGAGATCAGCATCACAAAATCGTCTCAGCAAGAAAAAAACTTGCTTGATAGGAAAATAGTGCAAGAGTGTTGGCACCAAGAAATGGCGCTGGCCGGATTCGAATTCGGACCATGCATGAAGACCATTCGTGATGATCAAGCCGCGATACAGCGGCACACTTCTAGGGAGACTATCAATGAACAAGTTTACAACTGCGTTGACGGCGGGCGTGCTGGCGTTCGCGCCCATGACGCTTTTGGCCGAAGACAGCAGCGATCCGATTGTGATCCCGATCCACAACTGGTCGTCACAGATCGTGATGAGCCATGTTGTCGGTCAGATCTTTGAATCGATGGGCAACAACGTGGAATTCGTCACCACCGACAGCCAAGCCGTGTACGAGTCGGTCCGTCTGGGCGACGTGACGCTGGAACTGGAAGTTTGGGAAGGTGCCTTTGGCGCGTCTTTCCGAGCGGCCCTGGAAAAGGGCGGTCTGCATGACGCGGGCGACCACGATGCGGTCACGCGTGAGGACTGGTGGTACCCGATGTGGACCAAAGAGGCCTGCCCTGGCCTGCCAAGCTGGGAAGCGCTGAACGATTGCGCCGAAATCTTCGCAACCGCTGAAACCGGGGACAAGGGTCGCTATCTGGATGGTCCGGTGGACTGGTTGAAGCACGGTCAGGAACGCGTTGAAGCGTTGGGCATGGACTTTGTCGTTGTGAACGCGGGCTCTGCCGCTGCCCTTTGGGCAGAGATTGGTGCCGCCGAGGCCGACAAGCGCCCGGTCGTGGTGTTCAACTGGACACCCAACTTTGCCGAAGCCGTCTGGCCCGGTGAGTTTGTCGAATTCCCGACATGGGTCGATGGTTGCGACAAGGATCCAGCCGTGGGCCCGAACCCGGACGCGCTTTATGACTGCGGCAACCCTGCCGATGGCTATCTGAAAAAAGCCGCGTGGGACGGGATGAAGGACAAGTGGCCGGGTGCATATGACGTGCTGACCAAAATCTCGTTCACAAACCCGCAGATCGCCGAGATGGCGCGTTTGGTGGACGTCGAAGAGATGGAGCCTGAAGAGGCGGCCGCCGAGTGGCTGGAAGCCAACCCGGACGTTTGGCAGGGCTGGACCTCGTAAGAGTATCCAAAACTGTTGAAGACTTTCGCCCGTCCGGGGTTACACTCCGGGCGGGCGTTTTTAAACACCGGCGCAGCGACCGGTGGAGGGAGAGCGAAGATGACCGCCGACACTGTGATTTCCTGCAAGAACGCGTGGAAGATCTTTGGACCCGATCCCAAAGGGTATCTGAAGTCCATGCCCGCCGGGCACAGTTTCGATGACATCCGCGCGGACGGGTATATCGCCGGGGTCAAGGACGTGTCGATTGACGTGAACCGGGGCGAGATGCTGGTCATCATGGGCTTGTCTGGGTCCGGCAAGTCGACGCTGGTGCGCTGTTTTTCGCGGCTGCATGACATCACCGGCGGCACGATCACCGTCGAAGGGCAGGACCTCATGTCGCTGTCCGAGAAAGAGCTGATCGAGTTGCGCCGCAGCAAGATGGGCATGGTGTTCCAGTCCTTTGGCCTGCTGCCGCACCGCACGGTGCTGGAGAACGTGGCCTTTCCGCTGGAAATGCGGGGACAGGACAAGCACACGCGCCGTGAACGCGCGCTGGAAGTGGTCAAGCTGGTGGGCCTTGAGGGGCGAGAGGAATATTTTCCGCGCGAGTTATCAGGTGGTCAGCAGCAGAGGGTCGGCATTGCCCGCAGCCTCGCCATTGAACCCGACATCTGGTTTCTGGACGAACCCTTTTCGGCGCTCGACCCGCTGATCCGGCGCGAGATGCAGGACGAATTCCTGCGCCTTCAGGGCATGTTGGGCAAGACCATCGTGTTCATCACCCACGACTTTGACGAGGCTTTGCGCCTGGCCGACCGGATCGCCATCATGAAAGACGGCGCGGTTGAACAATGCGACACGCCCGATCAGATCGTGCTGAACCCGGCCACGGAATACGTGCGCAAGTTCACTGAGGAAATCGACAAGGCGCGGGTGGTCCACGCCGGTGTGCTGGCCCATGAAGGCAACAACGGCGAAGGCGATCCCGTCGACGCCACCGCATCGGTCCAAGACCTCGCCCGCCTGTTGGTGCAGGACACCCGCGCCATTATCCCGGTTGCCAAAAGCGGTCAGGTGATCGGCGGGATGGACCGCGCGGCAGCCCTTGAAATCCTGTTGGAGGCCAGCTGATGGCCGACATCACCAGCGATCTGAAGTCCGACACAACCGGCGCCGTCCAATGGACGCGGGGCAGATGGGCGACGGTGATTTTGCTGGTTGCGGTCGCTCTGACCGTTTTGCGCTATGCCGGGTTGCTGCCAGATGTCTTGCATCGCCTGCCAGAAAGCATGATCCCGCCTTTTGCCGCCTGGCTCGACGTCTTCTTCAACTTCGTAAAGGACGATCTGGGCCTGCTGGCCCTGACCCGCACGTTGACCGAAGGGTTGGAATGGTTGCTGGACGCCACTGCGAACCTGATGTTCGGCAAGCGGCGCTGGCCGAACATCGGCCCAATCCCATGGACAGCGGTAGCTGGCGTCGCTGCCGTGATCGGCTACTACCTTGGCGGCTGGCGCATGGCGGCGCTGGGGGCTGGCACCTTCATCTGGACTGCGTTGATCGGCCAGTGGAAGATTGCCATGGAAACCATGTCGGTGCTGATGGTTGCGGCACCTTTGGCCTTCTTCATCGGTCTGGGCCTTGGCATCCTCGCGTGGAAATACGTGGCGGTGAACCGTGCCATCAAGCCGATCCTGTCGGTGCTGCAAACACTGCCCTTTTTTACCTACCTGCTGCCTGCCGTGATCTTCTTCAAGGTAGGGCCGACCGCCGGGGCCGTGGCCACAACGATCTATGCCATCCCGCCGATGATCCTGATGACCACGCTGGGCCTGCAAAAGGTGCCGTCCGAGGTGGTCGAGGCGGGCAACATGAGCGGTTGCACCAAGTGGCAGCTTTTGCGCCATGTCTATCTGCCCTCAGCCCGGACCGAGATTCTGGTAGGCGTGAACCAGGTGATCATGCTGTGCCTCGCGATGGTTGTTCTGACTGCCTTTATCGGTATGCCGGGCCTCGGGGCCAAACTGCTGGCGATGATGGGCAGCTTCAAGCTGGGCCGGTCGTTCGAGATCGGCGTCACAATTGTGCTGCTGGCCGTGATGCTGGACCGGATGTCCAAGGCGTGGGTCGTCAAGCAGCCCGAGCATTTTGAGCGCGACACGCCGTGGTGGCGGAGGCATATCTACCTGCTGACCGGCATTGCGATCTTTGTCTTCTTCTGTATCGCCGCGCAGTTCGTTCAGGTGTTTGCGGAAATCGGGCGCAAGCAGAACTTTAGCCAGGGCAAGGAGATCGACACGGCGATCAAGGCGTTTCTTGCGCTTGATCCGGTGCAGAACACGACGCAGTCCATACGTTATGTCCTGAATGTCTGGATCCTGAATCCGTTCCGGGACTTCCTGTTGTCGATCCCGACGCCTGCCTTCATCTTGCTGGTGGTCGCCTTTGCACTGTCGCTGGGGGGCAAGCGGCCTGCAGTCTATGCGGCGATCTTCTTTGGCCTTGTGGCCTTATCGGGCTGGTGGGATCGGTCAGTGATCACGCTCTATTCCGTCATCTCTGCTGTCACTCTGGCGCTCTTGATCGGCGTGCCCCTTGGCATCGCAGCGGCACGCTCCGAAAAGTGGTCGCGCCGGGTGCTGCTGGCTTGCGACACGGCGCAGACATTCCCGAGCTTCATCTATCTGATCCCGGCCATCATGCTGTTTGGCATCACAGCCACGTCCGTGGTCATGTCGATCCTGATCTTCGCCATGGTGCCGCTGACCCGCTATACGATAGAAGGCTTGCGGACCGTCCCGCCCGAAATGACCGAGGCGGCAGACATGGCGGGGGCCACACGGATGCAGAAGCTGGTGAAGGTGCAGTTGCCGCTGGCCCTGCCCACCATGGCCGTGGGGTTCAATCAGGCGATCATGTTCGCCTTCTTCATGGTGATCATCGCGGCCTTCATCGGCACGCAGGATTTGGGACAGGAGCTTCAGCGGACCCTCGCGGGCACCGATCTGGGCAAGAACTTTGTGCTGGGTATCTGCGTGTCGTTGATGGCGCTGACCTTCGATCTGACAATCATGAAGTGGGCAACGGATCGCAAGAAGGCGCTGGGTTTGCCGGACTGAGGCCATTCAGAGCGTCAGAGGGGTCCAGGTATTTTGATTTGATGGCGCCTTTGCAAGGCGGATCGGTTTTGGGTGCGTTTGAAAAAGTGACGGCACCCTGAGCCTGAGACAGTTCTTCACGACGGGAAGGCCACTTCGAAGCACGCACAGACTATCGTGTTTTTGCTACTCGCATATCAGTTCGACCCCTCGATCCCGATATACTGAGCGCCGGGCATCGCTTAGCGTTTCGGGCAGGAATTTGCACCTGTTGAAAGGGAGGCATCAATTGCCTCGCACCGCCGCAGAAATTGCTGTTGATCTCTTTGATCGTTATAGGGCGCAGGACGTTGCCGCCATGATCGCCCTGTTCAAACCAGAAGGCGTGGTCGAATATGTCCCGTTTGCTCTTGCTGGTCCGGTCGAAGAGGTCGGACCCGGGAGTTGGGGAGTGCTGATCGACAGCTTTCCAGATTTGACCAACACCATCCTGTCGATCACCGGAGACGAGAGCGGCCGCAAGGCGTTTGTCGATGTCGATATCTCTGGCACCCAGGAGAAAGAGGCCTTTGGCGTACCAAGCCAGGGCCGCGCCTATACCGTCCGGCACCTCTTTGTCATCGAGACCGACGCGAGCGGGCTGATCACGCGGATGACTGCGTTTTGGGACAACGTCGATTGGTATCGCCAGCTTGGTAAGACGACGCTTGACTGACCCCTGCCCCTCCCGGGCCGTGCACCTCTCTTTTTTGAAAAGGACAAACCAATGACGTCTCCCCGCATTCTTGTTGTGCTGACCTCCCATGACCGGCTGGGGGATACGGGTGAAAAGACCGGCTTTTGGCTCGAAGAGTTTGCCGCGCCCTACTATGTCTTTCGCGATGCCGGGGCCGAGGTCACATTGGCTTCGGTGGCAGGCGGGCAGCCACCTATCGATCCCAAAAGCGCTCTGGCAGAGTGGCAGACCGACGACACGCGGCGGTTTGAGGCGGATGCCGACGCCGTCGCGGCCCTCGCGGCGACTGCAAAGATCGACACCGTTGACGCTGGCTCGTTTGATGCGATCTTTTTCCCTGGAGGACATGGCCCGATGTGGGACTACCCCGGACATGCGGCGCTCGCCCGGTTGATCGAAGCTTTTGACGCTCAAAACAAGCCCGTGGGCGCTGTCTGCCACGGCCCCGTTGCCTTGGTCGATGCCCGAAAACCTGACGGGACACCGCTGGTCGCGGGCAAACGCGTCAGCGCCTTCACCAACGGAGAGGAAGAGGCTGTCGGGCTGACCGACGTGGTGCCCTTTTTGCTGGAGGACCGCTTGCGCGACCTGGGCGCGATCATCGAAAACGGTGCTGACTTTGCCGTGAATGTTGTCACAGATGGCCATTTGGTCACAGGCCAGAACCCACAATCATCGGCGGAGGGTGCGCGCGCCGTCCTTGGGGTGTTGAACGCGGACTGATGCAGATGTCGGACCGTACTGGCGTGTGTTGGTGCTTTGCCCATGCCCCAACGGGCTGCTTTGTTGTCGAAACTGGGATGCGCGGCATGCAATGGAACCGCGATCCAGCGGGTCGGGTGCAATAAGACGGTCGGCTTTGCCAGCCAGATGTTCAGGCGCGCAATGGCGACATAGCGCACGAACGCGGGTGTTAGCGCATCCGGGTCAGGCTTTTGCATAAGAATAGCAATTTCTCGAAAAAGATGGCTATGGTGGCATAAGTAACTTGATCTAGCTCTTACCTTGGGGAGAAATGAGTCGCGACATCCCGTCGCGCCATCGCTTAAAGGGACGAGATCGGAGCGCACCATGACAACTCGCCTTGGACAACCCAACACTGCGGTAGACGAAAAGGCGTTTGCTGAATTCCTTGAGGACGAGACCGAAGCGGTCATTTCTGAATCGACCCTCTCATCGGATTGGAGCGGGTTGCAGGCGCTGGAGGTGGAACAAGGCAATGAGGCGTTTGTGAGCCCCGCCTTGCAAAGCCACTTTATTGCCTTGTGCACAGCGGGATATGGCATAGCGAACCTAAGCTATGATGCGTTGAAAGACCCGCCGCGGTCGATCGTGGAACCGGGCACGTTGTGTTTCCTGCCCGCAGGTCAGCCCGCGAAGTTTGAAATGATCGGGCGCGCAAGATGCACACATGTGCTGATCCAGCCACAGGTGCTGACCTGCGTTGCCGAACGCCGGAACGACGGCGCATTTGACCCCGAAAATCTGGAAGGATTTGCAGGCAGGCATCACATATTGCTGCGCGAAACCATCGAGGCCATCCAGTCGGGCGCGCAGTGGCGATCCGCTGTTTGGGCCGACACGATGGGGTTGGAACTGGCAACACAGCTTTATGATTTTGTATCTGTCCCTGCCCCACATGACGAGACATGCGTCGATCTGAGTGGCCTGCAGTTCGGGCGTGTCATTGATTACATCGAAACGCACCTGACCCGGGACTTCACCCTCGAAGAGATGGCGCAGGCGGTGGATGTGGGCATTTACCGGCTCGTGCACGGCTTTGCTGCCGAAACGGGATCGAGCATCGAAAGCTACCGGATGGAGCGCCGTGTCGGCATTGCTCAGAACCTACTGCGTACGCCAAGCCTGAATCTTAGCGACGCCGCCGTCGCACGGCAGTTGGGCTTTACCGGCGTGAAAGAGCTTGATGGGGCATTCCGGTCACTTCTGGGCGTGAGCGTAGCGCATTACCGGCAGGGGAAACTGGCATGAGCGACACAGGTTTCATCACACGGACCCAAATGGCCGACGCGATGCGGACCCAGTTCAACTCTGAACTCTCGGAAACCTTCGCGCACAACTGGAAACGCACGAACACGCTTGTCATTGACCAAGGTGACACTGAAATCAAAGACAGCGGTGTTGCCTTCCACCTGCTGGAAGTCTGCCTTGAGGGATCACACCTTCTAGAATCCAGCTACGAGTCTGAACACGGTGACCATTTCAGGGGCGCAACCTTGCCAGGTTCGGTGGGGTACTATCATTTTGGGCCGGTGCACTACCTGAACGCAACAGGTAGAGCGAAGTTGCAACAGATCTGCATCGCCGACAACATTTTCCGACAAACGGCAGAAAGCATATTGAGGGGCGACCCGGACACTGGGCGGCCGCTTTCCTTTCAGGGTGTTTTTGAACCGGAGCTGAAAAGGCTGGCAACCATGTTGCTGGAGGAGGCGCGCTGCCCCGCGATCGGCACCGATCTGCGCGCGGACCTGATCAGTCAGGACATCGCCCTGTTGCTGTTTCGCCGCCGGGATGCCGCGCGGATCAAGCTCCCCGCTACACTTCAGCTTTCTGCCGCGCAACTGACCCGCGTCATGGCCTATCTCGAAGACCAGATCGAAGACATCGGCGGGATGGATACGCTGGCATCGCTGATCGACATGGACGTCTACAGCTTTACCAAGGCATTCAAGGCGACAACCGGCGAAAGCCCCGGCCAGTTCCTGATCCAGCGACGGCTGGCGCGGGTCAAGGACCTGCTGCGCAACAGCGACGACAGCCTGGCCGACATCACCTATGCGACCGGCTTTTCCAACCAGCCGCATATGACGGCGACCTTTACGAAACATGTGGGCACCTCGCCCGGCAAGTGGCGCAAGGCGGTGCGGGCATGAGTGATCTTATTACACGCGCTCAGATTTGTGACGTGATGACGGAGCGGATGAATGCGGATATTTCGGAGCATATCGGACACAACTGGCGGCGGGTGAACGCCATGGTCGCGGACCAGGGCGATGCCACTGACCACCCCCCAGGTTTCGATTTCTTTTTTCTGGAACTCTACAAATCGGGCAAGCACCGCGTTCGCTTTGAGGGCGAACTGATCCACGATGACAAGTGGTCTGGCCTCTATGTACCAGGCCATCTCAGCTTTATTCAGCGCGCGCAACCCTTCAAGATTCAAGCCGAAGGCCAAGGGGAAGTGCACCAGATTTTCATGTCGCCAGCCATTTTCACTGAATGCGCCGCAGTGCTGTTGCGGGGAGACGAGGACAACTTTGAGGCACGTGGGTTCCATGGTGTATTTGAGCCGAGGCTTAAGGCGCTCGCCACTTTTTTGTTGGAGGAAGCGCGCCGCCCCGGGTTGGGCAGCGATTTGAATGCTGATTTGATTGCGCAGCAAATGGCCGTGCTGATCCTTCGTCAGCAGAATTCAAACAAATGGAAGGGCATGGTCGAACGCGTTCTGTCGGACGCCGAAATGGATCGCGTAATTGCATATTTCGAAGATCAGATCGAAGACATCGGCGGCATGGATACAGTCGCAGCGTTGATCAACATGGACGTCTATAGTTTCACCAAAGCGTTCAAGGCCACAACGGGCGAGACGCCAGGTCAATTCCTGATCCAGCGGCGGCTGGCGCGGGTCAAGGACCTGCTGCGCAACAGCGACGACAGCCTGGCCGACATCACCTATGCGACCGGTTTTTCCAACCAGCCGCACATGACGGCGACCTTTACGAAACATGTGGGCACCTCGCCCGGAAAATGGCGCAAGGCGGTGCGGGCTTAGACCCGCACTCCGGGGGCTTCTATTCCCTGTTCTTGCGCACGATGCCCGGCGTCGTTCCGATCGTTTTCTTGAAGACATCCGTCATGTGACTTTGCGAACTGAACCCGCAATCATAGGCGATGGCCGCAATCGGTTCGTCTGATCGTTTCAGCATCTGCTTGGCCACGGCCACCCGCTGCAATTTGATGTATTGGTGCGGGCTGTGGCCCATCGTCTCGCGAAAGACGCGGGCAAAGTGGTAGGAACTGAGGTTGGCGAGGGCAGCCAGTTCGTCCAGGGACATGCGCTCGGACAGATTTTCATCGATATGGTCCAGTACGGTCTGGAACCGCGACGCATTTCGGGTCGCGCGGGTGGCAGTGCCCGGATCGTTGACCGACAGGTTGTGCACAAGGCGCATCACCATCAGCTTGGCGGCGGCATCTATCTGGTCCGCGTTTGGTGCCGCAATGCGCTTGGTCCAGACGCTGCTGACCACCTGTGCGATCCCTACCAGCGAGGGGTCTTCATCATGGTAGATCGGGCGGCGTAAAACGGTGTTCTGCGCGCGTTCGGCCGGGTCAGAAACAGTGGCCAGCACGTTGGTGAGTTCGCTGTTTCGAAATATCATCTGAACGCTCCACCCAGACCGCACCGCTTGAATCTCGCTCTCGCCGTTGGCGGGCAGGAAAACAAAGGTGGAGGGCGGCGTATTCGAGGTGACCGTTTCGCGGCCCGCGATCTTGTAGGTCGCCATGGACCTGCCCAGATACACATCCAGGTAGTTGAAACCTGCGGGCACGATAATCCGATGTGCCCCCGGCTTGCGGAGCACCATGACATAACCTTCACCCTCAAAGTGAAAGTCGTCTTCCCAATTGTGGTCCCGCTTGTGCATGTGTTTGCTCGATTATGATCACAGACATCTAGCGGCAGGGCCGCCGAAGGTATTTCAGCGGCGTTAACACTTACGAAATCTTGGGTTTCAGTGCCTTGGCGCAACCGCGCGTTGGTGGAGTCAATGCGCACGCTCGTGAAAGGCAGGGCGAGGAAAGCTGAATACCCTTTGATGTGTGGCGGCACAGTGTCCGTCGATCGACGCAAAGGGCGATCACATGCTGGATGACATCCTGGACCGGGCGACCACCGCGTCAGACCTCAGAACACTTCTGGACCAAGCCGCGACACTGTCGGATCAGCTTGGTGAATGTGGGGATCATCGTGCCTGTGATCAGGCGCGCGCAGTGGCGCGGGCCGCGCGCCGTGTGGCAGAGCTGGCCCAGCTGGACGCCGACGCACCAGAGACGTTCGAGACGGAGCGACGCCAGTCTCCTTGCGATCTCTACGTTTTGTTGCGCACAGCCATTTCGATGGTGAGCGGAGCGGCCCCCGACACAGACTACTTTGTGTCAGTTGATCGGAATGCAGCGCTTTGCATCGACAGTGTTGTTTTGCTGCGCATGCTGTGCACGCTGATCAAAAGGCGTGTGGCACCCGCCGGTGCGGATCGCCCTCGGGTGACGTCGATCCACGTTGAGCGCTATGCCGATCAGGTCGTGTTTCGCATCGCTGATGACGGTCCTCCCATGCCCCGACAGGCCATGGACGCGTTGCGTGCGGGCCATATCCACCAACTGGCAGCTGTCGACAGTCCGACGGCCGCTGCGCGGTTGGCCTGGCTCATGGGCGGCAAAATCGTTGTTTCCAAGACGGACGCTCACGGAACCGTCCTGCAACTGCGGTTGCCGATATCGGCCCGCACCGCTCGTCGCGTGAAGGTCGATGGGGCCCCTGCCCTGCCGCCCGACGATGCCAGTTGGATGGATCAGCCGTGCCCCGGCTAACGATTACCCTGTCTGGCGCGCCATGGTCCTCCCTGCGTGGCGTCGCATCACTTTACAGACAGTCCCAGAGGCGGGTGCCTGTCCCGTTATCCCGCCTCTCGTGTCCCGCTCGCCAGCCGATCCCCCCGGTGCCGCGAGCGGGATGCACGTTTCGCGCCGGTATCGGCCCCGACTTAACAGTGCGCAAGGAAGAGACAATGAACCTGAATTGGAGTACCGAAATAAGCGAGCTCTGCGATGAGGTGATAACGGAGCCACCGCCCGAACCGCGCCGCACCATGCGCTTTGTCGACAGCCGCCACTACGATAAAACAGCCAATATAAATGGAACCGTCGGCGCGACAGACACAGGCCCCCGCGGGGCCGCCTGTCTGACCAAGATCCTCGGAGCGATCCGGTCGCGGCATTGCGGGGCGCAAGCACTTGAGCTGTATCTGCATGTCCTGGACGACATCGACTTTGACTGCCAACAGCCATTTTTGGCCGAGGTTTTGGGAGAATTGGTGTCAAACGCGGCGCAGGCCATGCGCCGTCAGGAAACGGCCCGTATTGATGTCATGGCAACCCAGTACAATGACCGATTGTTTCTGCAGGTGGCGGATAACGGGCCAGGCATGCCCTCAGGCATGGCGAAGTGGTTCGAACACCGCTCTGGCTTGGATTCACATAACAATCGCCGCAAAGGCTCCGGGCTCGATACCGCGGCTTTGCTGGTTGAAATCGCAGGCGGCCGTCTGGAGCTGGTGACGTCTGGACCCGAGGGCACACGGCTTGGCTTTTCGCTGCCGGTTACGGATCACACGCACGTCGCCACCCGCGGGGTATCGCCATGACCGACCGCGCCGAGATTTGCGATGCGTTGTGTCATATCCTGGGAAACACGTGCCGCATTCACCGTACGACGCGCAGCTATGAGTGGAATGTGTCCGGTGCGGGGGCGGAATTGGTCCGCCAGTGCCTGCACGATCAAGCCGACGAAATGGAGGAGGCAATTGCTCCGATCGCGCAGCAGATCCTCGGGCTGGGGGGCAAGCCCATATTTGACTATTCCGATGGTGTGGTCGAAGTGAACCCGCCCTCGACAGGGGAATTGCCCAGTTTGGCCGAAATGGTTTCAAAGCTGTACGAGGGTCATACGCAAGCCAAACTATCGGTCGGCGCAGCCATCGACGTGGCCCGCGACGCGGACGAGTTGGCAACGATGTGCTTTCTCGCCGGACGGATCGACATGCACCGTGCACACAGGCACCGCCTTGGGCTTTTGGCGATGGATTAGAGGTTGGAGGACGAAAAAAGCAGGGGAGCGAGCGATGGCCTGTAGGCGTGACCTTCAACCAGGAAATTGCTGTAACTTGCGACCGTGAACCCTATTTATCTATTTGATTTAAATTGCATTAATCTATTTTGAGCCTATTCGGAGATGATATGACTCAGCGGTGTCTGGAGCTTTGTAAACAAGGTTTTTTGCGCCGTTGCTGACCTGCTCCCCAAAGTTTGGACAGTTTGCTGCGTAACTTGAGCGACTCTCTGCTCCTGCTGACCGGATTTGCTTTCGTCTTTTCTCAGCCAATAGATCACGGCTGGGGGTTTGCCGCCAGGGGCGGAATGAGGGCGTTTGCAGTTTTTGGAACGCCATGCCCTTCCGACACCGGCTTTGATCCCTGATCCGCTCTTTAAGGCGTGCAGATAAACGCACTCGTATGTCAGGGAACGCCAGAGCCGTTCGACAAAGATGGTGTCGAGGAACCGGCCTTTGCCGTCCATCGGGATACGCACGCCAGATCGGCGCAGCCGGTCGGTCCAGGCGAAGGACGTGAACTGCGATCCCTGATCGGTGTTCATGATCTCCGGCGGGCCAAACCTGGCGATGGCCTCGTTCAGCGCATCCACCCAGAAGTCCGCCTCCAGCGTGTTTGAGATGCGCCAAGCCAGAACCTTGCGGGTGGACGCCGAACTGGCTGGACAGGTCCACAACCGTCCACTCACCTTTCAAAGCCTCAAACGCAGCCTTTGCCTTGAACTCTGGCGAATGGCTCTTCCGTTTCCACATCTCCGATCTTCGTCTCGTCGAAGATCAGCAGACAGCAAATCGTAGCTTACGTCGGTGTCCGAAATTCGGGGGGAGCTCAGATCCTGCTTGGGTCAAAGAAATGGACTTCGCAGACTGTTCAACTGCGAATTTCGTCTTCTCCAGGTCCTCTGCGGTGATCGCAAGAGACGGATAAAGCTTGCCAGGTGATTTGAAGATCCCGTGCTGTCGGAGTGTTGCGTTGTAGGTCGCATTGCGAGCCGGTTCATCATGCTTGGCGGAGCGGTAGTCACGACACTGGCCGGTAGTGAAGAAGATATCGAACAAGGTCTCATCCCCACAGATTTGATGGGGAATACCTGCAGCATTGAGTGCGCTGCTTTGCATATTCTGCAGCGCTTGGCCAATGTCGCGGAGGCGATCATAGCTTCGGTCACGCTTCAAGACTTCCATCGTCTTTAGACCCGCCGCCGCCGCAATCGGATTGCCCGATAGCGTGCCAAGCTGCATCAGCCATTTTTCAGCGCCCACGATGGACTTGTCGAAGTGCTGCATGATCTCAGCACTTGCCCCAAGAGCGGCAAGTGGGAACCCGCCACCAATGACTTTGCCCAGCGTACAGATATCTGGCGTCACGCCATAGCGCTCCTGTGCGCCGCCATAGGCTAGCCTGAAGCCCGTGACGATCTCGTCAAAGATCAGCAGGACGCCGCGCTTGTCGCAAAGATCGCGCAGGCCCTGCAGGAAACCGGGCGCGGCGGGGATGATCCGTTGCAACGGCTCTGCAATGATGGCGGCGATGTCGTCATGGTCGCTCAGCAAAGCCTCAACCGCTGCCAGATCATTAAAGGGCGCGATCAACATCTGGTCGGCAACGCTCTGCGGGATGCCTGCGCTGTCTGGCACGGCTTGAGGGAAGTTAACGCGCTTGTCGGGCGCAAGGCTCATCTGCGCCTCGGCGCTCATGCCGTGATAACCGCCCTCAAACTTCAGGATTTTGTCGCGTCCGGTATAGGCCCTCGCAAGGCGAATGGCGTACATATCTGCCTCTCCGCCTGACGCGACGAACCGCACCTGTTCACAACAGGGTACGGCCTCGACGATCGCCTCGGCCAGCTCGATGCCTTTGTCGTTGTTGGCAAAGAACGTCATGCCTTTGGGGAGTTGTTCCAGCACGGTCTCCACGACTTCGGGATGACCGTGGCCCAGCAACATGGGGCCAGAGCCGATCAGGTAATCGATATATTCGTGACCGTCCGCGTCCCAGACATGGCTGCCCTCGCCGCGCGCGATCACGATGCCCGGGTCAAAATTGCCAAATCCACCGGCGGGCAAGACTGCGCGGGCGCGGGCGATCCATTCGGATTGGGTGGACAGTTTTTGCATGAGTTCATTCCAGCTTGAGCATGGGTGTGCCGAGCACGCGCGGGTCCGGTGTGACTCCGAGACCCGGCCCCTCGGGCGGTGCGATACGGCCGTCTTTGCGTGTTGGGCAATCAGGTGCGATGCGCGGGCTGACGTAGGACGACAGGTCACAGGTGTTCAAGAGCGCGCCATGCGGAGTTGAGGCTGCAAAGTGCAGCGAGGCAGCGGTCACGATGTCTGACCCCCATGTGCATTCGGCGCAAATTTCGGCCCCCAGGTGCACGGTCAGGTCACGGGCTCGGCGCATGGCTGAGAGTCCGCCAAATTTTGAGAGCTTCAAGGCCACGGCATCCAAAACGCCCAACTCCGCCGCACGCAAAAGGGAAGCCAGATCATACGCTCCTTCGTCAATCTTCATGGGCAAACCAGTGGCGTTCCGAACGGCAGCGCAGTCTTCCAGTGTCTTGCAAGGCTGTTCGAGCATGACGTCGAGATGCGCCACGGCACGCCCGGTCCGCGTGGCTTGCAGCTTGGTTGCGCCGCAGTTCCAATCGCCGTAAACTAGAGAACTCGCACCCACCGCCTCGCGAACTCTGATCAGACGTTCAGCATCTGCTTGCCAATCTGCGTCGGCGCCCAGCTTAACCTGAAACTGACGAATGCCCGTAGCATGGGCTTCCCGCGCGATCCGGGCCATCTCATCGGGCGCGATGCTGGTGATCGAATGATAGAGCGGCATATCGCGGCGAGTTCGCCCGCCCAGAAGCTGATAGAGCGGCAGATCAGTGGCTTTGCCGAACAGATCCCACAGCGCTATATCCACGATGGATTTCACATGAAGGTGGCCCTGCAGAAAACCGTCCAGTTTGCGCATGGGCGCGTCGACACCGGTCGGGGTGACGCCGAGGATTTCCGGCGCCATTTCGGTGACTGCACTTGGCAACCCATCAGCAAAAGCGGGCAGGTAATGCGGGATTGGGCAAACTTCGCCCCAACCTTGCAGGCCTGTGTCGGTCTCCAGGCACAGCACGTGGGTTTTTACCGTGGCGCAGGTTTTCCCGTCGGCCATGTAGTAGGTTTCATGGCTGGTGAGGTCGACAGACCAAAGGGTGATGCGATTGACCCTCATGTGTAGACTGCCACCGGATCGCCCAACACTTGTTCGTCGGGATGAACGCCAAGGCCGAGCTCTTCTGGCAGATGCAGATGACCGTCCTTGTTACGTGGACCACGACCACCTGCAATGTCGATGGTGATCATTTCCTGGCACGCCCAAACCGCATGGCAGTTGGGATCCGGGATTGTCGCGGCCAGATGCAGCGCCTCGGTATCGGCCAGGACGGTGCCACCCGTTGCCATCACAAACATGTCGATCCCATGGGCGAGTGCGATGTCACGCATCCGCGCGGCCTTGGTAAGCCCGCCCACGCGGTTCAGTTTGATACCAAACATCTCGGCCAGCCCATCCCGCGCAATGCGGGCTGCGTCTTGCAGCGTCACAAGACTTTCATCCACCGAAACGGGGGCTGCATGTTTCCCGCTGATCGCTGCGATGTCGTCCAGCGTTTCACAGGGTTGTTCAAACATCACATTCAGGGCTTCGGTCGCGGACATGACACGCAGCGCCTGTTGGCGGGTCCAGCCACGGTTCACATCGTATAGAACGATTTCGCCGTCGCGCCGAATGTCTTCAACGTCACGGATACGAGTGATATCGCGCGCCACATCGCCGCCGATCTTGACGGAATGGGCAACATACCCACGTTGTCGATAACGGTCGATCACCGCGCGGGTCTCTTCGACCGTCTTGGCCCCGATAGAGGACGCGATCGGACGCGGCGTGCGTGACCCGCCCCCCATCAGATCAGCGATCGGCATACCGGCAGCCTGCCCGGCAATATCCCAACACGCCATATCGATGGGGCTTTTGGCATAGAGGTGCCCTGGCAGGGCAAGGTCCATGGCGCGCTCGACGTCCAGCACACGGCGTGGATCAAGCCCGAGGACGAACGGCGCCATCGTCTCAATCCCCGCACGAATGCCGGGGCCATGTGCGGGAACGTAGGTGGCGTGCCTTCGCCCCAACCGATAAAGCCTGCGTCGGTTTCCACCTTGACCAGCGTAGCGCCCAAGACCTCAAACTTCAGCCGACCGCCAGAGAGCCAATAAGGATGCTCAAGAGGCAGGTTGACTTGATAAACTGAGAGACGCGTGATTTTCACGGCACGACCACGATGTTGCCGGTGTGCTCTTTGGCGATAAAGGCCGCTTGCGCTTCGCGGAGTTGATCCAGCGGATAAGTCGCGGCGAGCGCGGGTTTGATTTCGCCCTGTTCGATGTAGCGGATCAGGTTCGGCATGACCTCGGGGGTGATCACGGTCGAGCCGGTAAAGGTCAGGTCGCGCAGGTAGAGAGTGCGCAAATCAAGCTCGACCATTGGACCGGCTATGGCTCCTGAGCAGGTGTAACGCCCGCCGCGTTCAAGGATATCGATCAGGGTCGGCCAGTATGGGCCGCCTACGATATCCGCGACGACGCTGATCTTATCATCCCCCAGAGCGCGGTCCAGATTTTCGGGCGCGCGAGGCAGAATTTTGTCTGGGCCAAGTACAGCGACTTGCGCATGTTTTGGTTCGGCTGCCATGGCGATCACACGCGCGCCGCGCCGTTTGGCCAGCTGCACCAACGCGCCGCCGACGCCGCCAGAAGCGCCGGGGACTAATACAGTGTCGCGGTCAGTGACATTGGCACGGGTCAGCATACCCTCGGCGGTCGAGTAGGAACAAGAAAAGGTGGCAAGCTCGGCGTCGGTCAGGTCGGACTTGATGGCGAGTGCGTTGCGTGCAGGCGTCGTCGTGTACTCGGCGAAGCCACCGTCGCGCTCTGAGCCGAAGTATCCGGTTTTGCCGATGTTATTGAGGTCATCTGCGTTGCGAAGCCAACCGTCCGTGATAATACGTTCGCCGATGCAGGCATGATCTACGTTCGCACCAACTGCAACGATTTCCCCGCAGACATCCGCACCCTGAATACGCGGGAATGAGATTGGTGCGCCGCCCCAAGTGGGATCATCCGTCCCGACCTCTTCGAATGCCCCACCTGTGGTCGCATCCGTAACTGTCTTTGAATACCAACCAGATCGCGTGTTCACGTCCGTATTGTTCAAACCACAGGCACCTACTTTGATAAGAACCTCATCCGCGGCAGGTTCGGGGCGCGGCCAGTCGGTGTGGAACACCATCTGATCAAGATCACCGTGCCCCTTGGTGACCATCGCTTTCATCGTAGCGGGCTGTGTCATGCGTCTGTCCTTGGTTTCAGGTTTTGTGGATCATAGGCTGGCGCAGCCAGAACACGGGCAGACCGCGGTTTTCCGTGGATGATCACCTCAAGTGGTGTGCCGGGTTGCGCGGCACGTGGCTTGACGTAGGCAAAGGCGAGGATTCTGCCGACCGTCGGCCCATACGCCAACGAAGCCGTTGATCCGACAACCTGCCCATTGTGCAGAACCGCTTCGCCGCCATGGCCGTCAGCTATCCCGTCGGGCTCGATTTCCAGGTAGGCGCAGACCCAGGGCAGATCGGAGTTCAGCGTCTTGTCACGCCCCAGATAGTGTTTGTCTGTTCGGCCGAAACGCAGCACATCCGCCTCGGCGAGCGTCACCTCGTTGGTGAGTTCACCGGCCCCTTTGAACCCCTTTTCCATCCGCATCGCATTCATCGCAAATGATCCGTAGTCAGCGATCCCGTGCGCCTCTCCAGCCTTCCAAAGCGCGGTGTAGACATCAAGGCAGGCTGCGTTCGGCATATGGAATTCCCAGCCAAGTTCGCCTGCATAGGACATGCGCAAGGCCCAGATTTTGTGAATCCCAACCGTGATTTCCTGAGCTGAAAGCCAGCGAAACTCCACGTTCGACAGGTCCGCATCGGTGCAAGCCGCCAGCACGTTGCGCGACTTTGGCCCGTTCAGCGACAGAGCGCTCCAATCAGAGGACAGGGCTGTGATCGTCACATCCTCGTCCGTGCGCTGGTAGTCCAGATGATCCAGCAAGCGCTGTTCGAAGAAGGCGGCACATACCAGATAGAACTGATCATCAGCCATCCGAACAATCGTTGTTTCCAACTCAATCCGGCCAGCGCGGTTGAGCATGTGGGTCAGCGTGATCGACCCGACCTTTTGCGGCATCCGGTTCGCGGTGAGACGATCCAGCAGCGCGTAGGCGTCGGGGCCTGAGACCAGCACTTTGGTAAAGGTGGTCACGTCCATGATACCAACACTTTCGCGGACCGCTTTCACCTCGGCCGCGACCATGTCGTCTACCGGGGTTCGATTGAAGGAGTAGTGATCTTCTTGCGCGATCCCGTTGGCAAAGAAGCGGGGGCGCTCGAACCCATAGACTTCTTCGTGCACAGCACCCTTTGATTTCAGCAGGTCATGCAAGGGCGACGGTTTGATGGGCCGCCCGGCCAGGCGATTGAAATGAGGGAACGGAATTTCGTGGCGCAGGCAGTAATCCTCTTCGGCCTTCACCACCTGCCAATCCTTGGTCGCGTAGCTGCCAAAGCGGCGCGGGTCATAGTCGCGCATCGAAACATCCGCGGCGCCATGCACCATCCAGCGGGCCAATTCGCGGGTCAGGCCCGGCCCCCAGCCAATGCCAATCTGCGTCCCGCAGCAGCACCAGTAGTTGCGCACCCCCGGTGCCGGGCCGATCAGCGGGTTACCGTCAGGCGGATGGCTGATCGCGCCGTGGACCTCGCGCTGGATGCCCAGCTCCGCAAAGATCGGCATGCGGTTCAGGCTTTCCTCAAGATACGGCATGACCCGGTCGTAGTCGGCGTCAAATAGCCAGTTCTCGTAGTCCCACGGACAGTGATCTTGCCAGACGGAGTTCGGATTCTCTTTCTCATAGATCCCGATCAATCCACGCTTCTGTTCCATCCTGATGTAGCCCGAGACCTTTTTGTCATCACGGATCACGGGCAGTTCGGTGTCGAGGGTTTCGAACTCCGGCACCGTTTCGGTGACTAAGTAATGGTGCGTCATCGACGTCATCGGCAATTGCAGGCCTGACCATTCGCCCATCTGCCGCGCATAGGTGCCGCCGGCGTTGACGACGTGTTCGCAAGTAATGGGGCCCTTCTCCGTTTCGACCAGCCATTCACCTGTGGGCAGTTGGACGATGTTCGTCGCGCGACACCGGCGGATGATCTGCACACCCTTTTGGCGAGCACCCGTTGCCATTGCCATGGTGACGTTGGTCGGGTCGACGTGGCCATCGTCTGGCGTGTGCAAGGCTCCCAGAACACCACTCAGATTGTAGAATGGATGCAGCTCAGCTACTTTCTCTGGCCCCACCAACTCGATAGTGAATCCAAGTGAACGACCGACCGATAGCGTATGACGCAACCAGTCCATCTCGTCTTCGGTATAGGCAAGCCGGAAGGACCCGCAGCCGTGCCACGTCACGGGCTGGCCGGTTTCGGCCTCCAAGCCCCCGGAATAAAGCCCGATATTGTAGTCAACGCATTTACCCAAACCAAAGCTGCTGGTCGAATGGGTGATCTGCCCTGCAGCGTGCCAGGTGCTGCCCGAGGTCAGTTCGGCCTTCTCAAGAAGCACTGTGTCCTCGCCCCAGCCTTCGTGGCCTAGATGGTAGGCAAGGCCGACGCCCATGACGCCGCCACCTACAATGACAACGCGCGCGCTGCTGGGAAATTCATGCAGCAACGGAATGTCCTTTGTTGAGTCGTTTTTCCTCTCGACAGGCTAATCGGACAAAAATACCATCGTCAATCATGAATGGGACAAATGTATCATCAACGATTCTGGAACGGCTGGCCGGTGAGCTGTCAGAGCTGACACCAGAGGCGCGCAAGGCCGCGACTTACGTGCTGGAGAACCCGCGTGATGTGGGGGTGTCCACAGTGCGCGAGATTGCCGAGGCGGCGAATGTGAAACCGAACACCGTGGTACGGATGGCACGGCAGGTGGGCTTTGAGGGGTACGAGGATTTCCGCGCGCCCTTCCGCGACGCCATCCGCAAAGGGGCCGCGGATTTCCCGGACCGCGCCCGCTGGCTGCAGGACATTTCCAAGTCTGGGGACCTCGGCGGACTTTATGCTGATATGGTCCGTGACGTGATGGGAAATATCGAAGAAACCTTCGCAGGTGTCTCCACTGACAAACTGAAACTTGCGGCAGAGGCGATCTGGAACGCCCGCCGTGTTTTCACCCTGGGTGTGGGGGTGAACAACTCCGTCGCGCGGAACTTCACCTATCTGGCCTCTACAGGGATGACCGAATTTCACGCGATCCCGCGCCCCGGGTCCACGCCCGTGGATGATTTGGCCTGGGCGGACGGGCAGGACATTCTTATCGCAATCACCTGCAAGCCTTACCGCTCGGAAGTAGTGGAGGCCGTGAAAATCGCCCGCGAGCAGGGCATGGTCATCGTGGCGCTATCCGATAGCCCCGCTAGCCCGATCATTCGCACGGCCGACCACGGCTTTGTCGTGGCCGTTGAGACACCGCAGTTCTTTCCATCGTCTGTCAGCATCATTGCGCTGCTGGAAACGCTGCTATCCTTCGTGATCGCTGTCGCCAGCGAGGAGATCCCCAAGCGGGTCGAGACATTTCATAAGCGCCGTCACCAGCTTGGCCTGTATCACGGAGGGTAGCCATGACAGGGCCGATCAGATCGCTGGCCGCGCGGTATTACACCGATCCTGAGGTGTTCAAACTGGAAACAGGCGGGCTACTGGCTAGGACATGGCAATTCGGCTGCCATGCATCTGAATTGGCCGAGACCGGTGACTACGCCACCTTTGAAATTGCAGGCGAAAGCCTGTTTGCAATCCGTGGGCAAGACGACAAAATCCGTGTCTTCTACAACGTCTGCCAGC
>JBCDEK010000074.1:0-16728 GCA_039179785.1 Pseudomonadota bacterium | reverse complement strand
GTGCATGGCACGTGGAAAACGGAAGTGGATGACGGCGCTTATGCACATATCGCCATGACCACGTGTGGTGCCAAAATTTGCGGCACGATCGCAAAGGCTTTTGACGCAAGTGGACCAATCGCGTCGGAAAATGTTGGAAAACAGTTGGTCTGGGACATGGTTCCTGAAGGGAGCGGCAAATATGCTTCGGGCAAAATTTGGCAACCTTCGACGGGAAAAGTGTTCAAGTCGAAAATGTCTTTGAATGGCAATACGTTGGCGGTGTCAGGTTGCGTCGGGCCCTTCTGCAAGAAGCAGACGTGGACGCGCATCAACTGATCTGCCGATAAGCGTGAGATCGACACAGGCCTTGCGGCAACGCGGGGCCTGTTTTCGTTTGGTGTGCGCGCCGATCACGCAAACGCGATGCAACGGTGAGCGGGCTTCGTTCGTTTCATTGCCATGACCTATTGCATCAAAACGCCGCTCGCCGCCCTGACCGTTGCCATGTCCCTGACCGGGGCAAGTGCCGCCATGGCCAACCCAACGGGCCTGTGGAAGACCGAACCGGATCGCAAGGGCCAGACGGCCCATGTGCGTGCCCAACCCTGTGACAGCGGGTTTTGCGGTACGATTGTCGATGTGTTTGGCCCGAACGGTCAGGAGGTTGACGCCCCGACTGTGGGCACGCGTGTGTTCTGGAACATGACGCCCGAAGGCGGCGGTACCTACGAAGGGCGCGCCTATGTCCCTGCCCATGACCGCAGCTACCGCGCGCAGATGGAGCTGATGGGCAGTCGCATGGAAGTGTCGGGCTGTTTGGGCCCGATCTGTCAATCGCAGACCTGGACGCGCGTCCGCTAGCGTCGTCTACAGTTTGGACGAGATGATGCCGGTGTTGAAGCCGCCCATCCTGAGTTCTCCGAACAGGCGCTGGTATTCGATTTTGGGGCAGCGGTTCTGGATCACCGTCAGCCCGGCGGCGCGGGCCTTTGCTGCCGCGTCGGCGTGTTCGACACCGATTTGCATCCAGATGGTTTTGAGATTGGGTAACTGATCCAATGCCGCGTCCACGATGGGTGGTACGGCATCGGAACGACGAAAAATGTCGACCATATCCACGGGCGCGTCGATGTCGGTGAAATCCGCAACCACTGTGCGCCCAAATAGGGTTTCACCTGCGTAAACCGGGTTCACCGGAATGACCGTGTAGCCCTTGAGGCCAAGGTAGCGGGCCACGTAGTAGCTGGGCCGCACCGGGTTCGTGGACACGCCCACAACCGCCACAACCTTGGTTGAATTCAGCACCTGTTTGAGATGCGCGTCGGTGTAGGATTCCGTCATATTCGACAGCTAGACAAAAAAACGCCCCGATCGCAAAGCGAAAGGGGCGCGGAAGGTGCGGAACGAGGGACAGTGAATAACCTGCAGGAGTTCCAAGCCTGCGGTTCACTTCTACAGATATGGTGGTCTGTGCTTTGCAAAAGACCTTCTCGCAAATCTGTGAACGAACCCTTAAAGACGGGATTTGACGCGGTTTGGTGTCGCCCGGCCCTAATCAAAGATATCTTCAATGATATCAAAGGCGTCCTCGAACATATCCTTCCAGCGCGACTTTCGTTTCTTATATTTTTTCTTGGCAGGTTTTGGCCGGGAAGATTGACGCACCGCGGATGGGCGCACCAGTTCGCGGTCGCCGCTCTTTTTCTTTGGCAGCATTTTCAGGTCGTGCAGGGGGGCGCCGCAGCTGGAACAGGCCAGTTCGTGCCGGTCGCGCCCCGTCAGAACAAGAGCGGCGCGGGTGCCGCAATAGCAGCAGGTGGCAATTTTCGTGGGGTGGGCGATGGCCGCCTCCTATCCGTGGTCCTTGGACGCATATAAGGCGATTGCGGCGGCATTTGAGACGTTGAGCGAGCCAAACCCGCCTGCCGCGTCGATTTTGACCAGCGCATCGCAGGTTTCGCGTGTTTTCTGACGCAGCCCCGGCCCTTCGGCCCCAAGGACAAGCGCCACGGCGCGATCCTTTTGCCCCTGAAGCGCGGTTTCGATGGTTTGGTCGGCCTCGCCATCCAGACCGAGGACCAGATAGCCCATGGCTTGGAGTTCGGTGATGGCGTCCGCAAGGTTCCGGACGCGTATGTAGGGTTGCCGTTCGAGCGCGCCCGAGGCGGTCTTGGCCAATGCCCCGGTTTCGGGGGCGGCGTGGTGGCGGGTGCCGATGACCGCTGACGCCCCCAGCACTTCGGCCGAGCGCAGAATGGCGCCCACATTGTGCGGGTCGGTGACGCGGTCAAGCAGGATCAGGCGCGGCGCTTCGGCGCCGATGGCGACATCGGCCGGTGAACCCCAATCGAGCGGTTTGACTTCGAGTGCAGCCCCCTGGTGGACCGAACCGGGGTCGATGGGCGGGTTGAACTTGCGCGGGTCGATGACCTCGGGCGTGATACCCCCCGTTTCGATGGCATCCGCGAGCTTGTTCTGGGCGTTCAGCGTGACCATCAGGCGCAGTTTTTCGCGGGCCGGGTTCATCAGCGCATCGCGCACGGCATGCAGGCCAAAGAGCCAGACAGTGGTCGCCGCATCCGCTTTCTTGGCCTGCTCTTTTGCGACAACCCATTTGGGTTTTTTCATCTTGCGTCCCTTTGGCGTTAGGCGAGGATTTTCTGCCTTGACCCCCGATATGTGGCCCGGTAATCACGCGCTCACGCCAACCGGGGCTTTGCGCTCTAATGGCGTAGTGGGCGACAGGCCGCAAGGTGTGGCAGGGGACTGTAACTCCCTCGCGGAGACGCACGCCTGGTTCGATTCCAGGGTCGCCCACCAATCAAACCGGCAGCGCAGCAGCAAAATTGGTCCAGGGGATCAGTTTTAGGTTTGGATGCCAAGCGGCTATGCCTCGCGGCAGAACCACAGACACTCCATATGATCGAACGCAAAAACCCATCCGCTGGCGCAGATGGGCTGTCGTTTGCAAGACAGTCGTTGCCTTTATGACGGATTATACAGCATCCGCTTGCCGCCCGATATCACCGACGTCCCAGACTTGCGCGCTTTGAGCAGTGGAAAGGGCAAGATCTTTTGCGACATGAATGTTGTGCCGGACCATGCAGAATTGCGCGGCTTGGGGTCCGACAGCAATTTCCAGTGCAGCGCGCGCGACACAAGATCACGGTTGGCATTTGCGCGAGGATTCATATCGCTGGAGATAAAACGTGGATGATCTTTGAGAATGCTCAACCCGATATAAAGATCGCGGTCCATCTGTTCCGAGATGTGCCGGTTTTCGTCCGTACCGGGCACACGGGTCGACGTCACGCGGTTGGCTGCATTCATCGCGGCGCGGGCGGCGCCGAACGGGGTCACCGGCGCGCGCACCACCATGAGGGCCATGTCGCCCGTCATGGCGCTGGCATAGGCGTTGGCCGATGCCTCGTCCACGCGCGCATCCATCAGCGCTTCGGCGTTGGTGCCTGCGGGAAAGACATCCATCGTGTCCGCAGGAAAGCCCGCCGACGCGAGGTCGGATGTCACGCGCTTTGCGGTCGCGTCATCCGCATAGAGCCTTGTGATTACTGTTGTCATTGTGCTGGTCGTCCTTCCGGTCGCTTAGGTTCGCGCCGGAGAGTTCCGGCCGTTGGGTGCGCACTGTGAAACAGGAGGCCATCCTGTGCCCTGTGGGGAACAGAATAGCGTGAATTATCTGAATTTCGAGCCTGCGCAATGATCACCGGCAGAATGACAGCAAGTGCAGCCAGCAGGATCACGATTTCAGATGAGAAAACAGCAAGATATGGCGCGGCGCTCAGGCCGTCCTGACTGGCAAGAACCACGTCGCGCAGCACGCCGCCAAAGGCGACCCCTGCCCCGGCAGCCGTTGCCTGCACCGCGCCCCAGGCCCCAAGGGCCAGCCCAGTGCGCGCCTTGGGTGCGCTGGACAGCGTCGCGGTCAGGGTGCCGTGACCAAACAGCCCGGCGCCCAATCCGGTCAGAAAGACGCCGGTGACAAACAGAACCTGTGCGTCGGACCATGCCGCCAGAATGATCGCGGCAAATCCGGGGATGCCAGCGACCAGGCCCAGACAGGCCACCGTCCACGGTCCTGTCCCACGCCCCATTGTGCGCGACGCATAGCCAAAGCCCAACAATGTGCCAAAGGCCAGCGTTGCGGTCAGACGGGTCGTTTCGGCCACGGACAGTTGCAGGATTTGCCCGCCATACGGTTCCAGCACCACATCGGCCATACCAAAGGCAAAGGTGCCAAGTGCGATCAGCGCAAGCAGCCGCAGGGTTTGGGCCTGGGCCATGAATGCGCGCCAGGCTTCGCCAAAGCTGGGGGTTGGCGGGGGGACATGCCCTTCGGGCCTGCGCACGCGCGCCTCTTGCTTCCACAGGGCGATACCGTTCAACAGCACGGTCAGGACAGCAACGCCCTGAATGCACTGGATCAGTCGACCGGGCGTGTAGTTTTCAAGGATCAGGCCAAAGACCAGCGCTGACAGCACCATGCCAAACAGCAGCATCACGTACATAAGGCCCACGACCTTTGGGTGATCCTCTTCCGGGACAAGGTCGGTGGCGAGCGCCAGACCCACGGTCTGCACGATGTGCAGGCCCGCGCCCACCATCAAAAAGGCCAGCCCGGCAGAGCCAAGGCCAACCCAGCGCGGGGCATCAGCGGCCTCTTGGTATCCCGAAAGGACCAGAAGGGCGAAGGGCATGATGGCAAAGCCGCCGAATTGCAGCAGCGTGCCGCGGTAAATGTAGGGAAATCGCTTGAGGCCAAGCGCGGATTGATGGGTGTCGGATTTGTGGCCCACCAGCGCGCGCAGGGGCGCGAAGAGAACAGGCAGCGAGATCATGATGGCCACAAGGGTCGCGGGCACATTCAGTTCCACGATCATCACGCGGTTCAGCGTGCCGACCAGAAGAACGAGGGCCATGCCAACGGTGACCTGAAACAGGGAGAGCCGCAAAAGCCGGGACAGCGGGACCGTTTCGGTCGCAACGTCGGCAAAGGGCAGATAACGCGGGGTGAGGCGCGAAAGCTTGTTCAATGCAAAGGCGTGGTATTTGAACATCGCGTCAGAGGGCCGTCATGCCAGGCCGCGTCCAGAATAGGATAAGGGTTTGCCGGTGCGAAACGACGCACCGGCCCAAGAGCGCACTGTGTATAGCCCCGTTAGTTTTCGGGGAGGAGATGCGTCGCACGGGTTTCATGCTCGGGTTTGAGCGTCGCAAGCGCCGTGGTGCCATCCGGCATTTCGACCATGATGGTTGTTGCACCGTCAGTTGAGCCGGAAAGATAGGATGCTTTCTGGATCGCTTTGTCGGTTGCCGCATCCAGGGACGCAGATGCGCCAGAGCCAAGCTCTTGCCCCGACAGGAAGTCGGACACCCAGGTCGTGTTGCTTAGGACCGCAACGTGTACCGCAAAAGAGCCCACCGCGACGGCGCTGAGGAACAGCGGAACGCCAACGGTTGGTTTCACGACGAGCCACATTTTCGAGTTGTTCATGCCGCGTCCCCCTTACCCGAGCCAGGGCGTTGTCATCGCCACCAGGATGTGAGCAAGAAGAGCGATCACGCCGAAAACGCGCGTGCCGTCAATGAGATAGCTGTGGACTTCCTCAGCTTCTCGGAGGGTCAGGCCGGTTGGCCAGACCTTGTCAGGATCATCAGACATCAAGTGCCTCCATGTCGATGGCCGTTACTTCAGAATTTACGCCAAAGATCATGAGTTCATGTATTTCAAGCGCTCTTGTTGACAGGGTCCCAACGGCCAAGGAGGAACCCAGCCTTTCTCCAATGTGTCATATTTAACTGACACAATCAATGTATAGTATAGATTACACTTGGGGTGGTCACGCGCTGTCCGCACCGCCCTGGGCAAACGGAATGTGTCACATGACGTAGCGCAATGAGGCATTTGCAAAAAAATGCGCGAACAGAGGTGTTTAGCCTATAATTTGGGCACTTGCCCACTGGTCGGCTTTCGCATTTGAGCGGTCATGGCCCGGCCGGATTTGCTGTCAAAAAGAAGGTTTGGTGCTGCGAACGCAGGCGGCCTCGTCAGAAAAATGTGATCGCATTTGTTCAGCAACATCAGAGTTTAAGCGGAAGGATTCGGCACTTTTGTGCATGTCGCACGCCGTTAGTTGGACTGCGTGCGCCCCGAAGCCACCCGCGGCACCAGCGCCCGCACCAGGTCGACCATGTGCAGCTGTCCAATGACTGCTTCACCGTCCCGCACCCGGTAGACATGATTGGTGTCCCCGTCCGACAGGGCGATCACCTCTTCCAGCGTTGCGCCTGCCTGAACATCGCCATCGCAATCACGCCCGTCATGGTCGCTCATCACTGACCGGACCCGCAAAACGCGGGCGCGGTTTATGTCGCTCACGAAGTCTTCGATGTAGGGATCGGCAGGCCGCAGCAGGATGCCCTGCGGCTCGCCCTGTTGCACCACCGCGCCGTCCTTGAGGATCACCAGGTGGTCGGCCAGCTTCAGCGCCTCGTCCAGGTCATGCGTGATGAAGACGATGGTTTTGTGCAATTCCTTTTGCAGTTCCAGCAGCAGGTTCTGCATGTCGGTGCGAATGAGCGGGTCGAGGGCCGAGAACGCCTCGTCCATCAGCATGATGTCGGTGTTGGCGGTGAGCGCGCGGGCGATGCCGACGCGTTGCTGCATGCCGCCCGACAGTTGCGAGGGAAAGCGGTCCTCGAAGCCTTCAAGCCCGACCCGCGCCAGCCATTTGCGGCCTTCGGCGTCGCAAGTCGCCTTGTCCGCGCCTTGCACGCTGAGCGGCAATTGGGCGTTTTCCAGTACCGTCTTGTGCGGCAACAACGCGAACTTCTGGAACACCATGGACATCTGTTTCTGGCGCAAGCTGCGCAGGGCGCCCTGCCCCAGCTTCATCACGTCCTGCCCGTCGACCAGAATTTCACCCGCGGACGGGTCGATGAGGCGGTTGAGGTGCCGGATCAGGGTGGACTTGCCGGAGCCGGACAAGCCCATGATCACCGTGATCTCACCCGGCTGCATATCGACGTTGATGTCCTGCAGGCCCAGCACGTGCTTGTGCTGATCCAGTAATGTGGCCTTGTCCATGCCCTCTTTGACATGTGGGACCATGGATATGTGGTTCGGTCCGAAAATCTTGTAGAGCCCGCGCAGGGACACCTTGGCCGTCATGTCAGTGCTCCTTCCGGCCCGTATCGACGCGGGCAAGGGCAGCCTTGGACACGCGGTCGAGCATTACGGCGAGCAGCACGATGCCCAGCCCCGCGACAATGCCCACGCCCAGTTCCAGATTGCGGATGCCGCGCAGGACCAGCACGCCAAGGCCGGGGGCGGAGACGAGGGAGGCGATCACCACCATGGCGAGGCTCATCATGATGGTCTGGTTCACGCCCGCCATGATGTTGGGCAGTGCCAGCGGCAGTTCCACGCGACTGAGTTTCTGCCAGGCGGTGAGGCCAAAGGCGTTGGCCGCCTCGATCACGTCGCGGTCCACCAGCCGGATGCCCAGGTCTGTCAGGCGGATGACGGGGACGATGGCGTAAAGGATGATGGCAATGCCGTAAAGCTTTGATTCCGTGACGGAAAACAGAAAAATTAGGGGGATCAGATAGACAAAGGTGGGCAGCGTTTGCAGCAGGTCGAGGATGGGCACGATAGTGCGTTGGGCCGTGTCAGATTTCGACATGCCGATGCCGATGGGCACGCCCAGCAGGACCGAGAGGCCAGTGCAGACAAAGACGATGGCCAGCGTCTGCATCGCCACTTCATAGTGATCGATGAAACCGAAGAACAGCAGGACGGCGGCGACAAACCCGGTCACAGATTTCGAGCGGCTGACCCAGTAGGTCAGAAGCAGAAGCGCAGGCATCATGATCCACCACGGGGCGCTTTCAAACACCCAGAGCGTGCTGTCGAGCATCCATGACAAGGGTTGCGTGATCGGGTCGAGGACGAATTTCAACTCGGCCCGGATCGATAGGAATCCTTCCTCGATGCCCGCCGTCAGGTCACGGGTTTGACCGATGCGGCCACAGGCCTCGTGCAACACATCGAGAGATGGGAACGGCAGCCCGCCCTCGTCCGCCGCTGCGTCGTCGCCTCCGGCCTGGGCCAGAAGCTGCGCCATGGACAGCGGCGCGTCTTCCTTGCCCACGTCGCACCAGTCGCGCAGGCCAAGTGTGTCGATCACACCGTCATAGGCTGCCATGTCGGTCCCCACATTTTATTGATCTTGCGCCCAAACGGGCGAGAATTGCGCCGGGGCGGGACCCCGGCGCAAATGTTTATTGCAGCAGGGCTGACAGCTTGCCCTTCGCGTCGTCGTTCAGCCAGTCGCCCCAGACATCTTTGTAGGTGGTCAGGAAGTAGACGGCGGCCTCTTCGTTCGAGGCCTCATTGGCTTCCTGCCAGGCCAGAACCTCGCCCATTTGGGCGTTGGTGAAGGTCAGGTTTTGCATCAGAGCTGCCGCGTCGGGTTCACGGTCCACAAAGGCTTGCGTCGCCGCCGTCACCACGTTTGAAACGGGGTATGCGGACAGGCCGGGCGTGGCGCAGTCTTCCAGCCCGTTGCAGGTGTGGGTGTCCGCGTCATAGGCGGGCATTTCGACCTGCACCATAGGGTATTTTCCCAGCACGGATGTGGGCGCCCAGTAGTAGCCGAACCAAGGTTCTTTCGCCTCGTAGGCCGCAGCGATGGCCGTCGCCAGCGTCTCGCCCGACCCGTGCTGGAAGCGTTCGACGCCTGCATCGGCGAGTTCAGCGGCCTTGAAGTTGTTGTGGTTGGTGATGTCACAGCCCCAGCCCGACGGGCAATCATGGAAGCGGCCACCCACCAGTTGCGGGTTGGCCTTGATCCCTTCCAACGTCGTCAGTTCGGGGTGTTCTTTGGCCAGGTAGTCGGGGATCCACCACGCTTCGACCCCGCCATCGGATAGGACCTTGGACATCTCGACCAGTTTGCCCTCATCGCGCAGCTCTTCGTAGACCTCGGTATAGCTGGTCCACAGCTCGGTCAGGATGTCCGGCTCGCCCGTTTCGGCCACAGAGGCCATGGCAGGCACGGTGGTGGTGGGCACAACGGTGACGGAACAGCCGTATCCCTGCTCAAGCAGGAACTTGGCCACGTTGGTCACGACGGCGGCTGAGGCCCAGTCCATTTCGGTGATCGACACTTCGCCACAGTCGGCGGCGGCGATGGAGGCAACGGATGTGCCCATCAGCAATGTGGCGGCAAATGCGAGTTTTTTCATGTGTTTGCTCCCTGTTCTGGCGGCATTTTCGCAGAAGATGGCCCAAGTGATAGACCCAAATGCGGGGGAACTTATAGCCAAAATCTGAAAGACGGCGTGATCAAGCAGTCAATATCACGCCGCTTGCCGCCCAAGGCTGATCAAAACTTTGCGCTGTCACAGGAATTGGACAGTTTGGGCTTGGGTCCTGCCCCGGAGCCTTGTTAGGGTCGGCAACAGAACGACCATAGAGCCAAGGAAGACACCACATGGACGTGGCACAGGCCCTCGTGATGGCAATGCAAACATGGGGGGTGATCGGTGCGATTGTGGCCGCTGTCTTCCTGACCGTTGGCGTCGATCGGATCGACGAAGATGCGCGCGGCGCATATATTTTTCGACCGCTGTTGATCCCCGGCGTGCTGTTGATCTGGCCCATCGTGCTGTGGCGCTGGTGGCAGATCGAAACGGATCGTGCCGCATGGGCTGCACGGTACCGCCCGGTGCGGGCGTCCTATGGTCTGGCCGTCATCCTGATGAGCATCGGCATCGTTGTGATCGTGATCACCGGGTTGAGCGTGCGCCAGAGCTGGCCCGCCGATGCCGCCCCTGTGCAACTGAGCGAAGGGGTGAACCAATGAGTGTCAAGTATATCCCCGTTCAGTGGAACCCCAACAAATGGATCTACGACGCCGTGATGTTGGCCGGGGTCGCCGCATTCCTATGGGTGTTTTTGTATCTCACCCCCGGGGCGTTGAGCCATGAGCGCCCCATCAACCCCCAGATTCACAATGCCCGCGCGTTTGGGGCCTGCGCCTTCGTTATGTTGACGGTGATCTTGTGTATCGGGCCCGCCGCGAAGTTAGACCGGCGATTTCTACCGCTGCTTTACAACCGCCGTCATTTTGGCGTGATGACCGCCTTTGTCGCCCTGACCCATGCCGGGTACATCCTGAACTGGTACTTCAACTTTTCTAGCTCGGACAAGATTGTCGGGCTGCTCTATGCCAATATCAGCTTTGGACAGATTGCAGGTTTTCCTTTTGAAGTCTTTGGCATTTTCGCGCTGATCTGCCTGCTAATCTTGGCCGCGACCAGCCACGATTTCTGGCTGAAGTTCCTGACGCCTCCGGTTTGGAAACGACTGCACTACCTGATCTATGCCGCCTATTTCTCGGTTGCGGCACATGTGTCGCTGGGCATCCTGCAGGATCAGCAGAACCACGTGTTCACCGTGGTGTTTATCGCGGGCGCGGGCGCAGTCACCGTGCTGCACATCGCCGCCTGGCTGTCGGGACAGCGCGAAACAGCGGCCAAGGACGGTGCCTGGGCCGAAGTGGCGCGCGTGGGCGACTTTCGCGAAGGGTACGCCAAGATTGCAAAGCTCGCCAATGGCGACCGTGTGGCGGTGTATCTGATGGAGGGCAAGCTGAGCGCCATTTCCAACGCCTGCGCCCACCAGAACGGTCCCCTGGGCGAGGGCAAGATCATCGACTGTCTGGTCACCTGCCCCTGGCACGGCTTCCAATATGACGTGCGGTCGGGCCGGTCGCCTGCCCCCTTCACCGAAAAGGTTCCAACCTACCGCGTACGGGTGGAAGGCGACATGGTCGAGGTACACCCCGACGCCAACCCGCCCGGCACCTATGTCGAGCCGGTGCCGCTGCCTGCACCCGCTCCCGAGGAAGGAGTGACAGCATGAGCGAGAAACCTTTCTTCGTCGGCTACCTGCCAGCGCCCGGGCCCCTGCGCACATTCCTGGTGAGTGCCTGCATCCTGCTGATCGCAGGCCTTGGTGGGGCGGGCTTCCTGATGGGGGCCGCGCAAGATGACCCCGGTCCCGGCGCGTTTCGCTTCGACTATGGTCGCCAGACTGTGACAGGCGTGGTCGAAATGACCCCCTATCCCGTCATTCACGTGGTCGAAGGCAATGACCGGATCAAACCCGGTGACAGCTTCATGATGACGGCGGGCGGCAAGGCGGGCGTTGACGGGCGCGCTATGCCGCTCGACGGGCAGTTGGCGCAGGTGTCCGGCGTCGTGCTGGAACGGGGCGATCTGTACATGATGCAGCTGCGCGGCGGCCGGAACGGTCTGCAGGCCGCTGAAGGAGAGGCCCCGACAATCACCCCGGAGCCGCAGGGCCGCTGGCAACTGACGGGCGAGATTTGCGACGGCAAGTGCCTGGCCGGGGCCATGCGCCCAGGGCGCGGTTTGGCCCACAAGGCCTGCGCCAACCTGTGTTTGCTGGGCGATGTGCCGCCCATCTTCGTGTCGACCCAGCCTGTGATGGGCGAAGAATTCTTGCTGGTCATCGGCCCGGATGGCACCCGCCTGCCCCGCGAAGCGTATGATTACGTGGCCCAGTTCATCACCGCCGAAGGCGAGATCACCAAACATGGAGATCTGCTGGTCTGGGAGATCGACATTGACACGATGCGACTGGCAGACGAGGTGACGCAATGAAACGGGTCCTTTGGCTGATCGTTGCGACCGCGGTCGCGGGCGTGCTGTTTTATGTGTCGCGCTTTTGGTATCTGCGCCTCTGGCCCCGGGACGGGCTTTTGGGGGTTGAGGCGCTGCGCCCGCAAGGGGGGCTGGTGGGTCAATGGCTGCGCGGGACGGATTTTGCGCCGTTCGAACTGTTGATCTGGGCCGTCGGGGCCTTCCTGATCCTGACGATCCTGCAAAAACTCTACGATCTGTTGAACCCACCGCCTGAATGACACGATCTGGGTCTTTTGCGATTCCCGCCTGCCGCGTATAGTGCGGCCAAAATCGCGAAAACGCAGACCTACAGGCATATGGCACGCATACCCACAGCACCGGTTCCGACCCCGTTCAATGTCGCCCTTGTCGGTCAGGCCGGGCGCCTGGGATACGAGGCCGTCCTGTTCACAGCCTCACTGCGCGCAAAAAGCCCTGGCTTTACAGGACGCATCCTGGTGGCAGAACCCCAGCCGGGGCCCGCCTGGCCCCGCGACCCGCAGATGCGCGCCGATGTACATCAGGCGCTTAGCGATATGGGCGCAGAGGTCGTGCCCTTTCAGAGCCAGCACTTCGGCGCCGACTATCCCTATGGCAACAAGATCGAGATGCTGACCGCCCTGCCCAAGGGTGAACCTTTCGTGTTCTTTGACAGCGACACGCTGGTCACAGGCGATCTGGCCGCCGTCCCGTTCGACTTTGACTATCCCTCGGCGTCGCTCCGACGCGAAGGCACATGGCCGCAAATTGAACTTTACGGCCCTGGCTATACCGACATCTGGCGATCGCTCTATGACAAGTTCGACCTCGACTTTGAAAGCAGCCTCGATCTGTCCGAACCCGATGAGTACTGGCAGCGCTATCTCTACTTCAACGCGGGCTTTTTCTTTGGGGCATGCCCCCACGCTTTTGGCGAACGGTTCCTGGCCTATGCGCTGGCCATTCGGGACGATCCTCCGGCCGCACTTGTGTGTCAGTCCCTTGATCCGTGGCTGGATCAAGTGGCTCTGCCGCTGGTGATCCACGCGCTGGGTGGCGGGCGCGACAGCGCGGTGCACGCCCATATCGATGGCGACGTGACCTGCCATTATCGCGTCTTCCCGCTACTTTATGCCCGTGAAAGCCAACGGGTCATCGACACATTGGAAGAGGTCACCGCCCCCAACAAGATCAAGAAAGTCCTCAAAAGCCATGATCCGATCAAGCGCATGGTGTTTCAGGGCCGCGGTGCCAAGGTGCGCGCACTTTTTGACCAGAATGATATGCCGCGACGCGAACGGGCGATCCGCAATCGGATCAAGGCAAACGGCTTCTGGATGCGGTGACGGTTGTGACGCGGCGTTACAGACGCATAGGCGTCTTTTTGAGACACCAAAGGTCGTTTTTCCCCTTACGCAGGGACACGTTGGTTATTATTTGACCAATCAATAAAAGAGTCACATCGCATTTTGGGAGGGCTGAGATGCCCCAGTCCATAGTACCTTTTCTGACCATGCTGTCGCGCAGCTTTTGCAACGATGAACTTGCGCAGGTTGCGCAACACTTCACGTACCCTATGCCGCTCTATCTGAAAGACGATTTGCTTGTCTTCGGATCCGCAGAGGCCCTGACCGAAGCGCTTTCAGCCTACCGGGCGGGCGCACGCAAGGCCGACATCACGCGTATCGATCCGCGCGTGGTCGCATCGGGTTTGCCGCGCAAGGGCTACGCGACCCTCTGGGTCGAATGGGACCATTTCGACAGCACCAATGCGTTGATTTGCACAAGTCAGGTACGCTACGCCATCTTCCAGGATCAGCCAGCGGCGCAGCCCAGGATCGAGATGGTCGACTACACGGCTGTCGCCTTTCCCGAAGTGTCCGAGGCCCTGCCGCTGGTGAAGTCAGCCTGACCGCTCCAGGTCGCACCCCGCCCTTGCCCCGCCCGACGCCATTGCCTAACCATACCGGCGATGACAATGACCCGGCGCGGACCGCGCAACAGGTGGGAGACAGACATGACCGACGGCCCTAAATACGGCTTTGACACCCTTCAGATCCACGCGGGCGCCCGCCCCGACCCGGCCACGGGTGCACGGCAGACACCGATCTACCAATCCACGGCATATGTGTTTCGCGATGCAGAACACGCCGCCGCGCTCTTCAACCTGCAAGAGGTCGGCTACATCTATTCGCGCCTGACCAACCCGACAGTGGCAGTGCTGCAGGAACGTATCGCCACACTCGAAGGCGGTATGGGCGGCGTCTGCTGCTCGTCCGGGCATGCGGCCCAGATCATGGCGCTCTTTCCGCTGATGGCGCCGGGGTTGAATGTCGTGGTGTCGACCCGCCTCTATGGCGGCACGGTCACCCAGTTCAGCCAGACCATCAAGCGCTTCGGCTGGGAGGCCACCTTTGTCGACTTCGACGATCTTGACGCGGTCAAGGCGGCGATCAACGACGACACCCGCGCCGTCTTCTGCGAAGCGATCGCCAACCCGGGCGGCTATATCACCGATCTGGATGCCATTGCGAAAGTCGCCGACGCTGCCGAGATCCCGCTGATCGTCGACAACACGTCCGCCACGCCCTATCTTTGCCGCCCCATCGAACACGGGGCCACGCTCGTGGTGCATTCGACCACCAAATACCTGACCGGCAACGGCACCGTCACCGGCGGCTGCGTGGTGGACAGCGGCACGTTCGACTGGTCCGCGAACGATAAGTTCCCGTCGCTCAGCGCCCCCGAACCCGCCTATCACGGCCTCAAGTTCCACGAGACGTTCGGCCCGCTGGCGTTTACCTTCCACGGCATCGCCATCGGCCTGCGCGATCTGGGCATGACCATGAACCCGCAAGCCGCGCATTACACGCTCATGGGCACCGAAACCCTGTCCCTGCGCATGGACCGGCACGTGGAAAACGCCATAAAGATCGCTGAATGGCTCGAACAGGACGACCGCGTCGACTACGTCACCTATGCGGGTCTCAAATCTTCGCCCTATTACGACCGGGTGAAAACCATCTGTCCGCGTGGCGCGGGGGGCCTGTTCACATTTGCGGTCAAGGGCGGCTACGACGCCTGCGTGAAGCTGGTGAACGCGCTGGAAATCTTCAGCCATGTGGCAAACCTGGGCGACGCCCGCTCGCTGATCATCCACTCGGCATCGACCACACACCGCCAGCTTACGGCAGAACAGCAGCGCGCGGCTGGCGCTGCACCGGAAGTGGTGCGCGTCTCCATCGGGATCGAAGATGCAGATGACCTGATCGCCGACCTCGACCAGGCCCTGTCCAAAGCGGTCAGCTGACATTCCGGGGGCGCAGGTCCATCCCCCTGCGCCCCCTTCTCTGTTTCAAAAAATCCTGGGGGAGTCGCGGCAGCGACGGGGGCAAAGCCCCCTCAAAAAATGTCGTCGCGCACGCGGCCTTTGGATCAGGGCGCCAGCGCAAAGCTCATCGACACCCGCACGCTCACGGTCAGTTCACCAGCCGCAATCGGCATATCCGCAGACCGCGCCGCAGCGGCAAACATCTCGGGCCGCGGCCCACCACCGCCTTCATTGATGGTCAGAACCGGGCCAAGCCCGACACCCGCCGCGGCAGTCAACTGTTCGGCCTTCTGCACTGCGTCCCGAACAGCGGCAGCGCGCGCCTCCGCCTCGGCGGCGCTTGGGTCCTGCACCTCGAACCGTAACCCGCTGAATGTGTTGGTGCCTGCGTTCAGGACCTGGTCCAACACCGCGCCTAACCGATCCAGATCACGCACCCGCACGGAGACGGAATTGCGCGCTTCAAACCCGGTGATCCGGCGCGTCCCATCCGCCTGCGTGTCCCAGACCGGACCGACGCTCAGCCGCGATGTCTGGATGTCACGCGCTGCAATCTCCTGAGCCGCCAACACCTCCATCAAAGCGCCTGCATCGGCGCTGACCTTGGCCATGGCAGCCCCCACCGTCTTGTCCACATGCACCACACCCAACGTAATGACCGCCATGTCCGGCGCCGCGGCCACCTGGCCCTCCCCGGTGACAGACACAACCGCCCCCGTGTCTTGCGCGGCCGCCAGAGCCGCCCAAACACCCCACACCAAAACACCCAGCAAAAGCGCTCGCATCCGTCCCTCCTGTTTCCGGTCACCCCAACACTGCCCCTGCGCGCCCGCGCCGTATAGCCCCACAGCACGGCTTTCTCTTTGCATGGGCAAAGACCTGCTTTATTCTCACCTCAACCACTCCCGGTGTTCCGTTCGGAGCACGCAGTTGTTATGGGCCGCTCATGAAGCCTGAATTCGCGCTCTCCTTGTCCTTTGACGGGATCCGCCTGCTGCACCGCGCCGCTGGCGGTTGGCGCGAGGTGGGAGCTGTCGATGTGGCCAGCCCAGACCTCAATAGCGACCTTGCAGCACTGCGCAGGCAAGCCGGGCAAGTCAAAAGGCGCCGCGTCCGCACAAAACTGATCATCCCAGATGACCAGATCAAATACCTGACCATCGATACCGGCGATCTTGGAGAAGGTGCCCGCCGCAATGCCGCTCGCACGGCCCTTCAAGGGGCTACACCCTACCCGGTGGATGCGCTCGCCTTCGACATCTCTGCGGATGGCGACAAGACACATATCGCTGCGGTCGCCCGCGACACATTGGCCGAGGCCGAAGCCTTTGCGCTGGAACACAGATTTAACCCGATCAGCTTCGTGGCCGCCCCGCAAGGTGACGGCTTTCTGGGCGAACCCTTCTTCGGCCAGACCGCCAATGCGGACAAAATACTGCCCGAAGGCGTTGCGGTGAAACCGGATGGCATTCGCGTGGTCGTCATCGCCCACGACGCCCCATCAGAGACCGACACTCCAGACGCGATCTCTGACCCGGTCCCACCGCTGCCAGCCGATGTCGAAACAGTTGCGACTGACGCAACAGCCGCAGTCACCGACACCGACACCGACACCGACACCGACACCGACACCGACACCGACACCGACACCGACACCGACACCGACACCGACACCGACACCGCGGACACATCAACACCGTCCG
>JBCDEK010000082.1:0-14893 GCA_039179785.1 Pseudomonadota bacterium | reverse complement strand
TCGATCACCTCGATCCAGGCCGTGTACGTGCCTGCCGACGACCTTACCGACCCCGCACCTGCAACCACCTTCGCTCACTTGGACGCGACAACCGTTCTGTCCCGTGCGATCTCCGAGCTGGGTATCTACCCCGCCGTGGACCCGCTCGACAGTTCGTCGCGCCTGATGGACCCGCAGATCGTGGGTGAAGAGCACTACAAGGTTGCTTCGGACGTTCAGCAGATCCTGCAGCGCTACAAGTCGCTCCAGGACATCATCGCCATCCTCGGGATGGACGAACTGTCGGAAGAGGACAAGCTGACCGTGGCTCGCGCGCGGAAAATCCAGCGCTTCCTGTCGCGGCCCTTCGACGTGGCCAAGGTCTTCACCGGCTCTGACGGTGTGCAGGTCCCGCTGGAAGATACGATTTCGTCCTTCAAAGCGGTTGTGGCCGGCGAATACGACCACCTGCCCGAAGGCGCCTTCTACATGGTGGGCGGCATCGACGAGGTGAAAGCCAAAGCCGAGAAGATGGCCGCCGACGCAGCCTAATCGTAAGGCGGGTTCAAACCCGCCCTACATCTCAATCTCCGGGCGTAGGGCGGGGTTCACCCCGCCGCCCCAATGAGGAGAACGATATGCAATTTGATCTGGTATCGCCCGAACGCAGCCTTGCGTCTCTCGAAGCGACCGCCGTGCAAATCCCCGGTGCCGATGGCGACATGACCGTGATGGCCGACCATGCCCCCACGATCACCACCCTGCGCCCCGGCATCCTGCGGGTCGAGGCAGGCAGTGACACCCACGAATACGTGGTCACCGGCGGCTTTGCCGAAATCGGTGCTGCGGGTGTGTCCGTGCTGGCCGAACGCGCGGTGTCCAAGGGAGACATGACCCAGGAACAGATGGACGAGATGTTCGACGAGGCGCAACAGGTCTACACCCGCGCCAAGGACAACTTCCAGAACGAACCGGGCCCCGTCGATGACGCGGCCAAACTGCTCGCCGACATGGTCGCCGTGGGCGGAGAGATCGGTCTGAGCACCAAACAGCCCAGCCTGTAACCTCAGATAGAATATGCGAAAAAAGGCCCCGTCTTTACGGGGTCTTTTCCTTTTTTGGGTCTTACCCTAGCGCGATGACGTGATACGAATTCGTGACGGATTTGACCTGAACCCATGAAACGACTGCGCAACCACCTGATCGGCATCGACCAAGGCGACACAACCCTGTTCTCGGATTTCGAAGACGGGGGCGAGATGTGGACCGGCCGCGGCCAACGCGAACGCCGCCGCCGCGTATCCTTCACCGAACCGTTCCGGGCCGCGCCCTCCGTCCATGTTTCGATCTCGATGTGGGACGTGGACACCAAAACCCCTCTTCGCGCCGATGTCGCCGCCGAAACGGTGACAAAGGACGGTTTCGACTTGGTCTTCCGCACCTGGGGCGACACCCGCGTCGCCCGCGTGCGCCTCGCCTGGCTGGCCATGGGAGAGTTGCGCCAGGCGGACGATTGGGAGTTGTACTAGGGTAGGGTGGTGGAGGTCGGTTCTGCGTTGCGGCTGGTTTGGTTCGATAGGAATATGAAGGAAAGTGAGGTCCGGTTTGCGGGACAAAGCTGCCCATTGAACGGACCCGATAAATGGCAGCTTTTGAGAGCGCAAATTTACTACTCTTCAACGGTCGAGGGCCAAGCGCCTGACTTGAGTGTCAGTCCTTCAAGCGCGGCTTTGACGTGATACTCGTAGCTTTCATCTAAGGGTTCAGCCAGTCTCTTTTCCAAAACGCTGTGAAGCGCGTTTAGTGCCCAAAGCTCTCCATCGTGCACGGTGGCATCATGCAGTTTTTCGCCGTTCTGTTGGTCAAGTGTTCGGGATAGGAAGTCGAACAAAGCTAACGCGACATCATCGCCAAGTTGCATTTTAACACCCATCAGATTTTCCCCGCACATTTGCCAAGCAGACTTTGGCCGCATCGCGGAAGATTGGCAACTATGGGCTCAAACCGACATTCACCTCCTTGCAATGCGCGATGCCGACACCGCGCGTTCTAGCCCGGAATCAAGCGCGTAGCGCGCCGGGCCGCGCCCGACCTCCCCCCGGGAGGGCGCTCGCCACCATCGGCGCTCAGAACTATCGTTACAGGCAAATACCAACCATAAATCACTCCGCTCGACATGCTGACGCCCACCCGAGGTCGGGCGCGGCCCTCTGTCTGAGGTTCAATGACCACGCAGGGCTCGAACCCGACCTCAACACCCACCCACCCCTACCGCAACACACTCGCCAGAAACTGCCGCGTCCGCTCCCGCTGTGGTGCCGTAAAGATCACCTCCGGCACGCCGTCCTCCGCCACCACGCCCTGATCCATGAACACCACGCGGTCGGCCACCTCGCGGGCAAAGGCCATCTCGTGCGTGGCCAGCACCATGGTCATGCCGTCGTCGCGCAACTGGCGCAGTACATCCAGCACCTCGCCCACCAGTTCGGGGTCCAGCGCCGATGTGATCTCGTCCAGCAGCATCGTCTGGGGCCGCATCGCCAGCGCCCGGATCACCGCCACCCGCTGTTGCTGCCCGCCCGACAATTGATCGGGGTATTTGCGCATGTGATCGGCCAAGCCGAACCGCGCAAACAGCGCCTCGATCCGGTCGCGCGCGTCCTCATGTAGCACCCGGCGCGGGGCCAGCGCCACATTGTCATAGGCCGTCATATGCGGGAACAGGTTAAACGACTGGAACACGATCCCGATCCGCTGGCGCACCGGCCCCAGATCAAAGCCCGGCTCGGCAATGTCGACGCCATCCAGCCGCACCTCGCCATCGTCCACCGGCTCCAGCCCGTTCATGCAGCGCAGCAGCGTCGACTTACCCGACCCCGATGCGCCAATCAGGCACACCATCTCGCCCGGTGCGATATCCATGTCGATGCCGCGCAACACCTGCACATCCCCAAAGCTCTTGGTTACGCCGCGCAATGACAGCCTAGGATCTGGCATCGCGGTCCCGGTTCATCAGGTAATCGGCATAGCGCGTGGCAGGCACGGTCACGCACAGAAAGATCACGGCTGCCGCCACATAGGGTGTGAAGTTGGCCAGCAGCGACTTGAAGATACCCGCCTGTCGCAAAATCTCGACCGGGCCAATAAAGCTCAACAGCGCCACGTCCTTTTGCAGCGCCACCAGCATGTTCATATTGGCGGGCACCACCCGGCGAATGGCCTGCGGCAGGATCACATAGCGCATCGTGTCCCGCTCGCTCAGGCCCAGACAGATCGCGGCATTGCGCTGGCTCGCATGGATGCTCTCGATGCCCGACCGCAGCACCTCGGCCACATAAGCCGAATAGGTCAGCACCAGGGCCACCGTCCCCCAGATATAGGGCGAATTCCACGGGCGCGGCAGGCCCAGCCCAGGAATGCCAAACCCCACCAGATAGACCAGCAGCACGACCGGAATGCCCCGGAACAGATCGACATAAACCGCGCCAAAGATGCGCAGCGGAAACAGCGCCGGGTTGCTGTTGCCTCGCGCCAGCGCAATGGCCAGCCCCAGGGCAAAGATCATCGGCACCGACCAGGCAAAAATGGCGACATCCAGCAGGAATGCCCGCAAGAGGTCGGGAAAGACCCGAACAAACACCTCACCATTGAAAAAGGACGCCCGCACCGCCTCCCACCCCGGAGCGAGGGGGACAAGCACAATGACAAGGGCCAGCACAATCACAGTGCTGACCCCCGCAATGGTATTGGCCCGACGTTTCTGCCGGGCCTCATAAGCGGCGCGTCTGGTGGTCACTTGATCAGCGGCACCCCGGTGGCTTCCTGCAGCCACTGCGCTTCGATCTCGGCCAGCTTGCCGCTCTCGGTCATGGCGGCCAGCGCCTCATCCACACAGGCCTTGAGCTCCGACCCTTCAGGCATCAGCGCCCCGAACTGGTCCGGGTTCTCGGCAGCTGCGGGATCGAACTGGCCCAGCACCACACCGTTTTCCATCAGCACAGCGGCGGTGAACAGCGCCGTGGGCAGATCGAACAATGCGGCATCGATCTGGCCTGCTTGCATCGCGGCAGTGATGTTGGCGTTGTCGTCATAAACCAGCGGCGACTGGCTGGGCTGGATGCGCTCCATCACCACGGGCAGGGCAGTGGTGGACGCGACAACACCCCATTTCAGGCCCTTCAGGCTCTCCAGCGTCGGCTCAGCCCCGCCCTCGACCACGGGCTGCGTGGTCATCACCGCCTGCGGCGCGGTGTAGTAGGGGGCGGAAAAATCCACGACCTTGTCGCGTTCTGCGGTGATCGAATATTGCTGCATGTTCAGGTCGAAATTCTTCGCCCCGGGCTGGATCGCCTCGTCAAAGGACGTGCGCACCCAGGTCACCTGATCGGCGGCAAACCCCATTTCTTCGGCCAGCGCATAGGCCACCGCCGCTTCAAAACCCTCACCCGCCTCCGGCGCATCGTTCAACACCCAAGGGTAGTACGCTGGGTTGCCCGTCGCGATGGTTAGCGTGCCGTCGGTCAGGGTCTTGCCAGCAGCGCAATGACCCGCGGCCATCGCCCCCGTCGCCGCGATCGAAAGGACAGTGGTCATCAGAACCGTTTTCATATGAAATCTCCCCATTGTTTGCCCGGATATTCGGACAAGGGGGCAGGGGTGTCCAGAGCGGATACTCTGTATCACAAGCGGGACCCGTGATTGCTTCAGGCTGTGCCCACAGGTCTTGCACATGACCACAGGCGTTTTACTGGCTGTGGCAGGTCCGGCAATGCCCGCATTTCAATCCGCGTCGGCAGACACGGTGAAGAACACAACTGCCGCCCCGATACCGGCCCACGCGACATGAAGCGGCAAAGCGTACATATCGATTGTCGTTCCGGCATATCGATTTGTCATCAGCGCCACACATGGCGGGACAGCCAAAAAAGCAAAGACAGCGAGTGCCGAGGTCGTGCGCTTTCCTGTCTCTCGTGAAAAGCGCGTCAGCATATATCTGACCACGGCGTTTTCACTAACGACCATCGGAGCAACAAAAAAGCTCGCAACAAACACGGCAAGGCCAAAGCCTGTTGGTATATCGCCCTCCAGCGCAACCAAGACAGGCAGCGCCACAAAGGGCAGAACGCTCAGCCACAGGACCCATTTTGACCGCGCCAACGCAGCAAGCAAACTCAGCATGATGGTCTCAACATCTGGCCGACAGAACGTCGCGCCGATGATCCAAAGCCCCTTGCTCTAAAGGACCCGGTCAACCGGATCACTCCGCCGCATACATCCCGTCATAGATCGGGCTCAGCGTCTCGGCCTCGAACAGCGACGACACCGACGTGCCGTGCCAGATGTTCAGGATGGCCTGCGCAAACACCGGTGCCGTCGGCACGATGCGGATATTGGGCGCGGCCTTCACCGCCTCGGTCGGCTGAATGCTGTCGGTGATCACCAGCGACTTCATCACCGATTTCGTCACCCGCTCCACCGCGGGGCCCGACATCACCCCGTGCGAAATATACGAATGCACCTCTTTCGCCCCGTTCTCCAACAGGACCTCCGCCGCCTTGCACAGCGTTCCGGCTGTGTCACACATGTCGTCGACGATCAGGCACACCTTGTCCTTCACGTCGCCGATCACCGTCATCTCGGCCACTTCTCCGGGCTTTTCACGCCGCTTGTCGACAATCGACAGGGGCGCATTCAACCGCTTGGCCAACTCGCGCGCCCGCGCCACGCCGCCCACATCGGGTGACACGATCATCAACTCCTCCATGCGCCCGGCAAACTGCGTCTTGATGTCCAGCGCAAAGATCGGTGAGGCATACAAGTTATCCACCGGAATATCGAAGAACCCCTGAATCTGCGCCGCATGCAAATCCATGGTCAGCACCCGCTCGATCCCCGCACCCACCAGCATATTCGCCACCAGCTTCGATGAAATCGGCGTGCGCGCCTTGGTGCGCCGATCCTGCCGCGCATAGCCGAAATAGGGGATCACCGCCGTGATCCGCGCTGCCGACGACCGGCGCAGCGCATCGCACATGATCAACAATTCCATCAGATTGTCATTGGCCGGGTTCGATGTGGGCTGGATGATGAACATATCCTCACCGCGCACATTCTCGAACACCTCAACGAAGATCTCACCGTCATTGAACCGCTCCACGCGGGCCTCGACCAGCCCCACATTGACCCCGCGATGCAGCGACATGCGCCGCGCGATTGCATTTGCCAACGGCAGATTGGCATTGCCCGAGATCAGCTTGGGCTCTTGGATATTTGGCATGTCGTATCCCCGCGCAGCACGATTGTGACAGATTCGTGATGTTGACACCGCTTAGCACGGGGGTACCGTCGCGCGAAACAGCAGACCCTGCGACAGGAGACTAAATTGCCCCATATCGATTACTATTTTGCAACGCTGTCGCCTTACACCTACCTCGCCGGAACCCGGTTCGAGGACCTCGCCCAGACACATGGGGCCACGGTGATCTACAAACCGCTGGACGTGATCGCTCTCTTTGGCCGCACCGGCGGCACACCCCCCAAGGACCGGCACATCAACCGCATCGACTACCGCGCCCAGGAACTGGTGCGGCAGGCCCGGAAACACGACATGCCCTTCAACCTCAAACCCGCGCACTGGCCCACCAACGCCGCCCCGTCCTCCTACGCCATCATCGCAGCGCAAAACGCCGGGGGCGGTGATCTTGGCGCGCTGGTCCATGCCATCCTCCGCGCCGTCTGGGCCGAGGACAAGGACATCGCCCAGGACGACGTGATCAAGGCCTGTCTGGCCGAGGCCGGGTTCGATCCCTCACTCGCCGACAGCGGCCTGCTGTCGGGCGCTGAAACCTACGTCGCCAATCTCGAAGAGGCGGTGGACAAAGGCGTCTTCGGCGCACCGTTCTACATCGTCGACGGCGACCAACGCTTCTGGGGCCAGGACAAACTCGACGACCTCGATCTGCACCTCTCTGGCAAGTTGTGATCCCCCACATCCACAGCCGGACCTTCGGGTCCGGTCCCCGTCCCGCCCTCGCCATCCACTGCTCGCTGGGGCATTCCGGCGCGTGGCGCGGTGTGGCGGCGGCGCTGGGCAACGACCTGACGCTGCACGCCTATGACCTGCCCAATCACGGCCAGTCGGGCGACTGGGACGGGCAGGGGGTGATGCACGACACCGCCACCGCCATGGCGCTCACTGTCATGGACGGCATTGGTGCGGCTCCCATCGACCTCATCGGCCACAGCTTCGGGGCCACGGTCGCCTTGCGCCTTGCCATCGAACACCCCGACCGCGTGCGCAGCGTCGCCCTTTATGAACCGGTCTATTTCGCCCCGATCATTGCTGACAATCCCGACTTCGGTCCGAACTACGCGCGCGACACCGCCGATTTCGACGCCGCCATCGACGCCGGTGATCCCGAGGCTGCCGCCCGCGCCTTCAACCGCGCCTGGGGTGAAGGCCCCCGCTGGCACGATATCCCGGCCCAAAACCGCGCCTACATGGTCGACCGTATCCAATTCGTGCGCCACTCCGCGCCATTTCTCGTGGATGACAGTGCGCAGCTGCTCGCCCCCGGCCGCTTTGCCCGCGCCACGATGCCCGCGTTGCTGATGGGCGGCAGCACGTCGCGCTGGGCGGCGCCGGTCAACGGCGCCATCGCCCGCCGCCTGCCGCGGGTCACGACCGAAACGTTTGACGGGGTCGGTCACATGGGGCCACTCACCCACCCGGACCGCGTGGCCAAGCGCTGGCGCAGCTTTCTCGACACCTGTTGATCACGCGGCATATCGCCCCGGCTTAACCCTTTTTCTTAACCCCTTATCAATGAGTTGGGAAAAATGTGCAGTTTGCCCCTCGAAACTGTGCAGTTTCCCGAAATCAGCCCCAATTGGCCGGTTTCAGGTCGTTGCAAATTGTGCACTTTCCCCGCCAAAACACGCAGTTTGCTGCCAAAAGCGGCGCGGCGCACCGATACCCTGCCGCCCAAAAGGCCCGTTAACGCAGCGTGCGCTGCTCAGGTCGGCTCGTCGATGATGTGCTCTTCCCAATCCTCGTCCGCGATGTCGAACTCGCTATAGGTCTGCCCGCGCATCGACACGCCCGCTGCATGCACCGTCTCGGCAGTGCCCGAGATCAGAGGGTGCCAATCGAACAGGGGTTTTCCTTCATAAACAAGGCGATAGGCGCAGGTTTGCGGGATCCAGTACAGGTGTTCCTCAATGTTTGACGGCTTCAAAACGATGCAATCCGGCACAAATTGATGCCGTGTCTCGTAGTGCGCACAGCGGCACGTCTCGTCATCCAGCAACCGACACGCCACCCGCGTCAGCGCAACCGCGCCCGTATCCTCGTCTTCCAGCTTGTTCAGACAGCATTTTCCGCACCCGTCACACAGCGCCTCCCACTCCTTGCGGGTCAGCTTCTGGATCGGTTTTTTCTCCCAAAAACGGGGGCTTAGACCGTTTCGATCAATCGGGTCGCTCATAGGTTTGCCAGGATGTCGCGCGCCTGCGCACTGTCTGCATCCATCTGCGCAATCAGCGCCTCAAGGCTGTCAAACGTCTCTTCGCCCCGCAGATGCGCAACCAACGCCACCGACACCGGTGCGCCATATAAATCACCAGAGAAATCAAACACATAAGTCTCAAGATTCGGCTTGTTCTCTCCAAACATCGGCCGCACCCCCATCGACGCCACACCGTGATAGGCCCCCTTGTGCGGTCCCGCCAACACATTGAAAAGAACGGCATAAACCCCGAATGCGGGCGGATGCAGCCCGTCAATCGACATGTTCGCGGTGGGGTATCCCAAGGTGCGCCCCCGCTGCTCCCCCCCGATCACCGGCCCCTCTATCCTGTGCCAATGCCCCAGCATCTCCGCAGCATCTTGTGGTCGCCCATCGCTCAGGGCCTGCCGGATCGCGGTCGACGACACCGTGTTTTCCCCGCGCGCCAGCAACGGGGCCACCGTCACGCCAAATCCCATCTCGGCGCCAAAGCGCACCAGATCCACCGCCGTGCCGGCCCGCTTTTTCCCAAAGCAGAAATCGGCCCCCACTACCACGTGGCTCAGCCCCAAACCGTCGCAGATCACCTCGCGCGCAAACGCCTCCGGGCTCAACCCCGCCAGCCCGGAATGGAAAGGCAATTCAAAGAGATAGCGAAGCCCCATCTTCTCCAACCGGCTTGCCCGCGCGGCTTGACTCATCAAGCGAAACGGGGGGGCGTCGGGGGCAAAATACTCGCGCGGATGCGGCTCGAATGTCAGCACACCCACAGGCGCATCGGGGGCTGCGTTCCGGGCCAGTTCGATCACCGACCGGTGTCCGACATGCACGCCGTCAAAGTTGCCAACCGCCACGCTCGCCCCACGGTCGGCGTCGTCAACGAATTGATAATCCCGAATAATCTTCATGACCCCTGCCTAGCCAAGCGACCAAACAAGGGCAAGCACCCGTTTCTTCTGACGAAAAATACGATGGGGTGAGGCCAAAGGCCGAGGGGCAACGCCCCTAAATCACATCACCAAACCAAGGGCTTAGTCGAATTTGCGCGATGGCGCCAAGACGGTTGCTTCCCCCACGAGAACCTTTTTGCCATCGACCGCGCAATGGCAATCCAGCTTCACCCGACGCTTGGCAAAGTCGATGTCGATCACCTTCACCTCGGCATAGACCATGTCCCCCGGACGCACGGGTGCAAGAAATTTTAACGATTGTCCCATATAGACCGTGCCGTGCCCCGGCAGCTGCTCACCAATCACGGCAGAGATCAGGCCCGCGGTCAGCATCCCGTGGGCAATGCGCCCGGCAAAGATCGTGTCGCGGGCATAGTCATCGTCCAGATGCACCGGATTCCGGTCAGTCGACACCTGGGCAAACATTTCGATGTCCTCATCGGTCACCACTTTGCGCAGGTGACGGGACATGCCCATTTCGATGTCTTCTACGCAGATCGTGCCGCGGGGCAAGTTATCCAACATGACCGAACTCCGGTAATTTTCTGACCACACATGCGGCTGTCACGCAACTTAATGACTTTGCGTGCGCGGAAAATCAAGCGAAAAGAAGGTCAGCGCAGATGTCCTATCGCAAAGGTTGGAGAGGACATTTCCTTTTCAAGGTAAGCACTTAGTGCATCAGGGTCCGGCTGCTGCGACGTTTTGGTTTCCGCCGCCGCCAACCCGCCCGAGATAAACAGGGAATCGATGTCTTCGCCCATCGCCCCCGCAATGTCGGTCAACACGCCGTCTCCGATGGCCAGGATACCGCTGTCGGGCACGTCCACCCCCAGCTCCGAGAGCCGCCGCCGCGCCAGATCATAGATCGGCGGATGCGGCTTGCCGAAATACAGGCTCTCGCCCCCCATCTCGGTGTAGAGCTTCGCCAGCGCCCCCGCGCACCACTCGCGCACGTCGCCCCGATCCACCACGAAATCCGGGTTCGCGCAGAGCAGTTTAAGCCCGAATTGCTTGGCCATCAGGAACTCGGGCCGCATCACATCCGGGTCAGCCTTCGGGTTGCGCGGCCCGGTGCAGACGATGCCCTCGGCTTGATCCAGCGGCACCATTTCGATCCGCACGGGGTCCTTGATCACGCCGATGGGCTCAAAGAATTTCTCCTCCCCCGGCTGCCCGATGAAATAGACCTTGTTGCCCACGATCCCCCGAAACATCGCCGCCCGCGCGCTGTCGCCCGAGGTGGCAATCGTGTCCCACGCGTCATCCGGCACACCGAAATGCACCAGTTGTCTCTGCACTCCGACGCGCGGGCGGGGCGAGTTGGTCACCAGTACAACCTTGCCCCCGTTGGCCCGGTACGCCTGCAACGCCGCCACGGCCTCGGGCAGGGCCTTCACCCCGTTGTGCACGCAGCCCCAAAGGTCCACGAACAGCGCGTCATAGCGATCCGAGATGTCTGCGAGTGAGGAAATGATCTGGGCCATCAGGCGCTCCGTCTTCGAAAAAGGAGGGCGGACCAATGGTCCGCCCGTCTGGTGGCACCATAGACCACGCGGCACAAATAGTAAGGCAGAGGCATCCTCCGCCGCGGCATCATACCTTCAGGTTCGGAATGATTTGCTTCTTTCGGCTCATGACGCCGGGCAGCACAACGGTGTCCCCGGACACGGTCGCGTCAAAGCTCTTCTCGGCCACGCCCTTCACCCGGTCATTGGGGATCAGCATCGTGGCTTCCTCGTTCAGGATATCGACGACAAACAGCAGCACCTCATCCGCGCCGTCCTCTTTCGCCACATCACCCATGGACGCCATCAGGCTGTCCTTGCGGTCGAGCACCAGCTTGGGCGCGGTCGTCTCCAGAACAGACACCCGGAATTGCGTGCCGTCGACCTCGTATTCCTTGCTGTCCATGCGCAGCAATTCGGCATCCGAAAACGCCGACACGTCCGACTTCGCCTCGAACATCTCGGACGCATAGGCCGACAGGTCCACATCCAGATCCTTGGCCAGATCCCAGCCAATCGCCTTGTCTTCCTGCGTTGTCGTGGGTGAGCGGAACTCCAGCGTGTCTGACAGGATGCAGGACAGCATCGCGCCCTTCACGCCGGTGGGCATCTGCGCCATGTCCTTGCCAATCATCTTCCACATGATGGTGGCCGTACACGCCACCGGTTCGATCCGAATGTCGATCGGGCCCTTGGTCTCCAACCCGCCCACCAGCTTGTGGTGGTCGATGATGGCCGTGATATCGGCATCGTTGATGGCATCGGGCAATTCAGCCGGGTTGTTGGTGTCCACGATCACAACGGGTTGGTCCGCGTCCACGCCGTCGATAACTCGCGGCTTGGGCAGGTCCCACTTGTCCAGCATGAACGCGGCTTCGGTGTTGGGCTCGCCCAGCAGCACCGGCTCTGCCTCGACCCCTTTGATTTCATTCAGGTACCAGGCCCAGATGATGGGCGATCCGGTGCTGTCCGTGTCGGGTGACTTGTGGCCGAAAACGAGGGTGGTCATGGCAATGGGTCCTGCGCAAAAAGGGTCATTTCGGCGCCCTTATAACAGCCTTTGCAGGGGTGTCACGGGGGGCGGGTCAGAGAGCAATTGTCGCGCCGTGTCACTTGGGGTATAGTGTCCGCACACGACCATAGGAGTGCTCTGAAAATGAACAAGTCGGCCTGATCGCCCACCCGTTCCGCGCGTCCCGCCGCGCCTGATTTTCAGAGGAGTGTTTCCCAATGGACAAGCCTGCCTGACCCGCATTCGCGGGGATCGTCTGCGTTTCGCAGTTCCATCCAATTCAGACAGAAGGGGCACCCCATGCCCAAATCCAGAAAACCCGCCCGCAAACCGGGCGATACCCGTACCGTATCCAAACCCCGTCCGCCCGCACGGCCCAATGCCAGCCGTCAGCCGGTGCACAGCCTGCGCACGCAGGTGCGTGGCGGCAGACCTCCGCGCTTTCCAGGGCGCACCGGCGGGCGATAGGACTTGCCAACGGCCCCGTGCGGGGGTTTCCTCGCACGGGCCAAACGTGCCGGACCAATCCAGTGACCACCCGCGAAACCGATCTCTACGCGCCCGTCAAAACCTTCCTCGAAGGGCAGGGATACGTGGTGAAATCCGAAGTAGGGGCTGCCGACGTGGTGGCCGTGCGCGGGGGCGAACCACCGGTGATCGTTGAGTTGAAGCTTGGTTATTCGCTGGCGCTGGTGCACCAGTGCGTGGCGCGGCTCGGCGTTAGCGACGACGTCTATATGGCCGTCGAACGGGGCAAGGGGAAACGGTTTCTGAAAGCCACCAAGGACATGACCCGGCTGTGCCGACGTCTTGGCCTTGGTCTGATCACCGTGCGCCTGACCGACGGGCTGGTGCAGGTGCATTGCGACCCCGGCCCCTATGCCCCGCGCAAGAATGCCAAGCGTCAGGGGCAGTTGCTGCGGGAATTTGCGGCTCGCCAGGGGGATCCCAACGACGGCGGTCAAACCCGTGTGGGATTGATCACCGCCTATCGGCAGGATGCGCTCAAGCTGGCAATGTACCTTTATGAAGCGGGCGCGAGCAAAGGCGCGGATGTGGCGCGTGAAACGGGGATCGCACGGGCCACAACAATGATGCGCAACGACCACTACGGCTGGTTCGAAAAGGTCGACAAAGGCATTTACGGACTGACCCCCAAAGGGGCCGAGGCGGTAGGCCAATCCGGTCCTGTGCTGGGCGCGTAAGGGCAGCCTGCGCCAAGCTGCGTATCAGAACGGCAGCCGCTCCAGTTCAAAGCCGCGTTGTTCAAATTGCTTCAGCAAGCCTGTTTCACCCGACAGATGTGCCGCACCAACGGCGATCAGAATGTTATCTTCGTCGCGCCGGTCGATCCGCTCCATCCACATCAGGTTTCGCTGATCCAGCAGCATTCCCATCATCTCGTCAAACAAAGCGTCGAATTCGTCGGGTGGGAAATCGATCTGCTCTCGGGTGAAAACCCGCGAAAACGCCAGCAGCGCCCCATGTTCTTCGTCGAAATACGTGGCAATGGTGGTGGCCGTCGCATCGTCCACTGTGCGCTCCATCTGTACCATCAACGGCAGGAATCGCAGCTGTTCCTCGATCGGGTCCGCCGCCATGACGTCCAGCACCTCGCGAAAGGTTTCAAGCCCCTCGACCGGCACGCCTGCGTCCTCTGCCGCGTTGATTACCATCTTGTCGAGCCCCGGCTTGCCCGCCTGCACATCGGCGGCAGCGCACGGGGCAAGGGCCAGCGTCAAAGACAGGAACCAGGGCTGATACTTGGCCGCCATAAACGGCGGTACGCCGCGCCGCTGCGCCGCTGCGGCCAGTTCGGCCCAGATGTCGGGTGGAACACGGTCGATCAGGCTGGGACCGTCTGTCAGAAAGGCGATTGACGGATCGGTCGCAATGGCGCCCAGCATCGCAGCCTCTTCTTCGGCGGTGATCTCGACCAACACCAGGTCAGCATTGTCAAGCGTTGGTGCCAGCCGGTCGACTATGGCGACCATCCGCGGGTCATGCAGGTGCATCGTCCCCAACAGCGTGATCGTCCGCTCACCCTTGGTCGCCCGCCAGTGATTGCCCTCCGGGTAAGGCAGCGCCGCCGTCTCTGCCGCAATCGCCGCCTGCGCCTCTGCGCTCAGTGTGGGGCGCAAGTCCTTGCCCGTGCAAGCCGCAAATGCCATGCCGGGCAACAGCCAGACCAGGATCGACAGAATGGGGAAAATCCGAATGTGCATGATGCGCGCGCCTCCGTTTGCTGCACGCTAGGGGAGAGGTCATGCACATGCCAGCAAGGGCGGTGAAAATGAGCCAAAAAAATCCACCATCGATTGGTTGACTCGGTGACAGCGCTTGCCTAATTACGCTGCGTTATCACTCGAAGAGGATGAGTGCTAACGGCCCCGCAAGGGGTCAAGGGAGAATAACTTTGAGCCTCAAGGAGCTGCAAAGATGGCATTGAAACCGCTTCATGACCGCGTGCTGGTACGCCGCACAGAAAGCGAAGAGAAAACCGCTGGTGGGTTGATTATCCCTGATAGCGCCAAGGAAAAGCCGAGCGAGGGCGAAATCGTCTCCGCAGGCCCCGGCGCCCGTAAAGACAGCGGCGAGCTGATCGAGATGGGTGTGAAAGCCGGCGACAAGGTGCTGTTCGGCAAATGGTCCGGCACCGAAGTCACCATCGACGGCGAAGAGCTGCTGATGATGAAAGAAAGCGACATCATGGGGATCATCGAGTAAGCGCCCGCCGCTTCTCTGACCCTCACTCACACATTCTCAAAGGAGAAAGAATATGGCTGCTAAGGACGTCAAATTCGACACAGATGCCCGCAATCGCATGCTGGCAGGCGTGAACACTCTCGCCGACGCTGTAAAAGTGACACTGGGCCCCAAGGGCCGCAACGTGGTTCTGGACAAATCGTTCGGCGCCCCACGCATCACTAAAGACGG
>JBCDEK010000024.1:0-38403 GCA_039179785.1 Pseudomonadota bacterium | reverse complement strand
CGAAGACGAGAGGGATTGGCGTCTGCTGCGCTCGTAGCAATCTTACCGGAGGCAGAGTAAGTCGGGTTGAAGTACATTGAAATCACTACCAGCCCTGACAATCAAGCGTCCGTGCGTGTCATCGAAAAGGCAGGTGGCAAATTTGTCAAAAGCTATATCGCCGACAAAGCTCTTGGTGGACATGAGACGGTCGAGTTCAAAATTGCATTGGTGTAGCGAAGAAGTTAGGGAACCCGACAGTTGCCTTCGAGGATAGAAAGTCAGCAAAGTCCGCGCTGGATCCATTGCTCGGCGTCGACCAAACGCCAACTCTGTCCGCGCCAACCATCACACCCAAACCGGCCCTCACGACCTCGCCCAAAACCCTGCCCGCGTTCGGCACGTATGCTGGCTTTCGCACGGTTAAAATTCGCTGACCGCGCCGCACGATGACCAACCCATTGCGCCCAAACACAAATCACAGACCCCTTAACATTCCGTAGCCGGTCCGAAGGGCCTGTCCCCGCGGGGACAGATTGCCAAATCGCCCCCATCCGCCTAGGTTTTCGACCATCCCAACCGATGGTCCATCATGCTGTCTCTCCAGTTTCTGCTCACCGCCTTCGTCGTCGTCATCGCCCCCGGCACCGGGGTCATCTATACCCTCGCGCTGGGTCTGGGTCAGGGCCGCAACGCCGCCCTCTGGGCCGCGCTCGGCTGCACTTTCGGCATCGTGCCGCACCTTGCCGCGGCAACGCTCGGGCTGGCGGCGCTCCTGCACACCTCGGCGCTCTTGTTCAACATCGTGAAGTTCGCCGGTGTCGCCTACCTTCTCTATCTCGCCTGGGGCAGTCTGCGCTCCGGCGGCGCGCTCAACATCTCGGCCCAGCGCAGCGCAGATGCAGGTTGGCGGATCGCCCGGCGGGGTGCGCTGATCAACATCCTGAACCCCAAGCTGTCGATCTTCTTTCTGGCGCTTCTGCCGCCGTTCCTGTCGGGCAACGCCGCCACCGCAACGCTTGAGATGACGACGCTGGGCGCGGTCTTCATGGCCATGACCTTCGCCGTCTTCGTGCTCTACGGCACCTTCGCCGCCGCTGCGCGGCAATGGATCTTGGGCTCCGAGGTTGTCATGCGCTGGCTTTCGCGCAGCTTCGCGGCCATCTTCGCCGCGCTTGCGGGACGTCTGGCGCTCGAACGCGCATGAGCGATGACTGGCTGTGGTTTGACGGCGTGATCGCGCCCATGGAATGGGGCAAGAACACCTACACGATCCTCCGTCTGCCCGACGCGGTCACCGCCGCCCTGCCCGCCAAGACCAAACGGATCGAGGGTGAGTTCGGGGACTTCCCCATCAACCTCGCCCTGACCAAAGCGCCCGTCATCGACGGCCTTTTCGTCTACACCGGCAAGACGTTTCTGCGCGACAGCGGCCTGACCGTGGGCGAGCCGTTCGAGGCGCGCATCCGCCCGGTTGATCCCGATCTGGTCGAGGTGCCCGACGATGTGATGCAGGCCCTCCGGACCGCAGACCGCACCGCGCGCTGGCAGGCTTTGACGCCGGGCCAGCGGCGCTCCAGATTGCATCTTGTGAACACCGCCAAAAGAGCCGACACACGGGCCAAACGCATTGCCAAACTGATCGCTGATCTATGACCCAAATCCCCCGCGCACCCCTGCTTCTCGGCCTGGCTGGCCTCATCCCCTTCGTCTGGGGTGCGGCCACAGTGCTGGCACCCGACCTCGGCGCGTGGGGGGCGCAGGCGCTGGGGCCGCGCTTTGTCGGGCCTTATGTGCAGCTGTTCTATGGCTCGGTGATCCTGTCCTTCATGTCCGGCGTGCTCTGGGGCTTTGCCACCAAGGCCGAAGGCGCGCAGGCGGCAACGGGGTACGCGCTGTCAGTCATCCCGGCGCTCTGGGCGTTCTTCATGACGGGCGGCGGCCCGACCAGCGCGTCGCTCAACCTCATCATCGGCTTTGCGGGATTGCTGATGCTGGACTTTGCCTTTTCCCGCTGGGGCCTGACCCCGACCTGGTGGATGAAATTGCGGCTGTTGCTGACGGCAATCGTCGTGGCCTCCCTAACCATAACGGTGATCTGATGAGCGACCGCGAAACCCTTGATGTCTACGCGGCCAAGGCCGCCGAATACGCCGATCTGGTCAAAGACGCGGGCGACGATCCCATGGTGCAACGCTTCATTGCAGCCGTCCCCGCGGGGACAAAGGTGCTGGACATCGGCTGCGGGCCGGGCTTTGCAGCGGCGGCGATGGCGCAGGCCGGGCTGGATGCGCATGCCTGGGACCCCGTGCCGGAGATGCTGGCGCTTGCCAGCGCTCATCCCGGGGTCACGGCCCGGCAGGCCGGGTATGAAGACCTGAGCGGTGAGGATATGTACGGAGGCGTATGGTCGAACTTTTCGATGCTGCACACGCCGCTGGCAAAATGGCCCGACTACTTTGCGGCCATCCACGCGGCGCTGATACCCGGCGGCATCTTTCACTTCGGCACCAAGCTTGGCACCGGTGAAGCGCGCGACAGTATCGGGCGGCTCTATTCCTATATGACCGAGGACGCGCTGACCGATCTGCTGACCCGCACCGGGTTCGACATCACCTATACCCGCACCGGAGAAGAGGCGGGCCTGTCGGGCGAAGTGGCCCCGTTCATCGTGCTGCAGGCCACCCGTGCCTAGGCTTTTTGCCTATACCGACGGGGCCTGTTCGGGCAATCCCGGCCCGGGCGGCTGGGGCGCACTGCTGCGTGCGATGGACGGCGACACCGTGGTCAAGGAACGCGAGTTGAAGGGCGGAGAGGCCCAGACAACCAACAACAAGATGGAACTGATGGCCGCCATCTCGGCGCTGGAGGCGCTGGACCGGGCCAGCAGCATCACGATTGTGACCGACAGCAACTACGTCAAGAACGGGATCACGAGCTGGATTCATGGCTGGAAGCGCAACGGCTGGAAGACCGCATCGAAAAAGCCCGTCGCCAATGCCGACCTTTGGCAGCGACTCGACGACGCTCAGGCGCGGCACGATGTGACCTGGGAATGGGTCAAGGGCCACGCTGGACACCCCGAAAACGAACGCGCGGATGCGCTTGCACGGGCGGGCATGGCCCCGTTCAAGGGCAAGTGACGCCAGGGCACTTTACGAAAAAGCCCTGAATCACGACGGATTTCAGGGCATTGGCGAGACAATTGTTACAGAATATTCTCCCCATAAACCTTTGTAATAAATAAATAATCTACTTCAAACACGCGCGATCACACGCCCGAAGCTATCATTTCCATGACAGTTTGTGACCGATTGGTCCCTTATTGTTACAGTGGTTTTCCGCTATCTCTTTCTCAACAGACACGGGCCACCCCAGGCCACACAACACGGAGAAGAGACATGAACCTGAAAGCCACAAAAACCCCGCTTCTGATCGCCGCCATCGCAACCGCAGTGACCCTGACCAGCCTGAGCCCCGCCAGCGCCAAAGTCTTCTGGGCATCCGCCAGCAGCGCAGATGTCGAAAGCGCGCAGGTGATCGACGCCAGCTTCAAAGCCAAGCTGAAAAAGCACAAGTTTCACCACGGCTATAAATTCCACGGCGTGAAAAAGAAAAAGGTCGTCGCCCCCAAGAAAACCTTCAAGAAAAAAGCGTTAATCAAAAAGCTCTTCTGATCTGATTGCCCTATCGTGCGTCCAGTGCGCACGAATTCAAGCGGTCCGCCCGTCCCCCCCGGGGGCGGGCCGCTTTCGTTTTTGGGGGCAGCTGACGCGACAGGCGTCCACCCCTCTCCGTCCCGTCCCGCGCACCACGTTGGGAATGCACCGGCACAAAGCGACTCACATCACGCTTTGTGCGCTTGTGATCCCGGCGCTGATGCCCGATGCCGCAACATACGCGGCCAGCCCGAGCGGTGCGGCGGCCTGTTTGATCAAAAGGGCGCCTTGGTTTTTCTGAAATCGCGCGAAAAAATACCAAATTGCGGGCGTTTCAAAATATCTTTGTTACAGAGAATTTTCACCTTAAGCCCCTGCCAAAAAACACTTTTTATTACCTATGGCAGGGTAGAACTTACCGCGTATGCCTCTTTCCTCCAATGTTTGTGACCGATTGGTCCCTTATTGTTACAGACCTTTTCCGCTATCTCTATCCCAAGACGAACGGCCACCCCGGCCACCACGACAAAGGAGAAAAGATATGAAACTGACAGCTACAAAAACCCCGCTTCTGATCGCCGCCATCGCCACCGCCGTGACCGTCACCAGCCTGAGCCCCGCAAGCGCGGACACGATCTGGACTGGTGCAACCGTCGCAGATGTTGAGCAGACCGAAGTGATCGACGCCAAATTCAAGAAGTTCAAAAAGTTCAAGCACCACGGCGGTTTCAAGAAAAAGAAATTCGTCTCGCCCAAGAAGAAATTCGTCACCAAGAAGAAATTCAAAAAGTTCTTCTAAGGCACTGAAAACCAGTGCGCACGAACCCCCGGAACGGCCCGCCTCTCCCCCCAAGGCGGGTCGTTTTCTTTTGGGATGCGGGCCTGTGCCCCGTCCACCCAATGCCCCTTGACCCCACCCGACTGGCGCGCACCGGCCTTTGCGCTACCTTTGGTCTATCGCTTGGACACAGGCCAACCCCATGACCCGACATCTTCTTATCACCCTTGCGGCGCTGCTGTGCCTTGGTCCTGCTGCACAGGGACAGGCGCAAGCGGCACAGCCGCCCGGCAAGTTGGTCGAGGTGACGCCCGGTGCGGCCCAGCAGCCGCGGGCCCGGCGGCATCCCGGACGGCAACAGACAGGTTTTCGCCGGGCGGCCCCGCTCAGCCATGTGGGTCCAAATTTTCGCGCGGCACGGCCGCACAGCCATCTGGGCCCAGGGTTTCGTCTGACCCAGCAGGGCCAGCGGCGGGCGCTTGGGATAAACCGCTAGGTCACTTGCGCCAATGGGTGGGCACGATGATCAGCGCGCCGATGGACGACACGATGGCGTTCATGCCCGCGCTCGAAAACCCAAAGCCGAACATCAGCCGGACAAAGAAGAACAGGAACGCGCCGCCGATGCAGATGATGATCGATGGCAGGATGCCGTTATGGGTAAAGTTCGACTTTTCCGACACATAGCCGACGATGCCCGCGATCACGACGGTGCCAAAGAGGGTCAGGAACATGGGGGCCGTCCTTTCATAGCTGCGTGCCTTGGGGCAGTGGCAAGCCACGCAGGAACACGTCTGCATCCTGCGCGCCTTTGCCCGCCCGTTGCAAGCGGGTGAGGCGCACAGCCCCCGTACCGCAGGCCAAGGTCAGGGTATCGTCGAGGATCGTGCCCGGTGTGCCAGTGCCCTGGGCCAGCGTCGATCCCAGCACCTTGATGCGGGTGCCGTCGTGGTCGAACCACGCGCCCGGGAACGGGGATAGGCCGCGGATCTGACGGTCGATATCGGAGGCGGGTTGGGTCCAGTCGATGGCGGCCTCGGCCTTGTCGATCTTGTGGGCATAGGTGACGCCCGTGTCGGGCTGCGGCGTGGCGGCGAGGGTTGGGAGGTGCGCGAGGGTCTGCGTGATCAGATCGGCGCCCATGGCGGCCAGGCGGTCGTGCAGGTCCGCCGTGGTGTCGGTGTCGCCAATGGGTGCCCTTTCGCGCATGAGCACCGGGCCGGTGTCGAGCCCTGCCTCCATCTGCATGATGCAGACGCCGGTTTCGGTGTCGCCTGCCATGATGGCCCGGTGGATCGGGGCCGCCCCGCGCCAACGCGGCAGCAGGCTCGCGTGGATGTTGAGGCAGCCGTGGGTGGGCGCATCAAGGATCGGTTGGGGCAGGATAAGGCCATACGCCACGACCACCGCGATGTCGGCGTTGAGCGCCGCAAACGTGTTTTGGGCGTCGTCATTGCGCAGGGATGTGGGGTGGTGGACAGGCAGACCCAGCGCCTCGGCCCGCGCGTGGACGGGGCTGGGGCGGTCTTTCTTGCCGCGGCCTGCAGGGCGTGGGGGTTGGGTGTAGACGGCCGCGATGTCGTGGCCGGCGGCGTGCAGGGCGTCGAGCGCCGGGACCGAGAAGTCGGGCGTGCCCATGAAGATCAGGCGCATGTCATTTGCCCTTTTTCGCGCGGCGCAGCAGCATGTCGCGCTTCACCCGGCCCAGGTTGTCGAAATACATCCGGCCCGCGAGGTGGTCGATCTGGTGCTGGACGCTGCGCGCCTCAAGCCCGGTGAAGTCGCGCCGGTCCCACATGCCCTGGTCGTTGAGAAACCGCACGGCCACCGCCTTGGGGCGCGGAATTTCGGCCGAGACGCCGGGGAGGTTGGGGCTGGCTTCGGTGCCTTTGACGATCTCCGCATCGGCGTCGAGGATTTCCGGATTGGCAAGCAGGATGCGGCGGCTGCGGTCGGGGGCCGCGTCCACGACCGCAAGGCGCAGCATCACACCGATCTGCGGCGCTGCCAGGCCCACGCCATGGCCCGGCATTGCAATCATCGTATCGACCATGTCGGCCCAGATCGCGCGCACCTCCTCCGTGATCTCTGCCACATCTTCTGCGGGCGTGCGCAGGCGCTTGTCGGGCCAGGGGATAAAGGGGCGGATGGTCATGTCTGCGCCTCGTAGGCGTCCAGAACAGCCGCGCGCTGCGCATCGTCCAGATGATCCAGCGTCAGGATGCCATCGAGATGGTCCAACTCGTGCTGGGCGCAAAGCGCGGCAAAGCCGGTCAGCCAGTCGTCATGCACGACGCCATCCAGATCGGTCCAGACCATGCGCACGGATGTCGGCCGCTCGACCGGAGCGGTCACACCGGGGATCGACAGGCACCCCTCGTCCGCGGTCGCGCGCTCATCCGAGCGATCAAGGATGTCAGGATTGATGCAGACCATGGGGCTGCGCGTGCCCTCTTTCCATGTGGGGTCCATCACGAACAGCCGCATCAGTTCGCCCACCTGGGGTGCCGCAAGACCACGACCCGGGGCGGCGTACATCGTCTCCAACATGTCCTGCGACAAAGCCCGGATGTCGGGCGTGATCACCTCGACCGGCGTGCAAACAGCCTGCAATTGCGGGTGCGGCCAGGTCAGGATGGCGCGCAGGCTCATGCGCGGGCGCGTTCCCGTTTCAGCTTTTGCATCTTGCGGGTGATCAACTGGCGCTTGAGCGGCTTGAGATAGTCGATGAACAGCTTGCCATCGAGGTGGTCAATCTCGTGCTGGACGCAGGTGGCCCAAAGCCCATCCATACCTTCCGTCTGTTCGTTCCCATCGCGGTCGATCCAGCGCACTTCGACCTCGGCGGGCCGGGTCACGTCGGCGAACTGATCGGGGATCGACAGACACCCTTCCTCATAGGTGTTCAGGTCATCCGAGGACGCCACGATTTCCGGGTTGAACATGATCAGCGGGCGCGGTGGTTCGTCATCCGCCTTCACGCAGTCCAGCACGATCAGCCGCGTCAGCACACCCACCTGCGGCGCAGCCAGCCCAATGCCCGGCGCATCGTACATCGTGGCCAGCATATCATCGGCCAGCGTGCGCAGGTCGTCGGTCAGATCGGGCACGGCTTGGGCCGTCTTTTTCAGGCGTGGATCAGGGTGCAGGATAATCGGGCGTTTCATGGCGTCCATGTAAGACAAGCGCCCCCGCACCGCAATGTCCCTTGCACCTGCCGCATCGCGCGCTAGCCTGCACTGAAACCAACGGAGACCCCCATGAGCTTTGACCAGATCATCGACCGCCGCGGCAGCCATTGCGTGAAATGGGACATGATGGAGGCCATCTATGGCGTCGATGGCGACAAGGGACTGGCCATGTGGGTCGCCGACATGGATTTCCGCCCGCCGCAATGCGTGCTGGACGCGGTGCAGGCGCAACTGGATCACGGGATCATCGGGTATTTCGGCGATGACAGCACATACCGTGCAGCCATCCAATGGTGGATGAAGGAGCGGCACAACTGGTCCATTCAGCCGGACCACATCTTTACCACCCACGGGCTGGTCAACGGCACCGCCATGTGTGTGGACACGTTCACGCAGCCGGGCGACGGGGTTGTGCTGTTCACGCCCGTCTACCACGCCTTTGCCAAGGTCATCAAAGCCAATAACCGCCGTGTGGTGGAATGCGAAATGCCCATGACCAACGGGCGTTACGTGATGGATTTCGACAGCTGGGACGCCCAGCTTGATGGGTCGGAAACCATGGTCATCCTGTGTTCGCCGCACAATCCCGGGGGCTGTGTCTGGACCCGCGAGGAGTTGGAAGGCGTCGCCGCCTTTGCCAAGCGCCACGACCTGATCCTGGTGTCCGACGAAATCCACCACGATCTGGTCATGCCCGGCCACACCCATATTCCGATGGCGCATATTCCGGGGGTTGAGGACCGGCTGGTGATGATGACGGCCACGACCAAGACGTTCAACATCGCGGGCAGTCATTCGGGCAACGTGATCATCGCCGACCCGGACCTGCGCGCCAAATTCGCCCAGCGCATGGCGGGGCTGGGCCTGTCGCCCAACTCGTTCGGGCTGTTCATGGCGACGGCGGCCTATTCGCCCGAAGGGGCAGCGTGGGTGGACGAATTGGTCGACTATCTGGACGGCAACCGAACGCTTTTTGACGACGCCGTCAACGCGATCCCCGGCCTTTACTCGATGCCGCTTGAGGCGACCTATCTGTCCTGGGTCGATTTCGACGGCACCGGCATGTCGCGCGAGGAATTCACCCGCCGCGTCGAAAAAGACGCGTGTATCGCGGTCAACCACGGCCCGACTTTCGGTCAGGGCGGCGACAGCTGGCTGCGCTTCAACATCGCCACCCCGCGCGCCCGCGTGCAGGAGGCGGTAGAGCGGCTGGCCGCGGCGTTTGGCGATTTGCAGTAGCAGAGCGGTGGTTTGTTCGGGGCGATGCCGGATTGAGGGCAGCACTGCGGCGGTCAGAGAAGCCCTCATAATATGAGTGTATTGTACAAAACCCACGAAAGACCAAAAAGCGCACATTCCTTGGGCTGAAAGAGCCAGTCCAACCTATGGTGGCCCCTCGTCCATAACCGCGCCCCGGGGCGGCATGACCCGATTGAGCTGCTTGTCAGGACAGTCGTTGTGCGCTGCAGCGCCACACGCATGATGGCAAGGGCCCCGCACACCCGTTGAAAGCGCTTTCGAAGCGAGACCCGCTTCGGCCTCGTGCACCACTTATGCGGTCGGCCAGATCAACACACCAAGCACGCTGGGGATACGCCAGGGCGCGCTAGAGCAGAAATCGGAAAATCTGAATCACCTAACGCTGCCTGAAATCAAAGATTTCAACGCGTTAGATGATCAGCCTTGTTGCAGGTCAATCCGATTTCGCTCTAGATGATCCGCTGGTTCAGGTCTGCGGGGTCGTCCGTATCGACATGCCAAAACGCGCGGGCGTCTTCGGGCAGCGTTTGCAGAACACGTTCAAAATCCCGCGCGTTTGTGCAGCGCCTGATCGCCCATGCTGTTGCCTCGATCACATTGTCCGGTGTTAGGTTGTGCCGGGCACGAACGCTTTTGACCTCGGCTGTCAATGCGTCGCGATCCGGGAAGGATACCGGCGGGGAGGTGACATCCCAGCCGTGGACGAATATGGCCCGCAGAACGCTGGGCAAAACGCTTGCAAAATCAAGCCCCTGCTGCGCCGTCAAACGCCGCCGAAAGACTTGCAATACACCGTCCACAGCCGTGTATGCCATGTTGTCAGAGTGCAGCGACATACGCTCTTTTGCGTCGTCAAGAAAGGCGCGCCACTCCTTGGTGGCATGCCGATATGTCCAGGGCATTGGCATGGATCCCCCTTGCGAACGGCGCGTCTGCGGTGGTCTGCACCACTTATATCACGCTCTGGCGACGTGTTCACGCACGGGCCCGGGTGCCGCCTCAAGATGCCTAGGGACCGTGGGCGCATTGCGCGCCCCAACATGCCGCCTTGATGGGTGGGCCTTTGTCACTATCGCTTCAGCACACCTGCAGCCTTGGCGGCGGCCTTGATCTCATCCGCGATCTCGTTGGCTTCTTCGGGGTCGAAATCCATGGGAATTTCGACGCCTTTCGCCTCGACATAGATGCGGACCATGCCTGCGTCGGTGGGCCCGATCTGAAGGTTGGCTGCGATGTCGCTTTCTTTGTTGATGCCCATGGTCGTCTCCGGCGGCGGGTGAGCGGTCGTGCTAGCCCGGTCGGGGTTGAAAGGCAAGCGGGGTGGAGGCAGCATGGGCGCATGAGTACCCCGAATTTACGCCTCTTTGATACGGCTGATACCGACTGGCTGGTGGACCAGCACGACCGGCTTTACACCCGCGACGAGGGGTTTGACGACACGTTCGGCCCGCTGGTGCGGTCCATCCTTGAAGCGTTTGTCGCGGACCATGATCCGAGCAGCGAGCGCGGCTGGATTGCCGAGGCTGACGGACAGCGGCTTGGGTCGATCTTTTGCGTGCGGCACGACGCGACAACAGCCAAGCTGCGCCTGTTTCTGCTGGTGCCCGAGGCGCGGGGGCGGGGGATCGGGCGGATGCTGCTAGACAGCTGCATGGGGTTTGCCCGCGCGGCGGGCTATGACGGCATGACGCTTTGGACCCACGAAAGCCACCGCGCGGCCTGCGCGCTGTATGCACGCACCGGGTGGCAGTTGGTGGCGTCGAAACCGGTGCGGTCCTTTGGGCGGGATCTGGTCGAACAGACCTGGGTTTATCGGTTCTGATGGACTTGCAATCGACGCGGGGCATGGGTATTTGAACCCCAGTGCCGCCGTAGCTCAGTTGGTTAGAGCGCCTGATTGTGGATCAGGAGGTCCCCCGTTCGAGCCGGGGCGGTGGTACCATTTGTTTCGCGCGCGAAACATTTTTCAATCATTATCAGATGGTTAACACAGCGTTCGGGCCGTGGTCCCGCGTGCTTGATGGGGTGTTTGTGCCTGGATGTCAGAGTGTGCTTTGCCGCGCGTGTGCCGAGAGAACCGCGTATCGGCGAACCACTTTTTAATCAATCGGGTGCACTGTGGTCTGCGTGAGAGATGCAGATGCCAAGTGACGTTCGGATATACCTTGTGATGGTCGCGATTGGCGGGGCGCTGATCTTTGCGGTGTCATTGGTGCCACCGCTGACCACCGGTGCCGTGGACCTGTCTGCCGGGGTCACGCAGGCAGAGTTCGAGGAAAGCGTTTCACAGGAACTGGATCATTGCCGGAGTCTGTCGGCGGATCTTGATTGTCAGTGCTTTGCCGGTATGTCGGGCTATGTGCGGGCGCAGGCCCGTGACCCGGTGCCGTTTACGCAGACACTGGACCAGACCGAGCTTGCCCGACGCCAGGCCGCGCAAAGCTGTTGACCCGGCCGCGGCTGCGAAGGCAGACGCGGCCAGTGGCAAGGACTGCTTTTGCGCGCAAAAGCTGTCAGCCACACCGTGGAGCATCCGGGCGCGTCGGTCCCCGGCTGCGCAGGCAGACGCGGCCAGTGGCAAGGGCTGCTTTTGTCTCGCAAAAGCTGCCAGCCACCCCGTGGAGCATCTGGGCGCGGCACATGTCGGCTGCGCAGGCAGACGCGGCCAGTGGCAAGCGAACAGTATTGGCGCTTGCGGGGGTTCTTTGCCTGGCTTCACAGCCCACGCTCCAAATTGACTGCCGCATCTTAGAGCAGACATCGAAACATCTGAATCACCTAACGCTGCCTGACATCAAAGATTTCAACGCGTTAGATGATCAGGCGCGTTGCAGGTGAGTCCAATTTCGCTCTGGGTCAGCAGTTGCCGTGAGTTTGCAAAAGGTTTGGGAGAGACGCACAACGTAACATATCTTCGGCATCTGCCGCTTGCCAATGCCTCGAAACATGACGTTTCTGCTGATAGTGACTGCTGCGATCCCTGAAGATATCCTCATTTATGGATAGAGTCTTCCGCTCGATTTTCCTCGACTGGGAGGAGAGCGCAAGACGATGAAAACACCCAAGTGCAAGGGCACGCACAAGGCGTTCCGCGAAATATGCAGTTTCTTTCCTTGGCGCGCGCTACAAGAGGCCGCAAACCACCTCATTTTCGCCCGGTTCGCGGACCACATCACCAACCAGCGCGCCAGATGCGACGGAGCGTTGGGCGGAGGCGCAAAGGATGTGCGCGCTCACAACCAAAACGATGGTCGCGCATATTGAATTCAACGCTGCATTGCAGCATTTGCAGATGCGCAACACCTTGCCACATTGGACTTGAGGCTATTGTGCGCTTGCAGCATTTTCCGTAGTTAGCGCTATCAGAAAGAACACTCATTTGCATTTTGGGGGACCACGATGACACAAACAATTCTCGACGAAGCGCAGATCCGCGAAGCAGCCTATTTGCTGTGGCTGGACGAAGGCCAGCCCGAAGGCCGGGATCAAGAGCACTGGCTGAAAGCCATCGACGCGCTGGCACCGGCCAAGCCGAAACGCAGGGCCGCAGCCAAGCCAAAAGCCAAAGCAGCGCCCAAGGCCACAGCAGCCAAAAAGCCCCGCGCGAAGAAGGCGGCAAAGCCCGCTACCGCATAAGAGCGGTCAGTCCGCCCCTTTGACCAGAAGCGCCACAGGCGCGTCTTCGGCCCGCACGAAATCAAGTGCGGGCTTTTCTGCTACCGCCGTCAGGCGTTTGAACTCGTACCGCATCTCGCCCGCCTCATCGTCGGAGGCCACGATCAGGCACTGGAACAGGTGGATCGCACCGTCATAAAGGTCCACATAGCCGCGCAGATGGGGGGCGTCCGAGGCCATTGAAAATCCGGTCTTCCACATGCGCAACACCGGGTGGGTCACACCGTCGGCAGAGATGCGCAGACGTGACGCGGCTTTCAGCGATTGCAACCGGGCGCTGTCCAGCCCCGCCTGCACTTCCTTTGGTACGAATGTCGACATGGCAGTCTTTCCTTTGTCGTCCCCACGCTAAAAGATGATCCCAAGCCTGAGTCGATCCAGTTAAATTACAATGACATGGCCCGAGTCTTTCGCGATGTGGCTTTCCTGTGACTCTGGTTTCTACCGTCGCCTGTGCGCCCGCGCAGGGCCGATGCGCGGCCCGGTTTCTTTGCGCACGGCACGCGGGCGTCTACATCTTTGCCAACGCAAAACGGAGATTTCGCATGGGCCTCTTGATAGATGGCGTCTGGCACGACCAATGGTACGACACGAAAAAAAGCGGCGGCAAGTTCGAGCGCAGCCAGGCCAAGTTCCGCAATTGGATCACGGCAGATGGCAGCGCCGGCCCCTCGGGCGAGGGCGGCTTTCCGGCGGCAAGCGGGCGCTATCATCTCTATGTCTCCTATGCCTGCCCGTGGGCGCACCGCGCACTGGTCTTTCGCAAGCTCAAGGGGCTTGAGGACCACATCGACATCTCTGCCGTGCACCCCGATATGCTGTCCGATGGCTGGACATTCGAAGTGGATGACAAGGGTGCGACGGGCGACACGCTTTATAGTCTGCCCTTTGCCAGAGACATATATACAAGGGCCGATCCGCAGTTTTCGGGCCGCGTGACCGTGCCGATCCTGTGGGACAAGGACCGCGAAACCATCGTGAGCAACGAAAGCTCGGAAATCATCCGCATGTTCAATGCGGCCTTTGACGGCATCACCGGCAACACCGCCGATTACTGGCCCGAAGACCTGCGCAGTGCCATGGAGCCGGTGAACGACCGCATCTACGACACGTTCAACAACGGCGTCTACAAGTCCGGTTTCGCCACCACGCAAGCCGCCTATGACGACGCGGTTCAGCCGCTCTTTGACACAATGGACTGGCTCGAAGAGCGGCTTTCAGGCGCGCGCTATTTGATGGGTGATCGGCTGACCGAAGCCGATTGGCGGCTTTGGACCACGCTGGTGCGGTTCGACGCGGTCTATCACCTGCACTTCAAGTGCAACCGCAAGCGGTTGATGGACTACCCGCACCTCTGGGCCTACACACGCGAGCTGTATCAGGTGCAGGGCGTGGCCGAGACGGTGAACATGGATCACATCGTGCGTCACTATCACTACAGCCACGAAAGCATCAATCCGCACCGAATCGTGCCGATCAATCCTGTCATTGATTTCGAGGCGCCCCACGGGCGCGAGGGCGTCAGCTGACGCCGTAATGCTCGACCATCGCCGCCAGGTCCTCTGGCGGCGTGCCTGCGGGGACAAAGGCGCAGGCATTGCTCGAATGGTTGAAGATCGACCCGTCCGAGAAGAAGCTCGTGTCGGTGACAAAGATCACGCGCGCATTCGGGTGGCGGTAGCTGGCAAAATCCGCCACGGCCAGCGCACTGCCATCGTCCAGCACCAGGTCCATCACGATGATATCCGCGCTGTGCTCGGCCAAATGCTCGACCGCTTCGTTCTGCCCCCGGACAAGGGACACATCGGCACCCTGTCGCTGAAGATGCCGTTGCCACAACACCCCCAGCTCCCGCCGACTTTCAACAATCAATACATCCATGGTCACTCCGAGCCACCCCAACACGGCCCCGTTGGTTTACCTTCTGGTCAGCATTGTCTTAACAATCAGTTAACGATTCCAGCTATTCGTTAACACTTCGCCGCAGACTTGAAAATTGCGCGACATTCCGCTTTGAGCGGGCCGGATGCTGCCGAAATTGGCAGAAGATGAATGAGGTCCTTGCATTTTGGCAAATCAGAGAGATCACGGCGGCGGGCTGGATGCGGCGATCGCGCAGTACGGCGGCGCGCGCCCGGATTGGATCGATCTGTCGACGGGCATCAATCCGCATCCCTATCCTGTGGGCGACCTCTCTGCCGATGCCTGGACCGCCCTGCCCGACCGAGGTGCGGCGGATCGGTTGACGGCGGCGGCGCGGCGGTTCTGGTCCGTGCCCGAAACGGCCGATGTTCTGGCCACGCCCGGTGCCTCTTCGGTCATCGCGCAGATCCCGCGGCTGCAGGCCGCAGGCACGGTGCGCATCCTGGCACCAACCTACAACGAACATGCTGCCAGCTTTGTCCAGCACGGCTGGACGGTGCAGGACACGAGCCCAAGTGACGCCTGCGTGCTGGTTCATCCGAACAACCCCGACGGGCGCATGTGGAGCGCGAAGGACGCGAATGCCCCGCTGACACTCATCGACGAAAGCTTTTGCGACGTGATGCCAGAGGCCAGTTTGATCGCGCAAGCCGGGCGGCCCGGCACGCTCATCCTCAAGAGCTTTGGCAAGTTCTGGGGGCTGGCCGGGCTGCGGCTTGGCTTTGCTATCGGCGACCCTGAACTGATCGCGCGATTGCGCGACATGCTGGGCCCGTGGCCCGTCTCGGGCGTCGCACTGGATATCGGAGCCGCCGCTTTGAACGACCCCGGCTGGGCCGACCACACCCGCACCCGCCTTGCACAAGACGCTGCGCGCCTTGACACCCTGATGACCGCGCAGGGTGCCCAGGTGGCGGGCGGCACATCGCTCTTTCGCCTGTATGATGTCGGGGAGGCCGCTGCTTGGCAGGACCGGCTGGCGCGCGCCCATATCTGGAGCCGCATCTTCCCCTACAGCACCCGGTGGCTGCGGCTGGGTCTGCCTGCCCAACACCATTGGCCCCGCATTGAGGCTGCCCTTTGAACGCCGCGCTGCTTCTTGCCCTCGCCATGCTGCTGGACGCCGCCGCGGGCGAGCCGCGCTGGCTGTGGTCACGCCTGCCCCACCCTGCGGCGGTGATGGGCCGTGCGGTGAGCTGGCTTGAGGCACGGCTGAACACCGTGCCGGGCGCGCGCGCCAAAGGGATGTTCGCGACAGTCCTTCTTGTCTTGGGCGCGGCCTTTACGGGATGGGTCGTCGCACAGATCGGCTGGGGGGCCCAGTTGATCGTCGCGGCGATCTTGCTGGCGCACCGATCACTGGTGGCGCATGTCGCGGCGGTGGCGCAGGGTCTGCGCCAATCGGTCAGCGAAGGACGCCGCGCCGTCCGTCTGATCGTCAGCCGCGATGTCAGCGCTGCCACCCCCTCGCAAGTGGCCCGCGCCGCCATCGAGAGCCTGTCGGAAAACTTCAGCGACGGTGTGATTGCCCCTGCGTTCTGGTTTGTCGTCGGCGGGCTGCCGGGCATCCTGATCTACAAGATCGTGAACACCGCCGACAGCATGGTGGGGTATCTCACGCCGCGCCACGCAGAATTCGGCTGGGCGGCGGCGCGACTTGATGACCTGCTGAACTGGATACCGGCCCGGCTGACCGGGCTGTTGATCGCCTTGGTGGGCGGCGTCACCGCAGATTGGCAGGCCATCACCGCCGACGCGCGACGGCACCGATCCCCCAACGCAGGCTGGCCAGAGGCGGCGATGGCCCGCGCGCTGAACATCGCCCTTGCAGGACCGCGCAGCTATCACGGGCGCGTCGAGGATCTGGCCTGGGTCAACGGCCAGGGCCAGCGCGACCTTGGCCCGGCAGAGATTGACGCCGCCCTGTCCATCGTGTGGAAGACATGGGGGCTGTGCGTTGCCCTGTTGGGTCTGGTGGGAGTGCTGGTATGGATGTTCTGAAACCGTTGATCATCGCCGTGGCGCTGGCAAGCGGGCCCGGCCTTGCAGCCGCACAATGCGGCGACAGCTTCTCGACCTTCAAGGACGGGCTCAAGGCCGAAGCAGTGGCACGCGGCATCGCCCCCGCCACGGCGGCCCAATTCCTGTCTTCCGTGCGGCAGGACCAGGCTGTGTTGCGAGCCGACCGCGCGCAGGGCGTCTTTCAACGCCCGTTCATTGACTTTTCGCGCCGCCTGATTTCGCAGAACCGGATCAACGCGGGCCGCGCCAAGGCACAGCAATGGGACAGCATCTTTGACCGGGTCGAACGGGACTATGGGGTGGATCGCAACGTCCTGCTGGCCTTTTGGGCGTTCGAGACGGACTACGGCGCGTTTCAGGGCGATTTCAACACCGCCAACGCGCTGGTCACGCTGGCGCATGATTGCCGTCGGCCCGCCCTGTTCCGCCCACAGGTCTTTGCCGCAATGCAGCTTTTTGCGCAGGGCGATTTCGATCCGCGCCGCACGACCGGCGCGTGGGCGGGCGAGATTGGCATGGTGCAGATGCTGCCCGCCGACATCATCGAAAACGGCGTGGATGGCGACGGGGACGGTATGGTCCGGCTCAAGACCTCTGCCCCGGATGCGCTTTTGTCGGGGGGCAAGATGCTCCAGCATTTCGGCTGGCGCGCGGGCGAACCGTGGCTGCAAGAGGTGACCGTGCCGGACCGGATGGACTGGAGCCTGAGCGGGGTTGGCAAACCTCGGTCGGTTGCGGAGTGGCGCGCGTTGGGAGTGCGGGCCCGCAATGGGCGGTTGGCCAACCTGCCCGCGTCCCTGATCCTGCCGCAGGGGCATAAAGGGCCTGCTTTCCTCGCCTATCCAAATTTCGATGTGTATTTCGAGTGGAACCAGTCGTTCACCTATGTGCTCACTGCGGCCTATTTCGCCACTCGGCTGGGCGGCGCGCCGGTCTATGACGCGGGTGCTCCCGAGACGGGGCTTGACCCCGATCAGATGCGGCAATTGCAACGCAAATTGCAGGCTCGCGGATATGATGTGGGCAAGATTGACGGCATTCTCGGGGCCGGAACCCGCGCGGCTGTGCAAGCGGAACAGGCGCGTCTGGGCCTGCCCGCCGATGCCTGGCCGACGCCTGCGCTCCTTAACCAGTTTTGACACCGGGCGTTTGAATTTTCGTAAGGATTGGGTTATATTCAGAACATCGGAAGTTCTTTGTTCAGTTCAATCACCGAACAAAAGACCCGGCAGAGCGGTAACTCTGCCGGGTCACTCTTTATCAGGTCAAAGCCCGATCAAGAGGCGGACAATCGCGATACACAATGTTGCCACTGCAATTGCGACCATCCATCTTCGGAACGTCCTTTCCGACAGTTCAATCACCCCCTCTCACGGCCCAAGGGTGGACCGCAGGCAAAAGATGATCGGCTTTTGTTAAAATTGCGTTCAGGGGCGGACGGGAAACCGTTCGCCCTTTTGGGTCAGCATGACCACGCGCCCGCCGCTTTGCACATAGCGATCGCAGCGCCCAAAGCCGTTGCGAAAGGCGATGCAAACGGTGCCGTCATCGCCCACCTCATAGGCGCCAAACGCCGTCCCGCCCCCGTTGGCATAAGTGTAGGAATACGCCCCACCGGCTGAAAACTTGGACTGACCGTCGTCGAAGAACGTCAGCGTCCGTCCCTCGATCAAGGTGAGAACCGCCGCGCGGTCCAACGGGGTGTCAGAGGGCCGTACGACCCACCCTTCGGCAAGGGCAGACGATGTGGTCAAAAGAAGGGTAAGCAAGAGACGCATGAAGATGATGTAGCACGATCAAAGCACACAGGCGCGTCACGACGCAGTGAGGGGGGTCAGGCCACCAGTGTTTCCGCTTTCTTCAGGTCAACCGACACAAGCTGGCTGACCCCCTGTTCGGCCATCGTGACGCCAAACAGCCGGTCCATCCGCGCCATGGTCACGGCATGGTGCGTGATGATCAGGAACCGGGTGTCGGTCCGGCGGCACATCTCGTCCAGCAGGTCGCAAAAGCGGGTAACGTTGGCGTCGTCCAGCGGCGCGTCGACCTCGTCCAGCACGCAGATCGGCGCGGGGTTGGCCAGGAACACGGCAAAGATCAGCGCCATGGCCGTTAGCGTCTGCTCGCCCCCCGACAGCAGGCTGAGCGTCGACAGCTTTTTGCCCGGTGGCTGGCACATGATCTCCAAACCTGCCTCAAGCGGATCGTCACTTTCGACCATCACCAGGTTGGCCTCACCGCCCCCGAAAAGGTGCGTGAACAGCAGCGAGAAGTTGGAATTGACCTGCTCGAACGCGGTGAGCAACCGTTCACGCCCCTCGCGGTTCAGGCTGGCAATGCCGCTGCGCAGGGTCTTGATGGCTTCCTCAAGGTCCGCCTTTTCACCCACCAGCGTGTCATGCTCCTCCTGCACCTCCTTGGCGTCTTCCTCGGCCCGCAGGTTCACTGCACCCAAAGCGTCGCGCTGACGCTTCAAGCGGCCCACTTCGGTCTCCAGCGCCTCGGCCCCCGGCATCTGGTCCGGCGCCACATCCAGCGCGGTCAGCAACTGGTTCGGCGTCTGCTGCTGTTCTTCCGCAATCCGCTCCGCGGTATAGGCCACCGTCTCGCGCGCAGCCTCTGCCCGCGCTTCGGACCGGGCCCGCGCCTCTCGCGCCTCTGACGCCAACCGCTCCGCCTCCCGCTCGGCCAAGGTTGCATCCCGCAGGGTCCCTTCGGCCTCGGACAGCGTGTTCGCGGCCTCTGCCTTGCGCGCATCGGCCCGTGCGATCTCGACGCTCAACGCATCGCGCTTGGCAGCCAACTCGGCGGGCGCGGCCTGGGCCGTTTCCAACTCCGCCTCGGATGTCGCCTTGCGGTCCACCAGTTCCGCCGTGCGCCGCTCTGCGGTCTCAAGCCGATGCTTCCAACCGCTCACCTCTTTGGTGATCTCCTGCGCCCGCTTCACCCGCGCCTCGCCGGTGCGGCGCAGATCGTCATGGGCCGAGCGCCGCGACATCATGGTGATGCGCGCAGCCTCCACCGTCATGCGCAGGTCCTCAACCTCGGCGCGCGCCGCATCCAGATCGGGCAGATCGGCCAGCGCCGTCTCCGCCTCGGTCACGCGCGCGCGCGCGGCCATCGCGTCCTCCTCGTGCCGGGTCACCGCCAGCCCTAATGACTCAAGCCGCCCCTGCGCGAGGTTGCGGTCCGCCTCGGCCCGGCTCAGGGCCCGCGCCGCATCGGCGACCATCCGGTCCGCCGCGCGACGGGCCTCGCGCGCCTGTTTGTCGGCCATGGTCAACTCAGCCATGCGCGCGGTCAGCGCCTCATGCGCCTGCCGCGCGCCATCGGCCCGCGACGTGGCGCGCTCAAGCGACTGTTTCAACTCCTCCAGCCGGTTCAACTGCTGCAACCGCAAGGCTGCCGCACTGGGCGCATCCTCGGCCCAGGCGCGGAACCCGTCCCAGCGCCACACATCCCCGTCCTGCGACACCAAACGCTGACCGGGCTTCAACAGCGGCTGCAACCGCGCCGCATCATCGGCATCGACCAAACCGATCTGCGACATCCGGCGCACCAGCACATCCGGCACGGACACATGCTGCGTCAGCGCCGTCACGCCCTCGGGCAGCGGCTGGTCTGCATCATAGGGCGGCAGGATCGCCCAGCCCGACGGGCCATCCGCATCCACCTCGGGCGCGCGCAGATCATCGGCGAGCGCCGCGCCCAACGCCTTTTCAAACCCCTGCTGGACCTGCAACCGGTCGAGGATCTGCCCCCCCTCCGCCGTGTCCCGCTCCACCAGCTTGGCCAGCGCACCCGCTTCGGCACGCAGCGCGTTCATCTCGCCCTCGGCCTCGGACCGTTCAGCCCGCGCATCCGCCTCGCGCGCCTGCGTCTCGGCCCGCGCCTCTTCGGCCGAGATCAGCGCCGCATCCGCCCGCGCCGCGGTCGCCTCGGCCTCGGTCACAGCATCCTGTGCTGCCTCAAAATCAGACCCCGCCTTGTCCAGCGCCGCGCGGCTCGTCGCCACCGCATCCCGCGCCTTGGCGGCTTCGGCCTCGGACTTCGCTTCGACCTTGCGGCTGTCCTCCAGCAGGCGTTGCGCCGACCCGTGCCGCGCGGCCAGACGCGCCACATCCTCGGTCTTGTCCGACTGGTCGCCTTCACGCGCCTGCAACACCTGCCCCGCCTCGCGCGCCGCCTCCGCGGCCTCGGCCAACAGCGCCTCGTGCCCCTCGCTCGCCTTGGCAATCTCTGCCGCTTCCCATTCAAGGCGGGCGATCGTTTCGCCCGCATCCTTGTTCAGGCCGCCCTCGCGTTCGATATCGCGGGCCAGTTGGGCAATGCGGCCCGTCAACGTTTCAATCGCCTGTTCCGCCTGCCGCTCCTGATCGGACAGCGTGTCGCGCTGTACCGCCAACCGCTGCAAGACAGCCGCCGCAATCGCATCTTCCTCGCGCAGCGGCGGCAGCGCCTCTTCCGCCGCTTGCCGCGCCTTGGCGGACACCTGCACCGCGCCCTCGGCCTGCGCAGCGGCAGTCGTCCGCCCACGCAATTCCTTATCCGCCGCCGCGCGGGCGTCATCCGCCTCGCGCCAGCGCCGGTAGAGCAACTGGCCTTCGGCCTTGCGCAGGCTGTCACCAATCTCGCGATAGCGCGCGGCCTGCCGCGCTTGCCGCGCCAACTGGCTCAACTGCGCCGCCAACTGTTCAATCACGTCATCCACGCGGGCGAGGTTCTGTTCGGCGCCCTTCAACTTCAACTCCGCCTCATGACGGCGTTGGTAAAGGCCCGAAATCCCCGCAGCTTCCTCAAGAATGCGGCGCCGGTTCTTGGGCTTGGCGTTGATCAACTCGGCAATCTGCCCCTGCCGCACAAGCGCAGGCGAATGCGCGCCCGTCGACGCATCGGCAAAGAGCATTTGCACGTCCCGCGCCCGCACGTCCTTCCCGTTCGTCTTGTAGGCGCTGCCCACATCGCGGGTGATCCGGCGTACGATTTCGAGCGCGTCCTGATCGTTGAATCCCGCAGGCGCCAGCCGCTCCGAGTTGTCGATATGCAGGCTGACCTCGGCAAAGTTGCGCGCGGGCCGGGTCGCGGCCCCGGCAAAGATCACATCCTCCATCCCGCCGCCGCGCATGGCCGTGGGGCGGTTTTCGCCCATCACCCAGCGCAGCGCTTCGAGCAGGTTCGACTTGCCACAGCCATTGGGACCCACCACACCCGTCAGACCATCCGCGATGATCAGGTCGGTGGGGTCCACAAAGGACTTGAAGCCGGTCAGTCTGAGTTTCGAAAAGCGCAAAGGCGGGGCCCTCGGGGCGTGAGTCTGATTGGGTGGCCATGGTGAACGCGGGCCTGCGGGCCTGTCAACGCCTGCACCCAACAAACAGCGGTTGAGGCAAGGTTATCCACAAGATATTGCGGTCAACGCGCTCAGATCACGGTACAATCGAGGTCCAGCACCAGCTCGCCCGTCGCCGGGCTGACATAGCTGTCAAGCGTATAACAGCTCTTTTCGCCCTGCGGCACCTGATAGTCGATGGGCGGTCCGCCGTCGCCGCAATCAAGGATGCCAGTGGTCTGCGCCTGATCGCCGCGCAGTTCAATGACCTCGCAGCCGCTGACAATCTCCATCGCCCTGGCGGCGCGGTATCGGATCGGTCCCAGCCGCGGCGCATATTGCGGGTTGACGCGCAAAGCTTCGGCCAGGCGCGTGTTGACCCGCACGTCGAATGTTGACCCGTCCACGGTGATCCGCGTCGCCGGCAAACCGCGGAAATGCGGCCCGGCGGTCGAGCACGCGGTCAGCAAAATCAGCAGAGGAAGGCACCAGCGCATGGCGTCACACGAACCAAATCTAGGTTAATTCCACGTTAAGATTTGACAGCGCGCGGTGCGTTAACCAGGGGCGCCCGGTGCATCATCGGTGTACGGGCTGTGCACACATTGTGCACAGATTGTGCATCGACGTTTCGGCATTCATCTCCATGAAAACAAGGTGAATCCGCGCCGCGACTCACGCACTGCTTCTCAGATTGCACGCATGGCGCATTGGTCATATGATTTTACCAATTCGCGCCGGAGATTTCATGCCCTTTCGCCCCGTCCAACCCGATAAACTCTCGGCTGCTGTGGTCCGCCAGATCGAGCAATTGATCCTGCGCGGCATCCTGCGCCCGGGCGAGCGCCTGCCCCCCGAACGCGAATTGGCCGAGCGCATGGGCGTGTCCCGCCCGTCCCTGCGCGACGCCATCGGCACGTTGCAAGAGACGGGTCTGCTCAGCGCCAAACCCGGCGCGGGCGTCTATGTGGCCGATGTGCTCGGATCGGCCTTTGCCCCTGCTTTGACTGAACTTTTTGCCCGTCACGATGAGGCGGTGTTCGACTATCTGAGTTTTCGGCGCGACATGGAGGGGCTGGCTGCCGAACGCGCGGCACGGCTGGGATCGGACACGGATCTGGCCGTTGTGCAAACCGTGTTTCAGAAGATGGAAGCCGCCCATCCCAAGCGCAACGGCGAGGAAGAGGCGCAGCTTGATGCGCAGTTTCACATGGCGATCATCGAGGCCAGCCACAATGTGATCATGCTGCACATGATGCGGTCGATGTACCAGCTGTTGCGCGACGGCGTGTTCTACAACCGCCAGATCATGTTCAAGCAGCGCACAACGCGGCAGGCGCTTCTGGACCAGCACCGCGAGATCAACATGGCCCTGCAATCCCGCGACCCCGAAGCCGCCCGCGCCGCCGTCCATGCGCATCTCGATTATGTCGAACGCGCCCTACGAGACCAGCAAAAAGCTGAGCATAATGAAGAGATTGCGCGGCAACGGCTGGATCACGAAACCAGCGGTTAATCCAAAGGACGCCTGACGGCGGCGTCATATTTTTTGGGGGGCTCTGCCCCCGGCGCTGAAGCGCCTCCCCCGTCGTATTTTTGGTCAGAAGAAACAAAAAACCCCGGCGCAGTTGGCCGGGGTTTTTTCGTATGAGTTTGTCCGTGGCTTAGTGCAACCGCGCATCAACCTCGGCGATGGCGTCATCGATCAGCTTGTTGCCGTCGGCGGCGGTCATCTGTTTGGCGATCACGTCACGGGCCGCTTGGACGGCCACAACTGCGGCTGTGTCGCGCACTTCTTTGACGGCACTGGCCTCTGCCGATGCGATCTGGTCGGTGGCGGCGGCCATGCGGCGTTCGATGGACGTTTTGAGATCCGCACGCGCCTGGTCAGCGGCGGCTTCGGCGTCCTTTTTGGCCTGTTCCACGATCTTGTCTGCCTGCGCCTGCACTTCTTTCTGCTTGCGCTCGTACGAGGCCAGCAGGGTTTGTGCTTCTTCCCGCAGGGCGCGGGCTTCGTCGATCTCGGACTGGATGCCGCTTGAGCGATCGTCCAGCATCTTGCCGATCATGCCCGGGACCTTGAAGTAGAACAGGACCGCGATGAACAGAATGAAGGCGACAAGGACGATAAAGTCTGTGTTGCTTAGCTTCCAGAACTCGGCCGAGAACGGGTTTTTCGAGGCGGCCAAAGCCGGGCCAGCGGCCAGGATGGCGAGGGATGTGAGGGTCAGAATACGCATGATCTATCCCTTCATCCGGGCGTTGACGGCAGCTGTGACAGCCTTGGCATCCGCTTTGCCGCCCATCACAGCGACGATGTCCTTGGCGGCGTCCTTGGCCACCTCTTTGATCGCGTCCTGGGCTCCGGCGCGAATGTCGGCAATGGCCTTTTCGCTCTCGGCAGCTTTGGCCGCGATTTCGGCGTCCGCCTTTTCGATGGCGACGTCGAGGTCGGCTTGAATGGCCGCCTTGGTTTCGCCCGCGATGCGCTGCGCTTCGGCACGGGCGTCGGCCAGCGCCTTTTCATAGGCGGCTTCGGCGGCTTCCGCCTTGGCCTTCAGGTCTTCGGCCGCGGCGATGTCATTCGTGATTGTTCCCTGCCGTTCAGCAAGGATGGCTGCGATCCGCGGCAGGGCCACGCGTGACAGCACGAAATAGATAACGACGAGGGTGATCAGCAACCAGAAGATCTGGTTGTCAAACGTCCCCACGTTCAGCTGCGGCATACCGGCCTGTGTGCCACCGGCCACTTCCGCTGCCGCGTTGGTGTTGTCTGCCATAACAGTCGTTCCCCTGAGGTGACCCTGTGGTCAGGGCCGAATTGCGAGCCGTACATCGGGCAGCGTGATCTGTATCACGCCGCCCAAGCGTAAGGAATGCGTCAGGAACGTCTTAGACGGCGAACATCAGCAGCAGAGCGACGAGGAACGAGAAGATCCCCAGGGCTTCTGCGAAGGCGATGCCGATGAACAGGGTCGCTGTCTGGCCGGCGGCTGCCGACGGGTTGCGCAAAGCGCCAGCGAGGAAGTTGCCAGCCACGTGGCCAACACCGATTGCGGCTGCGCCGGAACCGATTGCTGCGAGGCCTGCGCCGATATGTGCGAGTTCACCTTCCATGAGAATTCTCCTTACGATTGGAAGTTTGCGTAGGATGGGCAATGCGCCCACCAAACATTAGTGATGCGGATGCAGCGCGTCCTTGAGGTACACGCATGTGAGGATCGTGAAGACGTAGGCCTGGATGGCCGACACCAGCACTTCGAGACCGTAGATCGCCATGACGCCGATGATCGCGACGGGGGCGATGGCCGCCACTTGGGCAAAGCCTGCGAACACTTTCAGAACCGCGTGGCCCGCCATCATGTTGCCTGCCAAACGGATGGAGTGGCTGACGGGGCGCACGAAGTAAGAGATGATTTCGATCACCGCAAGAACGGGGCGCAGCGGCAAAGGCGCGCTGGACACCCAGAAGAGGCTCAGGAACGAGGCGCCGTTTTTGACGAAACCCAGGATCGTCACGGCAAAGAAGACGCCGAAGCCCAGGATTGCGGTGACGGCGATGTGTGATGTTGTCGTAAACGACATCGGGATGAGGCCAAGGAAGTTGGCGCAGAGGATGAACATGAACAGCGTCATGATATACGGGAAGTATTTGATCCCGTCCTTGCCGGTCACATCCTCGACCATCTTGTAGACAAAGCCGTACATCAGTTCGGCGATGGACTGGCCGCGGCCCGGGACGGTGTCGCGCTTGGACGTGGTCAGGACCATCAGGGCTATCACGGCGAGGATCGCCAGCGCCAGCCACAGAGTCACGTTGGTGATCGTGTACCAGTGCACGTCATAGCCGCCGAACAGCGGTTTGACTTCGAACTGATCCATGGGCTTGAAGGACAGCCCACCACCTTTTGCTTCGTCTGCCATCCGGCTCTCTCCGTCCTAGCCCCGTGGGGCGTCGTCATCTGCGGCCTCTTCAGCCTCTCGCATGCTTTGAACCTCTTTCGCGCTGCGCATCATCGTCTGGATGCCGGCCGCGAGGCCCAAGAACACAAATATGATCATGAGCCACGGTGTGGTGCCAAAGAGCGCATCCAGCCCGTATCCCATGCCAAAGCCGATCCCGATACCGGCCACCAGTTCGATCACCATGCGCCAGGCCAGTTGTGCCTGAGAGTGCGGATCCGGTGTGCGGGGTTTGGGGGCGTGCTCTTCCTTGACTGCGTCGATCTTGGCGCTCAGGGCCTTCAGTCGATCTGCGTCGTCGGGGTCGGTCACGCGCCTTTTATCCCGTCATTTGGTTTGGGGGTTGGATATGTCGGGCGGGGGTGTGAGTCAACGCACTGCAGGGCGCCAACAGATCAAGCATAACTGACTGTTATCATGCATATTTTTTAGAACAATGAAGGGAGGGGCCATTGCGTCGCACCCGCCCTTGCGGCCCATTGCGGGCCTGTTTCAATGTTCAACCGATTGGTTGATTTTCAGTCGCTGCGCAACGCGGTGGTGTGATCAAGCAACCACGTCCGCACCGACCGCACCGCTTTCCGTCGCCCGGATTGGCCGCTGGTGAGCAGGTGAAAGGACCCTTGGCGAAAGCCCACGTCCGACACCCGCACCAGCCGCCCAGCCGTTTCGTCCAGATGCGTGCCGTCCGACGCGCCCAGGTAGATGCCCGCGCCGTGCACCGCTGCCTCCAGTGCGAGGTTGGCGCGCATCCGCCATGGTGGATCGGGGACATCTACGTTGAACCCTGCGTGCTTGACCCAGTCGAGCCAGATGTTCGGACCACGGTCCCGAAACAGGGGCCGTTCGGTCAGATGTTCGGGCCGTAGCGTGTCGTTTGGCAGGTATCCCGGCGCGGCAAAGGGATAGATGGCGGCATTGCTGAGCAGGTCAGAGGCTTGGTCCAGCGATCCGGTTTTGGCGTAGCGGATGGCGAGGTCGGCCTCGTACCGGTCAAGGTCGGCCAGTTCGTTCGATCCCACCAAGCGCAGTTCAATATCGGGGAAATCCCTCTGGAACTTGGACAAAAGCGGGATCACGATCTTGATGGCAAAGACGGGTTCACTGTTGACGACAACCCGGCCCGCAGGCGTATCGGCCAAACCTTCGGTCGCCTCGCCAATCACGTCAAAGGCGGGCGTGATCCGCTGCAGATAGTGATCCCCTTCCGCCGTCAGCGCCACGCCGCGCGACGCGTCGCGGAACAATTGCACGCCCAGTCGCGCCTCCAGCCCGCGCACGTGACGGCTGATGGCGGAGTGGCTGACGCCCAGCTCCTCCGCCGCCCGGCTGAAGCTTTCGTGGCGCGCGGCGGCTTCAAAGGCGCGTAAGGCATTGAGAGGGGGCAATGTGCGGGACATGGGCAACATGTGCAAAAACTGCACAAGATGTGTCAAGGAACTCTGATTGTGAGAGAGGCAGTCATACGGCATATTCTGGGTACATCTCCAGAAAACGAGGCCCACCATGCTTCTTACCCGACAAAACGCGCTTCTGCGCGCGCTAAGCACTTGTGCGAAAATCCTGCGCCAATCCCGTAAGGCGAAACCGATTGAGGGCACGGCGCTGCCCCCAATGAACGACCACATAGCGCGCGACATTGGGCTGACCCCGCACGAGCGGGAACTCTTGTCGCACCACTGGCCGTCGCGCGACAGCCGTCACCCGTTCCTCTGATCGCTTCCCCTTCTGCCATGGCCCCGGTATGACGGGCCATGGCCAATCCGCTTGATACCGTCTTTTCCGCGCTTGCCGACCCCACGCGGCGGGCCATCCTGACGATGCTGTTGGAAGACGATATGGCGGTCACGGACGTGGCCGAACCGTTCGAGATGTCACTGGCTGCGATTTCGAAGCACCTCACCATCCTGACCCGCGCGGGCCTGATCCAGCAGGAAAAGCGGGGGCGCGTGAAATGGTGCAAGCTGGACCCCGATGCCATGCGCGCCGCGTCCGTGTGGATGCAGGGCTTTGGCCAGTTCGAGCCGGTGAACCTGGATGCGTTCGAGCGTTTTTTGGAACAGGAACTGCCAAACAGCTAGGCGGGCTGTTCGTCGTCCCGCAGCAGCATCGACAGGGCCACGATCGTCAGACCCACGCCGATCCAGACGATGCCAGGCGGCACCCCGTTGCCCAATGCGACCTCCCAAAGGATCACCCAGCTTGGGGTCAGGTAGGTGTAGGCCATGACTTTGGCCGATGGCAGGCGCAGCGTTGCGAATTGCAGCAGCACAAAGGTGGCCGAGGAAGCAAAGATCGCGACGTAAAGGATCGTGATCCAGACGACCCCCGGCAATTCCGTCCAAGGGGTCGCCACCAGATCGCGCCACCCCCAGAGCGTCAGCAGCACCGCACCCGCCACTAGCATCCCGAAGGTAAAGACCACCGCCGGTTCGCCCCGGTTCAGCTTGCGCACGAGGGGGGTATAGACCGCATGGCTGACGCAGCCGAAGAAATAGATCACCTCGCCCCGCCCCACCTCGAACGCCAGAAAGGCCGACAGATCAGGGCGAAAAATCACCCAGAGCGCCCCGGTCGCACCGACGGCGAGCGCCAAAGCCATGCGTGGGGTCGTGACCTGGCGCAGCAGGATATAGCCGAACACACCCGACATGACTGGCGTGAGGGTGAAAACCGCCGCTGCACTGACCGGGGCGGCAGTTTTCAACCCTTCGAACATCAGCACAAAGTAAATAGCAAAGGTCCCGCCCAGCAGCGCATAGCGCCACGGTGCGTTCAGCGCACTGCGCGGGATACCACCGCGCGCCGCCACAGCCACGCCGATCACCAGCGCCGCGATCCAGAAGCGCACTGCGTTCAGGGCCGCGGGCGCAATCTCGTTTGCGGCCAACGCCCCCAGCGAAAAGGATCCCGCCACCAGCGCCGAAAACAGAAGCATTGCGGCATGGCCGCGCAAAGACGGGGTCACAACACGTGCCAGTCCTTGGACCGTTCTTTCAGGAAGGTCAGGAAGGCCTGCACCTTGTTGGTGCGGTGCAGGTCGACATGGGTGACGAGCCACAGGGGCGACGACCAATCCTCCCGCGGGGTCGTGATTTCGACCAGATCGGGGTTTGCCCGTGCCTCCATCACCGGCAAGAACCCGATACCCGCACCCGCCAGCACCGCCTGCTCCAGGGCGCGCACGTCGGTGGATCGGAAGGTGATATCATCCTCCGCCACCTGGCTGCGCAGCCATTTGTGGAACGGCGCGCGGTTGTCAGCAGCATCGTGGCTGACAAAGCGGTGGCCTTTGGCGCTGGCGATATCCTCGGGATGCCCCTGCGCCGCGACATAGGCCTTGGTGGCGTACAGCCCCATGGACTGACGCACGAAGGGCTGCACCACATTGTCCGGCTGATCCGGCGCGTTGCCCGCCCGGATCGCCACGTGTGCTTCACCGTATTCCAGGCGGAACAGGCGCTCACCGGTCAGATACCGTACCACCACATCAGGGTGCTTTTGCTGAAATTCGGTCAGGACCGGGGCCATACGCGGGGCCATGTTGACCAGCGATGTCACAACCAACTCGCCCGACACTTCGGTGCCGCGCCCCTTGATCCGCCCCACCAACTGGCTGAACTGGTCATCGGTGGCCTGTGCGACGCGGAACAGGTCATCGCCCGCTTCGGTCGGCGTGTAGCCACGCGCATGGCGCTGGAACAGCTTGACGCCGAGGCTGCCCTCAAGCGCGTCGATATGGCGGATGACCGTGGCGTGGTGCACGCCCAGCACGTCTGCCGCCCCGCTGACCGTCCCCATCCGCGCCACCTGATAGGCGGTCTTGATCTCGTCCCAATTGTCCATCGCCAACTTAATCTTTGTGCAAATTTCCACAGATGCTGTTGATTTTCAGGAATTGCGTTCAAATTTGCAATAGCCAATTCTGTCAACACACGACGACATTCATATCCCATCCCGAGGACCCGACAATGACCATTCTGCATATCGACAGCTCAGCCCGCACCCAAGGTTCCGTTACACGTGACCTGAGTTCCGACATCGTCGCCAAACTGGGCGGCGACGTGATCCGCCGCGACCTGACCGAAGCGCTGCCCCAGATCAACGAAACCTGGGTCAACGCCAACTTCACCCCTGCCGACGACCGTGATGCCGCCCAGCGCGACACGCTGGCCCTGTCCGACAGCCTGGTGGAAGAGTTGAAGGCCGCCGACACCATCGTGATCGGTGCACCCGTTTACAATTTCGGCATTCCCTCGGCCCTCAAGGCCTGGGTTGACCTGATCGCCCGCGCAGGCGTGACCTTCAAATACAGCGAAACCGGCCCCGTCGGCCTGCTGCAGGGCAAGCGCGCCGTCATCGCAGTGGCCACCGGCGGTACGCCCGTGGGGTCAGAGATCGACTTTGCGACCGGATACCTCAAGCACATCATGGGCTTTATCGGCATCCACGACGTTGAAATCATCGCAGCCGACCGCGTCATGGCCCATGGCGAAGAGGCCGTGGCAAACGCCAAGGCCGATATCGAGAAACTGGCCGCCTGACACCTCCCCTCCCTGTCACACTACCCGCCCCTGCCGACCCTGTCGGCGGGGGTTTTCATGTGTTGCGCGGTCTGGGTTGCGCCCGTTAGCCTGTTGACATGACCGTTGTGCGTAACCTGCCCGAACAGCTGATCCTGGCCCATGCTCCCTGGGTCCTGGGCGGTGGGTTGATTGCCTGCATCATCGCCTGCGCCGCGGCGGGCCTGGCCCTGTTGGCCGCCGGTGAAACCGCGGGCCTGCTGACCGTCCTTCTGGGTGCAGGAGTCCCGCTTGGCATCTTTGCACTGGCCATCAAGCGCGATCAGGTGATCTTTGACGCGCGGGCTGCCACTGTCACACTGCAGCGGCGCACTCTGTTCAGATATCGCACTGCGGTGCATCCGCTGGGAACGATCCGCCGTGCCGAGGTCGAGGATTTCTCGGACACCGCCCGCCCGGTCCTGACCTTCCATGACACCACGCCCCCCTATCCGCTGGTCGAGGCTTTTCTGTCAGGCAACGGGCCGCGGCGTTCGGCAGAGGCGATCAACGATTGGCTCAGAACCTACCGGCGGGCCGCCTAGCGCCCAGCCCAGATATCGGCATCCGTCACGCCCATATCTGCAAGGTCGGGCGCCCGCCGCTCTGCATCCGCCTCCCACGCCATATAGAATTCATCCAGCTGCGGCGGCCGCACATCCGTCAGGCTGAGCAGCCCGTGCACCTGCCCGCGGTGGTGGATCTGATGCTGGATCAGGTGCAGGAACGTCCTGTCGAACCGTTCCTGCTGCACACCGCTATCGCGTGGCATCCGCACCACGCGCGCCGGATCGGACAATGTGGCATCTTCCGTCACTGCGATCAGACGGCGATCCACATCCCGCTGGGCCGCCCGCAGCCCCGCCATGTCCGAATGCGGCACCTCATCGACAAAGGCCGCCGGTCCCATACAGGTCCCTTCGAGGGCAGACACATAGAACCAGTCCACGATCAGAATATGGTTCAGCGTCGCGATGATCGACCCGAAGAAAGAAGGCCGCGACGCGTACAACTCTGCGCCGCTCAACCCCGCGCAGGCCCGATGCAGACGGTGGTTGGACCAGGCGTTGTTGTAAGCCTGCGGTACAAAAAGCGGCGACATGATGCACTGTCCTTTTCCCGTTAAAAATATGTCCCGAATTGATCAGGATCACGGCAGGGGCCTGTTCTGCCCCTGTATCATGGCCTGCGTAACAGACAGGAGACGCACCATGAAACACGTCATCGCCACCTGCCTGCTGGCATGCACCGTTCCGCTGACCGCCACAGGGCAAGACATCGACACCGGCGCCACCCTCTACCAGCGCCACTGCGCCACCTGCCATGGCACCGACGCGGACGGATTGGGGCCGATGCGCCCTGCCTTGCTCATCCAGCCGCCCAGCTTGCGCACGCTGGCCGCAGACAACGACGGCACCTTTCCGATTGCGCGCGTGGTGTCCCGCATCGACGGGCGCGACCCGCTGGTCAGCCATGGCTCACCCATGCCGGTCTATGGCTGGTATTTCGAAGGCGAGGATACCGCGCTCAAGGCCGAGACGGGCCAGCCGATCCTGACCAGCAAACCGATTGTGGACCTGATGGCCTATCTGCAAAGCATACAGGAGTAGGAAAGAGGCCCGACTTCCTGAACATACAGGACGAGCCAATCAACCACGACACCGCTTGGGACAAGTGCCTGTGGATCATCACACGTGGCCCGCCCCAGGCGCTTGGCATGATCCTTACAATTGGTCCGCTGTGGGCCACAAAATGCCGCTTTTCTGCGGCATCACCATCATATGCGACTGATCCTACTCCCGCTCTCGTTTCTGAGCCCGCCCGCCCTGATCGCAGCCACCTTGATGCTTGCCGTCGGGGTCAAGGGCGATCCGATGAACCTCGAACTCGCCGCGTGGGGCGTGGTTTTGTTGATCCTGGCTGGGCTCACCTTTCCGCGCCCGGACCATCCATTGTCGCGCTACTTTAAAAGACGGCAGGCCCGCGCGCAGGAAAAGCGGGCACAAAGCGCGCATGCGACCCAAGCGATGGACACCTTGCAACAGATCATCGAGGTGAATGAGGAGGCCGCACAGTTCGAAGCAAAGGCCCAGCCCCATCACGCCGGATGGAGCCGCCTTGATATCCAGGTTGGTCAAACCGACACCGCGTCCAGCTGGGTCGGCGGCTTGCCCGAAATGCCGGAAGACATGGCCTGGCCCGAAACCGATGGCAAAGCAGCCATGTTTCTGGCCCAGATCGCCCTGTCTGATCTGCCCGACACCATCTGGGGCGGCCTTGGTCCAAAAACCGGATGGCTTCTGTTCTTCCTCGCGCCCCGGGACCTTGGCGGCGCAACGGTTCTGCACATCACGCAGAAAGGGGCGCCACGACCGTATCCGGACAACGCGTGCACTGAGTTCTTTGCATCATCGGATACCCGCGCAGCGCTGCGTGCGGATGGCCAACCAGAAAGTGCCTTCCGGCCCCGCAAATGGGCCGTCACAGTCTCGGCCGCGCAAGACAACCCGCCCGGCATCTTTGAACGTCTCACCGAACGCGACGCTCTTTGGGACGCATACAGGGACATCGATCTGACCGACCCGCGCCTTGCCGAGGTTGCAAGAGGCCCCGACGCCTCTCATTTTCTGGCGAACATGCGCGCGCTTGACATCTACCAGGACAATCCGAACCGCCTGAGCGCAGAGACTCGTGCCCTGTTCGAAGACCGCTGGGCCGCCGAAGCCGAATGGCAAGGCTCGACCATGAGCGGCCCCGTCTCGCCCGAATTTTGGTACACCGCCCCCAAAAACCCGGTGTCCCTGCTGCGCCTCTCAAGCTCCGATCTGGTTGGCTGGGACTTTCATGACGTGGCCCCGATGGGCATCTTCATTTCGCCACGGGATCTGAAACGCGGGCGCTGGCACAAGGCGTGGTACGATATCGCGAACTGACCGGGACCGTACACGCAACCAAGCGCGTGGCACCACCAACACCCTGAGCATCGGCACCGGGACCGACTATCTTGGTCCATCCCTTAAAATGGTCTGCCCCGGTGCTTTGGCATCACCCTGCCACACCCCTTGACTCGCACCCGCCCCTCACTTATCCGCCCCACAACACCCGGAAGTCCGTAAACTTCCGGTCCCTTGGGATATCCCGGGATCGCCCTCCGTCAGCGCGTTGCGCCCACGGGGGCGCATCTGCTTTGTAAAGTGCCCATGGAGGTGCTTTTCGTTTGGATCACCTTGGGTCACCCGCCGCCCGGACTTATCTCGGGTGAAACGTCAACGGTCGCACAGGAGCATGGCCCATGTTTGAAAATCTCTCCGAACGCCTCTCCGGTGTCTTCGACCGGCTGACCAAGCAAGGCGCGCTGAGCGAAGACGATGTCAAAACAGCCCTGCGCGAGGTCCGCGTGGCGCTGCTCGAAGCGGACGTATCGCTGCCCGTCGCCCGCGACTTCATCAAACGGGTGCAGGACGAAGCCACCGGCCAGGCCGTCACCAAATCCGTCACCCCCGGCCAGCAGGTCGTCAAGATCGTGCACGACGCTTTGGTCGCGACCCTGACCGGCGAAGGCGAACCCGGCGCGCTCAAAATCGACAGCCCCCCCGCGCCCATCCTGATGGTCGGCCTGCAAGGCGGCGGTAAAACGACGACAACGGCCAAACTCGCCAAGCGCCTCACCGAACGCGACGGCAAACGCGTGCTCATGGCGTCCCTAGACGTGAACCGCCCCGCGGCCATGGAACAGCTTGCCATCCTCGGCACTCAAATCGGCGTCGACACCCTGCCCATCGTGAAGGGCGAAGACCCCGTCGCCATCGCCAAACGCGCCAAGACCCAAGCCAATATGGGCGGCTATGACGTCTACATGCTCGACACCGCAGGCCGCCTGTCCATCGACGAAGAGTTGATGACGCAGGTCGAACAGGTCCGCGACGTCGCCAACCCGCGTGAAACGATCCTCGTGGTCGACGGCCTGACCGGTCAGGACGCCGTGAACACCGCCCAGAATTTCGATGACCGCATCGGCATCTCTGGCGTGGTTCTCACCCGGATGGACGGCGACGGCCGCGGTGGTGCCGCCCTGTCCATGCGCGCGGTCACCGGCAAGCCGATCAAGTTCGTAGGCTTGGGCGAAAAGATGGACGCGCTCGAAACCTTCGAGCCGGACCGCATCGCGGGCCGCATCCTCGGCATGGGCGACATCGTCAGCCTTGTCGAAAAGGCGCAGGAAACCATCGAGGCCGAACAGGCCGAAAAGATGATGAAGCGCATGGCCAAAGGTCAGTTCAACATGAACGACCTCAAGATGCAGCTTGAACAGATGATCAAGATGGGCGGGATGGAAGGCATGATGGGCATGATGCCCGGCATGGGGAAACTGTCGAAGCAGGTCGCGGACGCGGGCTTTGACGACAAGATCCTCAAGCAGCAGATCGCCATGATCCAGTCCATGACCAAGAAAGAGCGCGCCGCCCCGCAAATCCTGCAAGCCAGCCGTAAGAAACGGATCGCCGCAGGCTCGGGCATGCAGGTCAGTGACCTCAACAAACTGCTCAAAATGCACCGCCAGATGTCGGACATGATGAAAAAGCTCGGCAAGGGCAAAGGCGGCATGATGAAACAGGCGATGAAGGCCATGATGGGCAAAGGTGGTGGCATGCCCGACATGGCCGGCATGGATAAGGCCCAATTGGAAGCGGCTGCCAAACAACTTGGCGGCAAGATGCCCGGCGGTCTACCGGGCTTGGGCGGCGGCATGCCCCTGCCCCCCGGCCTCTCGGGGTTCGGCAAGAAGAAATGATAACCGCCCTGATCACATATGTGATCGACCCCGCAAAGGTCGATGCGTTCGAGGTCTACGCACGCGCGTGGATTCACCTCGTGACCCGCATGGGCGGCACCCATCACGGCTATTTCCTGCCGCACGAAGGGGCCAACAACAAAGCATGGGCGATGTTCTCGTTCCCATCGCTTGCCGCCTACGAAGCCTACCGCACCGAAATGGCGCAAGATGGCGAATGCCAACGCGCCTACCAACACGCGCAAGACACAGGCTGCATCCTCAGCTTCGACCGCACCTTCACCCGCCCTGTGCTGGAAGGTGCCACAGTGGACGCGCTCGGCCTATGATCCCTACAATCACCACAGACCGGCTGATCCTGCGCGGCGCTCGGCGCGACGATTTTGACGCGTTTGCGGACATGCTCGCGTCGGACCGTGCGAAGTTCATGGGTGGTCCCTTTGACCGCGCCGCCTCCTGGCGGCTGTTCGCCATGAACCTCGCCAGCTGGCCGCTCGATCGCTTTGGCGCGTGGATGATCACCGACCGTGAAACAGGCACTTTCATGGGCGACGTGGGCATCACCCACCCGATCCGCTTCCCCGAGCCGGAACTCGGCTGGACCCTCACGGCAAATGCCGAGGGCAAAGGCTATGCCACCGAAGCGGCAAGCGCCGCGCTCGACTGGTACTGGACCAACACTGACGCAGACAGTGTTGTCAGCTACATCACGCCCGGAAACACCCGCTCCGAAGCGCTCGCCACCAAACTTGGTGCCACGCGCGACCCGGACGCGCCCCTACCCGAAGGCGAAACACCCGAGGAAACGGCGGTCTACCGTCACCGGAGGGCCGCATGATCACCCTCACCGGCACTCCAACGCTCACAACCGAACGGCTGACCTTGCGTGCCCCGCAACCCTCCGACGCGCCCACCTTCATCAACTTCTACAAAACCGACCGCGCGCAATATGTGGGTGGGCCCAAGGACGACCGCCGCGGGTGGGAATTCTTCTGCACCGAAATCGGCCACTGGGTCATGCGCGGCTACGGCATGTTCGTGGTGACCCGGCATGATGACGACACACCACTGGGCATCGTCGGCCACTGGAACCCGAAAACCTGGCCCGAGCAGGAAGTCGGCTGGGTCATCTTCGATCCCGCACTTGAGGGCCAAGGCATCGCATACGAGGCGGCAAAGGCGGTTATCGACTACACGTGGACCACGCTGAAATGGGACACCATCGTCAGCTACATCGCCACGCCCAACACCCGGTCCATCGCACTGGCCGAACGCCTGGGTGCGGTCCGCGACGACACCGCAGACGTCCCCGGCAAAGCCTATGTCTACCGCCATCCGAGGCCTGCGACATGACCCCTTCTCTGGTTCAAAAAAATCCTCCCCGAAGGGCCGATCTGCAACGCGCCGCACACCCGATCAAACGGGCTCACGGTTCTGCCGCCGCCAATATGACGTCGCGCGCCAGCGCGTCCTTGTGGAAAAGGCCACGCGCATGACCTTCCCCTGTGAAACACCCCGCGCGGGCGCGGCCTCCCTCTTTGCGATTGCCCTGCAAGGCCACCTGCCGACACTCGCAACCGACCGCCTGATCCTGCGCGCACCCCGCGTGACCGATTTCGACACCTACGCCCAGATCGCCTGCACGGAACGTGGCAAGCACCTCGGCGGCCCAATGACCCGCGAAGATGCGTGGCTCGACTTCTCCCAGATGACCTCCACCTGGCTCCTGCACGGCCACGGCCTCTGGACCATCGGACACGCAGGGGACATCGCGGGCTTCGTCGTGCTCGGGTTCGAGCCGGGCGATCAGGAGCCAGAACTCGGCTTCATGCTGACCGAAAAAACCGAAGGTATGGGCCTCGCATACGAGGCCGCACAGGCCGCGCTCAGACACGCCCTCGACACACTCGGCTGGTCCACATTGGTCAGCTATATCCACCCTGCCAACACCCGCTCGATCAAACTGGCGCAACGCCTCGGCGGCCTGCCCGATGGCGAAATCTCGGACGACACGGGGACAGCTCTCGTCTATCGCTATGTACGGGAGGTGATGTGATGTCTCACGCGTCAATCCCCGTCATCGAAACCAAGCGGCTGGTTCTGCGCGGCCCCCAGCCCGAGGACTACCCGGACTTCAAGGCCACCTTCGCCTCCTATCGCTCCCGCTTCATGGGCGGCCCTCTGAACCCGTATGAGGCGTGGATGCTCTATGCCGCCGAGATCGGGCATTGGGACATTCGCGGCTTTGGCATGTGGATGATCCACGACAAGAACAGCGACGAAACCTACGGGATGGCGGGCGGCTGGCAGCCCGCGGGCTGGCCCGAACGGGAAATTGCCTGGATCATCTGGCCGGATAAGGCAGGCAAGGGCTACGCGCTCGAAGCGACCCACGCCGTGCGCGCGCACTATTACGCAAACGGATGGGACGGCGCGGTCAGCTATCTCGATCCAATGAACCTCGACAGCATCCGGCTGGCCGAGCGCCTTGGCGCGACCAAGGACAAAGAGGCGCAAACCATCGACGGCTCCGACGCCGTCTACCGCCACCCGTCCCCCGCGGCCCTCGACGGCACGCAACTGGCGCACGGGATCGAGATGGAGATCGGCCACTACGCCGATCCGATGTTCAAACCGAAAGGATGGGCGCTTGACTGATTTCACGCAAAACCCGGATGTGCACCGCTTCGGTGCACACTCTGTGCACACATTGTGCACGGTTTGTGTACGCCCATTTTCACCACTGGGAGACCGCCCATGACCGACGCCGTGACCCGCGCCGCCGATGTGCTGGCCGACCACCGCGCCAGCATCGACCGGCTCGATGCGATCCTCGTCTACACCCTGGGCGAGCGGTTCAAACACACCCAGGCCGTGGGGAAACTCAAGGCCACACACGACCTTCCGCCCTCCGATCCGACGCGCGAAGCCGCACAGATCGCAAGGCTCGAAGATTTGGCAAACCGGGCCGACCTAGACCCGGAATTTGCCAAGAAGTTCCTGAACTTCATCATCGCTGAAGTCATTCAGCACCACCAACAACACCAAACGTAAGGCAGGCAATCTGCCCACCATCCAACTGAAACCAAAAGGAAATACACAATGGCTATGAAAATTCGTCTCGCCCGCGGCGGCTCGAAAAAACGTCCCTTCTACCGCATCGTGGCAGCCGACAGCCGCATGCCCCGCGACGGCCGCTATATCGAAAAGCTGGGCACCTATAACCCGCTCCTGCCCAAAGACAGCGAAGAGCGCGTGAAAATGAACATG
>JBCDEK010000025.1:0-38349 GCA_039179785.1 Pseudomonadota bacterium | reverse complement strand
CCGCCCAGCTTTGGGGTGTGTATCCGTCCAGCACGCGGGTGGCGGCGTTGAGGCCATGCAGAATGGGTTTCTGGTGGTTGAGGGTCGCTGGGCCAACCGTCATGCGATGGTCTCGCAAAGCGATATGGTTCCGCGCCAGACCTGCACTTTTTGCGAGGGTCTGGGCGGGCAGCAGGCCGTTTTGCAGGATAGAGGGCAGGTTGGTCGAGGCGGTGACGTGGGCGACAGTATCGCCCACGGCTTTGATGAAAGCGTCGATCACTTCAGGATGGATGTGCCTGCGTATTCGGCGGTTTCGCCCAGCATCTCTTCGATGCGGATCAGCTGGTTGTATTTTGCCAGCCGGTCGGAGCGCGCCAGCGAGCCGGTTTTGATTTGGCCGCAGTTGGTGGCAACGGCGAGATCGGCGATGGTTGCATCCTCCGTCTCGCCCGAGCGGTGGGACATGACGTTGGTGTAGCGGGCGCGGTGGGCCATATCGACCGCTTGAAGTGTTTCTGTCAAGCTGCCGATTTGATTGACTTTTACGAGCATCGAGTTGGCGCAACCGCGTTCGATCCCTTCTGCCAGACGCACCGGATTGGTCACGAACAGATCGTCACCCACAAGCTGGACCTTGTCGCCAATGGCGTCGGTCAGGGCCTTCCAGCCGTCCCAGTCGTCTTCGCCCATGCCATCCTCGATCGAGATGATGGGATAGTCATTGACGAGTGCTTGCAGATAGGCGGCGTTTTCCTCGGAGGATAGTGTTTTGCCTTCACCTGCAAGGACATATTTTCCGTCCTTGAAGTATTCCGTTGCTGCGCAGTCGAGAGCGAGGTGGATATCGTCGCCCGGTTGGTAGCCTGCTTTTTCCACGGACTTCAGGATGAAATCGAGTGCGTCGCGGGTGGACGAGATGTTGGGGGCAAAGCCGCCTTCGTCGCCGATGCCGGTGCTGAGGCCTGCGTCGCTGAGTTCTTTTTTGAGTGTGTGGAACACTTCGGAGCCCATGCGCACGGCCTCGCGGATGTTGTCCGCAGCCACCGGCATGATCATGAATTCCTGGATGTCGATGGGGTTGTCCGCATGCTCGCCACCGTTGATAATATTCATCATCGGGACGGGCAGGAGGCGCGCCGAGGTGCCGCCCACATAGCGGTAGAGCGGCTGCTGGGTCCAGTCGGCGGCGGCCTTGGCGGCGGCGAGCGACACGCCGAGGATGGCGTTGGCCCCCAGACGGCCTTTGTTGTCTGTGCCGTCGAGTTCGATCATGGCCTGGTCGAGTTCCACCTGTTCGGTGGCGTCGATGCCGACGAGCGCTTCGGCAATCTCTCCGTTCACGGCGGTGACGGCCTCAAGCACGCCCTTGCCCTTGTAACGCGCCTTGTCGCCGTCCCGCTTTTCCACGGCCTCGTAGGCCCCGGTGGACGCCCCCGAGGGCACGGCGGCGCGGCCCATGGTGCCGTCTTCGAGGGTCACGTCGACCTCGACCGTGGGGTTGCCCCGGCTGTCGAGGATTTCGCGGGCGTGGATGTCGATGATGGTGCTCATGGGAGGCTCCTGTAGTGAGAAGTTACGCAGCGTCTAGCGCGATGTTGGCGCTAACAACAAGGGTCTTTACGCCGCAGCGGGCGTTTTCCTGATGTGTTCGCGCCAGAGGGTATAGAGGCCGGAGGCGATGATGATGGTCACGCCAACCAATGTGAGCGTGTCGGGAATTTCGGCAAAGATGATCAGGCCGATGATCAGGGCAAAGATCATGCGGGTGTAGCGGAAGGGGGTGACAAAGCTGACCTCGCCCAGGCGCATGGCCATGACGATGAAGCGGTAGGAAAAGGCGCCAATAAGCGCGGCGATGGCGAGGATACCCCATTCGCGTGGGCTGGGCGGGACGTATTCGGTACCGGTGACAATCATCACCGCAGTGCCCGTGGGCACCAGCAGGGCGAAGGCTGCAAAGCTGAGTTGTAAGGCCGAGAGGCGGGCAGGCACGCGGCGCGTGGCAAGGTCGCGGATGGACAGGCCGAGCATCCCCTGGACGGCAAAGAGCACGTTCCAGTCGAACCCTTCGAGGCCGGGGCGCACGATCAGCAGGACACCGAACAGCCCGATGCAGATGGCAACCCAGCGCCGCCAGCCGACGGCTTCGCCGAGAAAGAGCGCCGCGCCGAGTGTGACCATGAGGGGCGTTGTCTGGAGGATGGCGGAGGCGGTGGCGAGCGGTACAAGGACGAGGGCTGTGACGAAGCCCAGCGTGCCGATCAATTCGCCCGCGTTGCGGACCACGACGGCAGTGAGCAGCAGGTCGCGGCTGACCATCGGTTGGCGTTGCCACAGGCAGGCCCCGGCCATGATCAGCGCCCCGCCAGCGCCGAGAAGCGCGATCAGTTGCCCCACAGGGATCGCGCCGCCCAGCAGTTTGATGAACATGTCTTCGATGGCGAAGCACAGCATCGCCATGACCATGAGGCCCGCACCGCGCAGGTTGTCCATGGGATCAGCCCGCCCGCTTGAGGCGCATCATCAATTGATTGCCCTGTTTGCGGGTCTCGACCCCTTTGAGTGCTTCGACCAGCGCGGACAGTTTCTTGTGTCCGTAGGTGCGGGTGTCGAAGTCGGGGTGGGCGTTCTGGATCGCCTGGCCGATCTGGCCCAGCGCGTACCAGTCGTCGTCTTGGTCGATCTTGTCCATGGCTCCTTCGATCAGGGACAGCGCGTCGCTCGCCTTGGCCCGGCCCTTGGATGGCTCGGGGTCGCCGACGAGGTTTTCGATCAGGATGAAGCGGTTGCAGACATTGCGGAGTGCTTCGGGGGCCTTGGCCTCGCCGATGCCGATGACGGTGAGGCCGTCCTCGCGCAGGCGGTTGGCCAGCGCGGTGAAATCGCTGTCGGAGGAGACGATGACAAAGCCGTCGAAGCGGCCCCCGTGCAGGATGTCCATCGCGTCGATCACGAGGCCGATGTCGCTGGCGTTCTTGCCGGTGGTATTGGACGTGTCCTGATGCGCCACAAGCCCCAGTTCGAGGATGCGATCCGACCACGCCTTGAGACGGCCCGAGGACCAGTCGCCATAGACGCGGCGCAGGGCGGGTTCGCCAATGGAGGTCACTTCGCGCAGGACGGCGTCGGCGAATTTTGCGGGCACGTTGTCGGCGTCAATCAGGACGGCGAGCAGCGGGCGGTCACGGTCGGCCATGTGGCCCCTTTCTGTCGGTCAACGCTTGCGCGGCACACCATAAAGTTCCAGCCGATGCCCGCGCAGTTCATAGCCCAGCTTTTCGGCGATCTTTTCCTGCAGGGCTTCGATCTCTTCGTCGACAAACTCGATCACCTCGCCCGAGTTCATGTCGATCAGGTGGTCGTGGTGGTCCCGCTCTGCATCCTCGTATCTGGCGCGGCCGTCGCCGAATTCCAGTTTGTCGAGGATCCCTGCCTCTTCGAACAGTTTCACGGTGCGATAGACGGTGGCGATAGAGATGCTCGAATCAATCGCGCTGGCGCGGTTGTAAAGCTCTTCGACATCGGGGTGGTCGTCAGACTCTTCCAGCACCTGCGCTATGATCCGGCGGGGCTGGGTCATGCGCAGCCCCTTGGCTTCGCTGCGGTCGGTGATGGTGGCGCGTTTGGACGTCATGGGCACGGCTTTACCGAAAGGGGGGGCCGGGGGCAATTGCGGTTGACGCTGGTCTGGGATGGGTCCACTGGGGGCCATGAGCGATTTTGACATGATGAACCTGCCCGACGCGCTGGCGCGCCGCGTGGCAGAGATGGGTCTGACTGATCCAACCCCCATTCAGGCGCAAGCGATTCCCCACGCGCTGAACGGGCGCGACGTGATGGGTTTGGCGCAAACCGGCACCGGCAAGACGGCGGCCTTTGGTATCCCGCTGATTGCGCGGTTGATGGAGGAAGGGGGCAAGGCGGCCCCCAAGACGGCGCGTGGGCTGATTTTGGCGCCCACGCGGGAGTTGGCCGGGCAGATTGCGCAAATGTTGCGGGCGCTGACGGCCATGCGTGTGCAGATCGTGGTGGGTGGCGTGTCCATCAATCCGCAGATTCAGCGTTTGTCCAAGGGGGCGGATATTCTGGTGGCGACGCCGGGGCGCTTGCTGGATCTGGTGGAGCGCAAGGCGATCAAGCTGCAGCATACCGGGTTTCTTGTGCTGGACGAAGCCGACCAGATGCTTGATCTGGGGTTTGTCCATGCGCTGCGGAAGATTTCCGAGTTGATGGGCGAGGATCGGCAGACCATGCTGTTTTCTGCGACAATGCCCAAGCAGATGAACGAGATTGCGCAGAGCTACTTGCACGACCCCATTCGAGTGGAGGTGAACCCGCCCGGCAAGGCGGCGGACAAGGTGACCCAAGGCGTGCACTTCATTGCCAAGGCCGAGAAGTCGGAATTGCTGATTGAACTCTTGGACAAGCACCGTGAAAACCGGGCGCTGGTCTTTACCCGCACCAAACATGGTGCGGACCGGCTGGCGCGGACGCTGGAGCGCAAGGGCTTTGCCGTGGCCGCCATTCATGGCGACAAGCGGCAAGGGCAGCGCGAGCGGGCGCTGGCGGCGTTCAAGGCGCGCGAAGTACGGGTGCTGGTGGCCACGGATGTGGCGGCGCGGGGGCTGGATATCCCGGACGTAAAGTTCGTCTACAATTACGAACTGCCGAATGTGCCCGAAGCCTATGTGCACCGCATTGGCCGCACCGCACGCGCGGGCAAGGATGGGTCGGCCATCGCGTTCTGTGCGCCCGAGGAGATGGATCACCTCAAGGACATTCAGAAGGTGATGAAGCTGAGCATTCCGGTGCTGTCGGGCCGCGCCTGGGAGCCTGTGCCGGACCCCAATGCCAAGCCTGCGGGTGGGCGCGGACGCGGACGGGGCCGGCCGGGGGGGAAGCCCGGCGGCGGACGGCCCGGTGCACCCGGGACCGCGAAACCGTCGAACCGGCGGCGGCGCAAGCCTAAGGCGAAAGGGCCACGCGCGTAGGGTGCGCATTTATTGCGCACCGCAGTTGATGCCAGAGGATGGTGCGCAGTGAATGCGCACCCTACTGGTAGAGCGATGGCACACCCAGCTGGGCGTGGATGTCGTTGACGGTGGCGGCGTCCAAACCAAGCGCCTGCGCAAGACTGTGCAGGTATTGCGCCTCGGCCTGGCTGTCGAGGTCGATGGCCAGCACCGACATGGCATAGACCTGTGGCCCCATCCCGTTGGGCACCGCGCGGGCGAGCGCCTGCGCATCGACATCGCGCTGCATCTCGGTCTTCAGGAACGCGGCCTCTTCTGCGTCTATGTCACCGCCCAGTTGACCCATCAGCTTTTCCTGTTCAGCTGCGTCCAGTTGCCCATCTGACTTGGCCGCCTGGATCATGGCGCGCAGCATCAGCGCGGCTGCGGCTTCTTGGTCGGCGGTGGGCTCGATCGGGTCTTCGGGGGTTTGATCGAAGTTTGAGTTGAGGACCTGGCCGAAGCTAGCGCCGTTGTCGGCAGGCCGCCCGCCCATCGCGCCCGTCAGTGCGCCGAGCAGGCCGCCCGCGCCGGCGCCACCGGCCAGGCCCCCGAGCATGTCTTGCAACCCGCGGCCCTGACCACCTGCGCCGCCGAGCCCTTCGAGCAGGCCGCCGAGACCGCCCATGCCACCCGCAGAACCGCGCCCCTGAGCGCCGCCCATCAGACCGCCGAGCATGTCTTGCAGGCCCGCGCTACCTTGCGCGCCACTGCCCGCAAGACCGCCGAGCAGCCCGCCCAGGCCACCGCCCGCAGACGCGCCTGCGGCACCGCCGCGTTGTTTCATCATGGCGCTGGCCCCTTTGGCCACCGCGACACCGACGGCCACTTTGGCCAGTGTTTTCATCAAGCTCATGGTTCGGTCTCCCTGTCCCCTGGAATCATTGGGATCAACCTTGGCACAGATCGGGGTCCAAACGGCGGGGAATGTTTGACGCCAATTGACATTGACCCGCAAACCGGCCGTTCTGCGCCGATGACCCGCAAGTCGCATATCGACCTGATCGGTGCTGTGGCGCTGACGCTGTTTTCGCTGAACTTGGGGTTCAATCAGGTGGTGATCAAGGTGGCCAACGGGGGATTTCAGCCGGTGTTCATGGCGGGGCTGCGGTCGCTTGGGGCGCTTGTGCTTTTGGGGCTGTGGATGTGGGCGCGGGGCATTTCGCTGCGCATGCCGGTCGAGGGGCGCGTGGGCGGGATCATTGCCGGGTTGCTTTTTGCGGTTGAGTTTGTCTGCCTGTTTCTGGCCTTGGACCTGACCAGTGTCGCCCGCACCTCGATCCTGTTTTATTCGATGCCCGTGTGGCTGGCGCTGGCGGCGCATCTGTTGATCCCCGGAGAGCGGCTGAACGGTATTCGGCTTTTGGGCCTTGGGTTTGCCATGGGGGGCGTTGTGCTTGCGCTTGCAGATCGCGATGCCGCGCAAGGCAACCTGTTGGGCGATATGTTTGCCTTGGGCGCTGCGCTGTGTTGGGCAGGCATTGCGTTATGTGTGCGTGTGACACCGTTGTCGCGCATACCGGCGGAGCAACAATTGTTCTGGCAATTGCTGATCTCGGCCCCTGTGCTTTTGCTGCTTGCCCCTGCTTTTGGTCCGCTGCTGCGCGCGCTTGAGGTGATCCATGTGATTGGGCTGGCTTACCAGATCGTCTTTATCGCCAGCTTTGGGTTTCTGTTCTGGTTCTTTTTGATGAAGATTTACCCAGCGTCGGGGGTGGCATCCTTCAGCTTTCTTTCGCCGGTTTTTGCTGTCGTGCTGGGTTGGGTGGTCCTGGGCGAAGACATCTCGACCACGATCTGGCTGGCGCTGGGGCTGGTGGCGGTGGGGTTGGTGCTGATCAACCGCCGCTAGGTGCCGCAAAACGTGGCGGGCACAATCTCCGCCTGGGTTGGGGGCCGGTGCAGTGCCTCATCCGTCGCCTCGAAGGGCGTCGCAAGCGCTGTCATCAGCTGGTCAAACGGGGCCATGTCCCCGGCGACGGCGGCGTCGATCATCGCCTCGATCCGGTGATTGCGGGGGATGATCTGCGGATTGGTGCGGGCCATCAGCGCCGTGTCAGGTGCGCGGGCCTGCCAGCTTGTGGTCCATGCGTCGAACGCGTCGCGGTCCGCGAACTGATCGCGGGCACGATCTGTGGGCAGGGCGGCAAAGGTGTTGGTGAAATCCGCGCCGTCGGTTTGCATCAGCGCCAGCAGGTCCTCGATCAAAGGCTGGTCGTCAGGTGTGGCGTCGGGCAAGCCAATCTTGGCTCCGAAGCGGCGCAGCCACGCGGACTGAAGCTGGGCGGGCATGGCGTGCACGATGGCTGTGGCCTCTTCGACAGCCTGTTCCTTATCGTCGAACAACTGGATCAGTGCGGTCGCCAGTTGCGCCATGTTCCACACGGCGATGCGGGGTTGGTTGCCATAGGCGTAGCGGCCCATCTGGTCGATGGAGGAGAACACGCGCCCCTCGTGGTACGCATCCATGAAGGCGCAGGGGCCATAGTCGATGGTTTCGCCCGAGATGGTGCAATTGTCGGTGTTCATGACGCCGTGGATAAAGCCCACGGACATCCAGGCGGCCACCAGTTCGGAGTGCGCGGCACAGACCGCTTGGAGCAGGCCCATGGGGCCATCCGCATCCGGGTGGTGGCGCGCAATGGCGTAGTCGGTAAGTGTGCGCAATGCGTCGATATGGCCGCGGTGGGCAAAGATCTGGAATGTGCCGACGCGCAAGTGGCTTGCCGCGATGCGGGTGAGGACCGCACCGGGCAGGGCGCCTTGTTCTCGGTAGACAGGCTCGCCGGTGGCGACCGCGGCCAGAGCCCGGGTGGTGGGAATGCCGAGCGCGTGCATCGCCTCGCTCACTACATATTCGCGCAGCACGGGGCCCAGCCACGCGCGCCCGTCACCCATGCGGGAATAGGGCGTGGGACCCGAGCCTTTGAGTTGAATGTCGCGGCGTCGGCCGTTTTGGTCGATCACCTCGCCCAACAGGATCGCGCGGCCGTCGCCCAGCTGCGGGTTGTAGTTGCCAAACTGATGGCCCGCGTAGAGCTGCGCGAGAGGGGCAGCGCCGTCGGGCACCGTTGTTCCTGCGAACACTGTGGGATCGGTGCCTTCGATGCCAAGTTCGGCGGCCAGCTTTTCATTCCAAACCAACGTTTCCGCTTTCGCCACGGGGGTGGGGTTCAGACGGGTATAAAACGCCTCTGGAAGTGTGGCGTAAGTGTTGTCGAAGGGAATGTGCAGGCTCATGACATGGACATAGGAGGGCGGCGCGCCGATGGCTAGAGCATCCGGGTCATCAGGTGGTAACCATCGCGGAGTTTGAAGCCCGCGCGGCTGTAGAGGCGCTGCGCGACGGCGTTTTCACCCGCGACCTCGAGGTGCAATGCTTTGACGCCCGCATCTCCCAGAGCGCGGGGCAGGGCCAAGAGGACCTCGGTCGCTATGCCGCGCCCGCGGACGCCGGGGCGGATGAAAAGTTCGTCTATGAACCCGTCCATGCCGCCGAATTCGATGGACCAGCCGAAGGTGACCACCACGTAGCCAATGGGTGCACGCGGTGGGCCGATGAGATAAGCCGCGCCGTGGGGGATTCCATCGAGCAGGGGCTGGATGCCAGCGGCGCGCGCCTCATCGGGCATGGTGATGCCCTCTTCGGCGTGGAAGGCGGTGACAAGCGCGTTGAGCCGGTCAAAATGCTCGGGCGTAGCCAGGGTAAGGGCGGCGCTCACAGCCGCGCCAGACGTTCGGTCAGCAGGGCAAAGAAGCCGTCGGCGTCAACGTCCCCCATGAATGTGGCGTTCGCGGGACGGCCCGAAACCCGCCACCAGTCGGCGACCGTCATGCCCATCGTGAGTTCAGACTGCGTTTCGATTTCCACGTTGATATGCCGCCCTGTGAAGAGGTCGGGTCGGATCAGGTAGGCGGTGACGCACGGGTCGTGCAGCGGTGCGCCTGCAGAGCCGTATTTTTCCTTGTCGAAACGTTCAAAGAAGTCGGTCATTTCGGCCACGGCCACTCCCACGGGGGAGCCAATGGCGCGGAAGGCGTCGTTGCGGGGTTTCGTCACAAGCGCCTTGTGCGTGACGTCAAGCGGCATGACCACGATATCGACACCGCTTTTGAACACAATATCAGCGGCTTGCGGGTCGACATAAATGTTGAATTCTGCGGCGGGCGTGATGTTGCCCACTTCGAAATAGGCGCCCCCCATCAGGACGATCTGCTGCACCTTGCCCACGATGTCGGGCGCACGGTCGAAGGCGGTGGCGATGTTGGTCAGCGGGCCAAGTGGACACAGGGTCACGGTACCTGCGTCATGGGTGCGCAGGGTTTCGATGATCCAGTCAACCGCATGTTTACCCTGAAGCGGCATGGTCGGGTCGGACAAGTTCGGACCATCAAGACCGGTTTTACCATGCACATGCTCGGCCGTTACCAGATCGCGCCCCAGCGGGCGGTCACATCCTGCAAAGACGGGTACATTCGTTTTGCCCGCCAACTCGCAGATAATGCGTGCATTTTTTGCCGTCAGGTCCAGCGGCACATTGCCTGCGACAGCGGTGATTCCCAGCACCTCGATGTCTTCGGGGCTGGCCAGCGCCAGCAGGATCGCAACGGCGTCGTCTTGGCCTGGATCGGTGTCGATGATGATTTTGCGCGCGGCCATGGTGCCTCCGGTGGAATTGCGCGCAACGTGGCGGCTTTGCCCTTGGTTGTCCAGAAGCCGCAAGCGATGGTGCGCAATTCCTTGCGTGTGCTTTTGGGTGCGGTGGTTGCGCGATGACAGAGCACCCGCCGCTTTATATCCATGCCGGCGCGCATCGCACCGGAAGCACGTCGTTCCAATGGTGTCTGCATGAAAATCGTCTGGTGCTTGAAGCGCAGGGGTGGACGCTTGCCTATCCCGGACGTGATGGCATTCCAACGGGACAGCTGGCGCTGCGTCTGCCTGCAGGTCGGCGGATTGACCCCGCGGCGGCCGCGCGCAAGGCGAGGCGGGCATTGGGCAGTTACAAAACGGGTCGCCCCGTGATTTTGTCCGAAGAAAACATACTGGGGCGCATGTTCCATTTCATGAAAGGGCAGTTCTATCCCTTTGCCGAAAATCGGTGCGCCGCTTTGCGTGCGGCGTGGGACGGCCCCATACGACATCTCCTGCTGGTGGTGCGACCCTATGAGGACCTGTTTGTGTCTGCATTTCGCAAGCGGGCCGAAGACCACCCGATGCCAGAGTTCTCGGCGTTGCGGGATCGATACTTGAACATCGACAGGGGGTGGCCCGAGTTGGCGGCGGCGATGTGCGACATCCTTGAACCGGAGCAGATGACGGTTCTGCCCTACGCAGCGCGCGGCACCAACCTGCATCTGCTGCACAGACTTGCGCCGGGCCTTGACGGATCAGGCCTGATCGAACCGAACCGGGTGGCAAATCAAAGCCCGAGCGACGCTGCGCTGGCGCATCTGCAAACCCGGCACAGGGCAGAGGTTAAGCTGTCACGTGCAGACATCCACGATATTGCGCTGCGATATGCCACTGACCAGACACGCGGTCGTTTTGCGGGCTTTTCCGAGTTGGACCGGGCAGACCTGGCGGCACGTTATGCGTCGGACCTGAAGCAGATCGAGTGGATGTCAAACATCAACGTGGCCTAGCCTTTTCGGCGGCCTTTACGCCATTCCAAAGCGCATCCATTTCCTCAAGCGTGCTGTCTTGCGGGTGTTTGCCACGATCCGCAAGCGCCTGTTCCACCGCCTCGAACCGGCGCGTGAATTTGGCATTTGTGCGCCGCAGCGCCTCTTCCGGTTCGACGCCCAGATGGCGCGCGAGGTTCGCCACGACAAAGAGAAGATCACCCATCTCGTCCACCATCTCGTCGTGACCCATGGTGTCGCGCGCTTCGACCAATTCGGCGGCCTCTTCCTGCAGCTTGTCGAGGACCTGTGCTGTTTGCGGCCAGTCAAAGCCGACACGGGCGGCGCGTTTTTGCAATTTCACGGCGCGCAGCAGCGCGGGCAGGTTCATCGCCACGCCCTCAAGCGCGCCTTTCTGCGCCTTGCCCGCGCGTTCTGCCGCCTTGATCGCTTCCCAATCGCGGGTTTGCTGATCTGCCGACTTGTCGCGGGATTCGTCGCCAAAGACATGCGGATGCCGGTCCACCATCTTGTTTGAGATGTTGGTGACGACCGATTGAAAGCTGAAATGCCCGGCCTCTTCGCCAATCGCCGTGTGGTATACCGATTGCAGGAGCAGATCGCCCAACTCGCCCTCGAGCTCGGCCCAGTCTTGCCGTTCGATGGCGTCGGCCACTTCGTAGGCTTCTTCGATCGTATAGGGCGCGATGGTCTGGAAGGTTTGTTTGATGTCCCAGGGGCAGCCGGTTTCTGGATCGCGCAGGCGGCGCATGATTTCGAGGAGCCGTTCAATTCCGGCTGTTTCGTCGTGGATCAGTGCGTCGCCCATTGCAGCCCCCGCGTGTTTCAGGTTTGCTGACATCTGACCCATCCCCTTGTTCGGAGCAACCCATGCCCATCATCAACCGCATTGGCGATCTTGCGCCTGACATGGCCGCCTGGCGGCAGCATCTGCATTCGATCCCGGAACTGGCCTTTGACTGCCCGAAGACATCCGCCTTTATTCAGGAGCGCTTGGGAGAAATTGGCGTCGATGAAGTGCATACCGAGATCGCCAAGACTGGCGTTGTTGCGATCATCAACGGGCAAGGCGATGGACCGACCATTGGCTTGCGCGCGGATTTCGATGCGCTGCCGATCGAGGAGGAGACGGGGGTCGACTACGCCTCGACCCATCCGGGCAAGATGCACGCCTGCGGCCATGACGGGCATACGGCGATGCTGCTGGGAGCGGCGAAGTATCTGGTCGAGACGCGCAATTTTTCAGGCCGCGTTGCGCTGATCTTTCAGCCCGCCGAAGAGGATGGCGGCGGGGGAGAGGTCATGGTGCAGGAGGGCATCATGGACCGGTTTGGCATCGCAGAGGTCTATGCCATTCATAACGCGCCGGGGAAGGATTTTGGCAGGTTTCACACCCGCGGCGGGCCGATCATGGCGGCGGCAGATACGTTTCATATTCATGTCAGCGGCAAGGGCGGTCATGCGGCGCGCCCCTATGACGCCATTGATCCGGTTGTGGCGGCTTGCGCCGTGGTCACCGCGTTGCAGACGATTGTGAGCCGGAACCACCGACCGCTGGAACAGCTGGTGATTTCGACGACGCAGATTCACACCGGGACGACGGACAACGTGATCCCTGAAAGTGCGTATATCAACGGGACGGTGCGGACGTTTTCCAAGGATGTGCAGGCCATGGTCGTGCGCCGGATGGAAGAGGTCGTGGCGGGAACTGCGGCTGCCTATGGATGTGAAGCGAAACTGGAGTTTGAGTTTGGCTATCCTCCGACCGTGAATGATGCGGACAAGGCAGAGTTTGCAGCACGGGTGGCCGCCGAAGTGGCCGGAGATGCGGGTGTTGAGCCCAATGTGGAACCGGTCATGGGGGCCGAGGATTTTTCATACATGCTTGAAGCGCGGCCCGGCGCGTATCTGATGCTGGGGCAGGGCGAAGGTGCGGGCGTTCATCACCCGAAATACAATTTCAACGACGAGATTGCGCCGATTGGGGCGTCATTCTTTGCCCGTCTGGTCGAGACGGCACAGCCGGTGCGGTAAGGGGCGCTGCCCCTCGGCGCGTGCGCGCCTCACCCCGGAGTTTATCTGGCAAGATGAAGGATCAGCATGGCGCTTGAAGATGCAAAGACGCAGATGGATCATGCGTTCACCCGCGATGACCCGCGGGGTCCGTCATTCGAGTTGACCTTTGGCGGGGCGACGTCGTTTTTGCGGCGGCGGTACACCAAGGATTTGACGGGCGCGGATATTGCCGTCACGGGCGTGCCATTCGATCAGGCAGTGACCAATCGGCCGGGAACACGATTGGGGCCGCGGGCCATTCGCGAGGCGTCAAGTCTGCAAGCGCCGGATGCGCCCTATGGCTGGCCTTTTGATGTCCTGAGCGAGCGGGTGATCGTCGATTATGGCGATATGGCCTTTGACTATGCAAACATTCCCGCCTTCCCAGACACCCTGACTGCGCATATTCGCAGCATACTTGAGGCAGGTGCGGCAAGCGTGGTGCTGGGCGGAGATCACTATATCTCGTTTCCCATTCTCAGGGCCTATGCCGAACTGCACGGGCCTATGTCGCTGATCCAGATTGATGCGCATACCGACACTTGGGCGGATGACGATATGGGCCGCGTCGACCACGGCACCATGTTTTATAAGGCGGTGAAGTCCGGCATCGTTGATCCGGCGACTTCAGTTCAGATCGGGATCCGCACCACCAACGAGGACACGCTGGGGGTCAATGTCATCGACGCGCCGGAATTTCATCGCATTGGCCCCGATGCCGCTGCCGCACGGGCGCGCGAGATTGTGGGGGACCGCCCTGTTTACCTGAGCTTTGATATCGACGGGCTGGACCCGGCCTTTGCCCCCGGCACAGGCACGCCGGTTTGGGGCGGGCTGAGTTCGGCGCAGGCCGCGGCCCTGATGCGCGCGCTTGCGGGTATCAACATTCAGGGCGGGGATGTGGTTGAGGTGTCGCCGCCCTTTGACACCACAGGGGCGACGGCCATTGCGGGTGCGCATGTCGCGACCGAAATTTGCCAACTTCTGGGATGGAGGATGCGCGGTGGCGCCTAAGAACCAGCCGTTGAGCGGCAACGACCTGGCCCGGTTTTCGGGGCCCAACACGTTTATGCGTCTGCCGTCGTCGAACGCGTTGCAAAAACTGGATGTGGCCGTGCTGGGGGTGCCCATGGACATTGGCACGTCATGGCGGTCGGGCACGCGATTCGGGCCCAAACAGGTGCGCGCGGAAAGCGCCATGATCCGGCCCTACAACCTGCAAACCGGGGCGGCACCCTTTGACAGCCTGCATGTCGCTGACATCGGCGATCTGGCGATCAATACATTTTCGCTCTCGGACAGTTTGCGCATCATTGCAGAGAGTTACGAGACGATCCTCACATATGATGCCGTGCCGATGGCCATCGGGGGGGACCACTCCATCACTTTGCCCATCCTGCGTGCGATCGCGAAACGGCACGGGCCTGTGGCCCTGGTCCATGTCGACGCCCATGCGGATGTGAATGACGAGATGTTCGGCGAGACCGAAACGCACGGCACCGTCTTTCGCCGCGCCCATGAGGAAGGGCTGGTTGAGCCATCAAAAGTGTACCAAGTGGGGCTGCGCGGCACCGGCTATTCCGCCGAAGACTTCACCGAAGCGCAGGGCTGGGGCTTTCAGCAGTTTCAGGCGCATGAGCTGTGGGGGCGGGACCTGAGCCAGTTGGGGGCCGAAATCCGGCGCGATATCGGAGACAGGCCCGCTTACGTAACCTATGACATCGATAGCCTTGATCCTGCCTTTGCCCCCGGTACCGGGACGCCCGAGATTGGCGGGCTGACAACGCCGCAGGCGATGCAGTTGATCCGGGCCTTGCGCGGCCTCAACATCATTGGCTGCGATCTGGTTGAAGTTTCGCCACCCTACGATACGTCCGGCAACACGGCGCTGACAGGGGCCAACATCCTGTATGAACTGTTGTGTATCTTGCCCGGGGTGACCTATCGCTGAACCGGAGGATGCGTCCGGCGTTGATGTGTTTGGCAAGGTAAAGAGATTGGGATGAAGTACGTTATGTATCTCTTTGTAATTTCATGTGTTTTAGCGGCTGGTCTGTTCGCCTTCGTGCGGCTTGCGCCAAGCGATCCCGACCGTTGGCATGTCCCGATTGCGGATACAAGCAGCCAGAACATGACGGGTGGCGCGATCCGGGTGACCGAGACGGATCGGGAAGCCTTGGCGCGTGTCGATGCCGCCATGCAGGCACTGCCGCGCACCCGCGCAATTGCAGGTTCTGTCCCGGATGGGCGCATCACCTATGTCACCCGGAGCAAATGGGTCGGTTTCCCGGATTACACGACGATCGAATACAGTGGCGGTTTACTGAAGATGCACGCGCGCTTGCGGTTCGGAAAGTCAGATCTGGGCGTCAACCGCGAACGACTGGAGCGGCTGTTGCGTGTCGCCAAAGAGGGATGAGCTGAGGCAGCCCTCTTCAACCTCTCGCCACATGGGCGAGTTCAGCGACATCTGGCATTGCGCCATGAACATGCGGCCATCGACCTGCAGGCAGATGGTCTGCCCGATTTCGATGCGCGCCCCGGCCTTGTCGGTACAATAGCATTCGACCGTCTTGCCGGAGGGCGATGTGACATCCGCCAACGCAGGGCTGGCCGCGAGAAGGGAGATCAGAAGCGTGTATTTCATAAGGCGCAACATAGCACGACACCTGGTTTTGCCAAAGTCCGAGCTCTGCCAAACCCGCTTGACCAACGCGGCGGCATGGATCAAACCCAATTTATGATCCCCCAGGACCGCCTTTTGCAGATCACCCAGCGCTTTCAATATCTTGAGGCTGCCATGGCCGACGGATCGGCGGATATTGCGGCTCTGGCAAAGGAGTATTCGGACCTGAAACCGGTGGTGGATCAAATTGCCGCATACCAGCAAATCCTGTCGGATATGGAAGAGGCAGAGGCGCTGTTGTCCGATCCCGATATGGCGGAACTTGCGGAAGAGGAGCTGCCGCGGCTGAAGGCGGCGCTGCCCGAGGCGGAGGCGGCGCTGCAACTGGCGCTGCTGCCAAAGGATGCCGCCGATGCGCGGCCCGCGATGCTCGAGATCCGGCCCGGCACCGGCGGTGACGAGGCGGCGCTGTTCGCAGGTGATCTGTTGCGCATGTATCAGCGCTATGCCGAGGCGCGGGGCTGGAAGGTAGATATTGTCGAGGAACAGGCGACCGAATTGGGCGGCATCAAAGAGGTGGTGGCGCACATTAAGGGCGACAATGTCTTTGCCCGGATGAAGTATGAAAGCGGTGTGCACCGGGTGCAGCGGGTTCCGACAACCGAAAGCGGTGGGCGTATTCACACGTCGGCGGCGACGGTCGCGGTGCTGCCCGAAGCAGAGGACGTCGATATCGACGTCAACCCGCAGGATCTGCGCATCGATACGATGCGGTCGTCCGGGGCGGGCGGGCAGCACGTGAACACGACCGACAGCGCCGTGCGGATCACGCATGTTCCGACGGGGATTGTTGTCACAAGTTCGGAAAAATCTCAGCACCGCAACCGCGAGATTGCGATGCAGGTTCTGCGGGCGCGGCTTTATGATATGGAGCGGTCCCGGGTGGACAGCGAACGCTCCGCCGACCGGGCGGCGCTGGTCGGGTCGGGCGACCGGTCCGAGCGTATCCGCACCTACAACTTTCCGCAGGGGCGTATGACGGATCATCGGATCAACCTGACGCTCTACAAGCTGGATCAGGTCATGCAGGGCGATCTGGACGAGGTGATCGACGCGCTTACGGCCGATGCACAGGCGCGCATGATGGCCGAGATGGGCACATGACCACTGCAGCCGAAGCCATGGTGGCTGCCACCGCGCGATTGCGGGCCGCCGGGGTGCCGGACCCCGCGCGGGACGCCCGGGTGTTGCTTGCGCATGCGGCCCAAGTGGATGCTGCGCGTGTGACATTGATTGCCCCCGAAGATATCGCGCCCGACATCGCGGATCGGTACGATCACCTGATTGCCTTGCGGGCGGTGCGCGTCCCGGTCAGCCACTTGATCGGAGAACGCGAGTTTTACGGGCGAGCCTTCAAGGTCAGCGGCGATGTACTGGACCCGCGCCCCGAAACCGAAACGCTGGTCGAAGCTGCGTTGAGCGCAGAGTTTGAGCGCGTGCTGGATTTGGGCACCGGGTCCGGATGCGTGCTGGTCACCTTGCTGGCCGAACGCTCGGACGCCCAGGGCGTCGGCGTCGATCTGTCAGAGGCGGCCTGCCTGCAAGCCTCGGCCAATGCGGTCCTGCACGAGGTTGCGGCGCGCGCGCAGATCAAGCAGGGCGACTGGTTTGATCCGGTTGAAGGGCGGTTCGATCTGATTGTCGCGAACCCGCCATATTTGTCGGCCTTCGAGATGGAAGAGGCGTCGCCCGAATTACGCGATCACGAGCCGCGTATGGCGCTGACGGATGAGGGCGACGGATTGTCAGCGTATCGGCACATTGCGGACAATGCAGGTAGTTTTCTGACCGCCGAGGGCCGGGTTCTGTGCGAAATTGGATGGCAGCAGGGCGCAGATGTTGGTGCGATATTCGAACGCCGGGGGTGGGGCACAATCGAGATTTTGCCCGACCTTGATGGGCGTGATCGTGTGGTTCTCGCGCGGAATCCAGCTTAATCACATCAAAAAGTACCGAAAATGCCCCTTTAGCCCTTGTCGTGGGGGCATGTCCGTGCTTAATCCTGTGTCAGACGCTGAAGCGACGGCCTTGGCCATGTGCCAGCGTCCCATCCACAAGATCGCCAAGAGACTGTGACACGCACCCAATATGATGCGGCACGGGCGATCCCAGAGAGTTATGCCAGAGAGCTGTACACATCCATGAAGTCTTCGAGATCACGGTCCCGGTCCAAGAACAACCGCAACCGCAATTCTGGCGGGGGTGGCGGCAACGTTGTCAACCGCGTGTTTGACAGTTCAGGCCCCGAGGGCAAGGTGCGTGGCACGCCGCAACAGATCATCGACAAGTACAACCAGCTGGCACGCGATGCGCAACTGGCGGGTGACCGGGTGGCGACCGAGAATTTCCAGCAACACGCGGAACACTATCTGCGTATGCTGAGCGAAGCGCAGCGCGAAATCGAAGCGCGCCGCGAAGAGCAGGAACGCCAGAACCGCGAGCGCCAAGCCGAACGTGACCGCGAACGCGCTGCCCGGCAAGAGCAGGAATCAAATGCTGATCCCGCGCAGACACCGCAACCCGACGTGGTTGACGCGGGTGAGGAGAGCGGTCTGGTTGAAACGCCAGAGAGCCAGCCGAAGCCCAAGAAGCCGCGGACCCGGTCGCGCAAACCGAAGGCCGAGACATCCGGCGAAAATTCCGACGCGCCCCAGCCGGAGGCAGACGGTACAGCACCGGAAGCCGCTGAGTAAGAGATCGCAGATTTCTGTGACAGGGGCGTGCCGATGGTGCGCCCTTTTTTCGTGTCAGGTCTTGGCCACTTCGCGTGCCAGCGCACAAAAGGCTTCGAGCGGGATCTGTTCGGCGCGCTCCGTGGGGCGGATGCCTGCGGCGCGCAGCCGATCTTCGATATCGGGCGCTGTGGCCTTGAGTGCCGCGCGCAGCATCTTGCGGCGCTGGTTGAAGGCGGCGGCCACCACGCGGCTGAGCACGGCAGCGTCGGCCTCGAACCGCGGGGCGGGCAGGGCGGTGAGGTGCACGACAGCACTGGACACCTTGGGGGGTGGCGTAAAGGCATCTGGCGGCAGCGACATCACAATGCGCGCGTCGGCCCGCCATTGCGCCAGTACCGCGAGCCGTCCGTAGGTTTTGGAGCCGGGCTGCGCCACAATGCGCTCGGCCACCTCGCGCTGGAACATCAATGTCAGCGATTGCCAGAACGGCGGCCAGGTCGGAGGCGTCAGCCAGCGCACCAGCAGCTCGGTCCCGACATTGTAGGGCAGGTTCGCAGCAACACGAATGGGCGGTGTCAGATGGGCCAGCGGATCGACATCAAGCGCATCGCCTTCGATGATCTGCAGCTGCCCCGGATAACGGTCGGCGATCTCGCCAAGTGCGGGCAGGCAGCGCGCGTCCTTTTCGATGGCAAGCACCTTGCGCGCACCTTCGGAGAGAAGCCCGCGGGTCAAACCACCTGGTCCCGGACCGATCTCCAACACGTCCGAGCCGCTGAGATCACCGGCCTGCCGCGCGATCTTGGCTGTCAGGTTCAGGTCCAAGAGGAAGTTCTGCCCCAGTGCCTTGCGCGCGCTCAGCCCGTGGGTTGCGATCACCTCGCGCAGGGGCGGCAGGTCGTCGATGGCGCTCATGTGGTGCGGGCCATGTCATGGGCCAATTTGACGGCTTCGATCATGCTGGTGGGGTTCGCGATGTCGCGCCCCGCGATGTCGAACGCTGTGCCGTGATCAGGCGAGGTGCGGATGATCGGGAGGCCAAGGGTGACATTCACACCCCGGTCGAAATCCAGCGTCTTGATCGGGATCAGGGCCTGATCGTGGTACATACAGATCGCCGCATCGTAGCGGCTGCGGGCGGCTGCGTGAAACAGCGTGTCGGCAGGCCAGGGGCCGGTGACGTCGATGCCATGCCGCGCCACTTCAGCGACCAGACCAGTGATCCAGTCCTGCTCTTGCCGCCCCATTGCGCCACCTTCGCCCGCGTGGGGGTTCAGGCCTGCAACTGCGATCCGTGGGTTTGGAATGCGGAACTGGTCGCGCAACCCCTGCGCCGTGATCTGGACGGTGTCGCGCAAAAGCTGGGGCGTCAGTGCCTGCGCGACATCGGCGAGCGGAATGTGGATTGTGGTGGGCACCACCCGAAGCCTATCCGAGGCGAGCATCATCACGACGCGCCGGGATTTGGTCAGCGCCTGAAGATACTCCGTATGCCCGGGATAGGCAAAGCTGGCACCGTCCATCAGCACCTTTTTGTGGATTGGGGCGGTGCACAGGGCCGACGCGTCGCCGTGGGACACCAGATCGACGCCCCGCGCGATCACCTCGATCACCGCTTGGGCGTTCTTAAGGGACGGCGTGCCAGCGACAGCGGGGGCAGGAAAGTCATGGCGCAGTACCGGCAGCGCATCGGCGTCCACGGCATCGCTGCAATGCGCCACCTCGGTCCACGTCGTGCCATGAGGCAGATGCCGAGGATCACCAATCCAGACCATCGGCACATCGCCCTGCAGCGCGGTCCATGCCTTGGCCGCAATTTCGGGACCGATGCCCGCAGGTTCGCCACAGCAGATGGCGACGGGCGCTGCGGTCATTCGAAGATGCGCACGTCAGCCTCAGCGCGCAATTCCGCCAGCAGGGTTTCGGAAAATGCACCCAGGCGCTGGTTGCGCAAACCCGTGGCGATCGCCTCGCGGTCAATTTCCTGATCTTCTTCCAGCGTGGGTGTGCGGCCACAAAGCATCAAGAACACCAGTGTGTTGCCGTTTGCGCGGGTGAGCGCGGTTGATACCTCTCCGGGGTCCAGCTTGGACAGTTCAATCGCGATGTCATCGGGAATCTCGTCCGGCGGCAGGCTGCCACGGTCGAGCACGCTTTCAGGCTGACCCTGCGCAATGCCATATAGATCATCGCACCGGTCGACATTGCCCGCAATGCTGCGCGCCCGTGCGAGCGCGTCGGGGGACCGCCCACCATCGATGTAATAGGCGGCATATTCAATGCTTGAGAACGTGCGTTGCGGCGCTTCGGTTTCGCGAATGTCGCGCAGCTGGAACAGCGCAACCGCATTGGGAATTTGCAGTGGGGCCGTTACGTCCCCGGGACCCAGTGCCAGCAGGATCGGGCGCAGGATCGGGGGCAGTTGGCTGATGGGTGTCCAGGGCAGGCGGCCACCAGACCCGCGCGAGGCGGTGGCGGAAAAGCGGCGCGCAAAGCTGGCAAATTCAGCCTCGGTTTCCGATTGTGCGATCAATTCGGCCTGTTCCAGCACCGCTTCGGCCCGGTTTGGCGGGGCCGGTATGATGATTTCGGACACCAGCACCTCGATCCCGGAATTACCGCGCGACGACTGCACGGCCCGTTCGACCTCGCGCTCGTCGACTTGCACGCGGCTGCCAAATCGGGCGCGAATGTAGTCACGCCAGACCAGCGAGATGTTGACGAAATCGCGGAATGTCTCTTCGGCGATCCCCTCACTGGCAAGGCCCTCGATAAATTCTTCAGTGCTGAGCTGCGCGCGGGCGGCGAAATCGCTGAGCCCGACCGAAAGTTCTTCGGGGGTCAGGATGATGCCTGCCTGGCGTGTTTCAGCCTCGCGCAGGCGGTCGCGGATCAACTCTTCGATCACCTGATCGCGGGCACTGCCACTTGCGCCCAGTACACGCAGAAACCTCTGGCGTTGCTGCACTTCAAATTCCGTGATCACGGTCTGATCGACCCGTGCAACAGGCGCGAACAGGTTTTGTGCCGAAGCCTGAAGGCCGCAGAGCGCCAGGGCGCACGCTGCCATCACTGTGTGCTTGAATGTCTTACCGCTCATTTTGCCTGCTTTCCGCATGATCGTGTTTCGACGCGCTCTCCGGTGTTGACCGAAAATCCACGCAAGGACACTGATAAACCCAGACTGGTTGAGGGCTCAAGGGTTGTTGAGTCCGCAAAGCTGCGATTGACCGACAGGCCGACGCGTATGCATTCGTTGCTGTAGGCGATGCCCGCCCCCGCCGTGGCGGCGCGTCCCTCGTCGAGGTCGTAGCGCCAGTTGGTGCTGGCGGTCCAGAAGCGGTCAATCCTGAAGGCGCCATTGAAGGTGAACTCGCCCACAGGCGACGGCAGATCAACGGCGGGATCCTCGGTGATCCAGATGTAGCTGCCTGCCAGATCAAGGCGGTCATTGCTCCAGTCGCCCCTGACTTCGGCTTTGGACACGTCAAAACTGTCGCTGAACAGGGTGCGGCCGGTCAGGGCCAGACCGCCGTCCACCTTGATCTGCCCCGCCAACAAGAAATCGGAGTTGGGGCCGGACAGGCCCGAAGACACACTGAAATCCGGTTGATCCTCTTCGCGGATAATCTGTGCCACCGTCAGGCGGGCTGACCACCCATCCGGGTCCAGCCGCGCCCAGTTTGCCCCGTAGGCCAGCGCCCACCCCCGTTCACGGCGGTCCGGCGCGGGAAAACGGCTGAGCGAGATCAGGTTGCCCTGATCAAATTCCGTGCGGGTGCTTTCCTCGTTGGGCACGTCCAACCCGTTGCCACCGACCCATGACAGTTGGGCGATCGGTTCAAAGAACTGCCGCACGCCGTTTCGGCCCTGCTTGGCCAGCGGATAGCGCAGGACCACCCCGACCTTGGGGGCAAGGCCGCTGTCGCCGTCGTCAAAGGTGGAATCGTCATTGACCTGGATCACGTCCCCGGCCAGGCCAAGGGTCGTTTGCGCCTGAACCCCACCCAGTTGGAAGCTGCGCAGCCACTCGGCCTCGACATTCAGGCGCAGGATATCGCGCCCGTCAACGATGCCATCACCATTGGCGTCGATGTCGACATCCGACGCCCGGTCATGGGCATGAGCTTCGGCGGACAGGCGGACCTCGCCGCCGATGAGGCTCGGGTAAAAGCGCCGTTCATAGAGCGCATCAATCACATCCGATGGCAGGACGTCATCGTCCTCGTCATCGCGCAAGGATTTGAAGTTGATGTAAGACAGGCGGATAAATTCGTCGCGCCGCGCACGGCTGAGCCGGATCGTACTGTCGAGCCGGTCTCTGCGAAAAAAACCGTAGTCATTGAGGTAGGCGTCGTCCGACACCGCCTGCAGATCGAATTCCAGGACGAAATCGCGGCGAAGCGCGAATTCACCGGCGGCAAATAGGTATCCGCGTGTGTCGTCGGGCTGCAGGTCGTCTTCGGAATAGGCACCCTGGATAATGATCCGACCGCGTTTGAAGGCCTGTCGATAGCGGAACTCCAACGTGCGGGTGTCACCGGTCAGATAGGGGGTGAGCGTCAGGTCTTTGTGGTCGCCAATCTTGATGAAGTAAGGCACCCGCAACCCGGTTCCCAACCGAGAGTTCGAACGGATCTCGGGGGCGAGAAACCCGCTGGCCCGGTCGAGCGTCGGGTCAGGCAGCCGAAGACGTGGCAGATACAAGATGGGTGTGTTGCGCAACCGCAATTGCGCCCCGTCGAAATAGAGCTGTCGCGCTTCGCGGTCGTGGATCACGCGTTTGGCCCGGATCTGCCAGAGCGGGGGGCCACTGTCCTCTTCGCAGATTCTGCAAGAGGTTACGGCCGTCTTGTAGAGTTGGGTATAGCGCCCCCCCACGCGGTTCATCTGTACCGATGCAAGCTGCAACTGATCATTCAGGACAAGCCGCGCGCCGCTGAGCAGTCCGTTCTGCAAGTCCTCGCTCAACTCGGCCTGACTGGCCAGAATGACCACGCCCGCCCCATCGTCGATTACGATGGGTCCGGTGATCGTCAGTGATCCGGTGTCGGGATTGTATTCGATGGCCTGAGCGCTGAGCCGTGTGGTGCCTTGAAATGCCTCGACATTGCCCTGCGCGATAAGACGTCGGTCGCGGGTGACTTCGATCGCATCTGCGACCAGGACGGCGGGTGCCGGGGCCGCCAAAGGCGCATCCGGCTGCGCCTGGGCGTGGGCTTGAAGTACCGCGCCCAGGCTAAAAAGCGCAACAACAAGGGCGGTGGCCAGAAAGCGAAGGCGCTTATCCATCTTCGGCCCGCAACAATAGACCGACAGCAAGAAGGATAGAGGCCACAGGCGGCGCCCACGCGGCCAGCAAGACCGGTATCTGCCCGTTCTCTCCCAAGATCTGCGCAAAGCTACGGATGAAATACAAACCGAACCCCAGCAATACTGCAGCCAGCACCGCTGTGCCGGTTCCCCCAAATCTGGTATGGCGCATTGTGAACGCCGCGGCAACCAGAACCATGCTCATCAGAAAAACCGGGCGTGCCAGTTCGGAGTGCAGCCACACGATGTGCTTGCGCGCCGAAAATCCGGCCTGTTCCAACTGCGCGATGAACGCAGGCATGTCCCAGATCGATACGCCGGCGGGGGTGCCCAGACGTTCGCGAATGCCGTCAAGGGTCAGATCGGAGGGGATCAGCAGAACGTCATGTTCCGCGGCATTGGCTTCGGGGTTCAGGCCGGTCGCCAGAGGCCAGACCTTGGCGTTGCGCAAGGACCATTCACCGTCCTGAAGCGCAGCACTTCCCGCCTCGATGCGGCGGATGGGGCCGCTGCCGTCGGCATAGGCGACAAAGGTCACATCATAGAGCACCGATGCGTCGGCGTTGGACCGGGCGGCGCGAATGACCGTCTGCCCGGCTTCGCCGCCCTGGCGCAGCCACAGGCCCTCTTCCGAGATGGAGACAGCGGACACGCCACCGGACCGGTACGTCTCGGCCAAGGTGGCATAGCGTTTCGAGGTGGCCGCCACGAGGGGCCCCAAGGTTGTTGTTGCGAGGATGCCGAGCACAAGGGCCACCATGACGGGACCAACCAGTGCGCGCATGGCGGACCGGCCTGCGGCACGGGTCACCACCAGTTCTGAGGATCGTGCGAGCGACACGAACAGGGCCACGGTGCCCAGGATCATGATGAGCGGCAGGATCTGGTTGATCGTCTCTGGCACATTCAACAAGGTCAGGCCCACGCGCTGGCCAAACCCCACGCCGAGGTCGGCAAACTTCCGGGTCTGGTCGATCAGATCCACCAATACGACGAGCGCCGTGAGCACGGCGGCAATGGCAAGCAGTGCAAAGGCAAAGCGCCGCGCGAAATAGAGGTGCAGGATCATGCTGCCCCCCGCCGCCAGCGTCGCAGTCGTGCACCACCGCCCGACGCGTACCAAAGCAGGCCAGAGATAAGTGCAAGCCCAAGCAAGGAGGGCGTATACATGATCGGCCAATAGCGCGCATCGGCCAGCACAGGACCAGACAGAGCGCTGCGCATCCCGTCAAGGGCGATGAGCAGCAGAAACGCAATCACCACCTCGCGCCAGACCCCGAAGCGGGAGTATCCGCCAACCAGCAGGGTCGCAAATCCGATCATTGCCGTGACAAAGCAAAACGCGGCGCGGGCAAAGCGGCTGTGCAGTTCTTCGGCGATCTCGCCTTTGGGTGTGCCGAGCGTGGCAGCCAGGCCGGACCAATCCGTCATCAGCGCGTCAGTACGCATGTGCCGCAACGACGGTGCAATCCGCCCTTCGGTTTTCATCAGCGTTGTAATGTCAAAGGAGAAGTCAGCGAACTTCGCTGTCGACAGCCGCTGATCCGCCGTGGACAGACGCTGCGCCAGTCCGTCGACCATGATCAGCGATGTCACGTCGTCCTTGCGCACCAGATAAGCCTCGGCTGCGGTATAGATCGCGCCCTCTGCGGCGATGCGCCGGTCCGCAAGAAAGACATCGCGCAGCACGCCGTCTTCGCCGATGGAGCGCGCGTAAAACGTGACACCGGATGTGGGGCTGAGAAACGTCCCCTCGGTCAGCAGCCGTGAGGTGACGTTGCGCGAAATCTCGACCTCGCGCTCGGCCAATTGTGCCGTGGCGGCAGGCACCAGCACGTGGCTGAGCACCGACATCATCAGCGCCGAGATCAGGCCGAACACCGCCACAGGGCGGGCCAGACGCCAGGGCGAGGATCCGGTCGACATCATCACCGTCAGCTCGCTTTCGTTGTTCAGCCGATTGGTGACATAGACCGCCGCCGAAAAAGTCGCGATGGGCAGCACGGTTGTGATCAGGCGTGGCAGTCCGAGTGCAGAAAATTCGAGAAACACAACCGCCGTCTGCCCGTCCCCGATCAAACGGTCGAACAGCTGGACGGCACGGTTGATCCAGAACACCGCCACCAACACCAGGGCAAAGAAGCCAAAGAGCCACAAAAGCTGTGACAACATATAGCGGTCAAATCTGACCAAACTGTCCCCCGTTTTGTGTTCTGTTATCGGGACGCAACTGCGCGTGGGGTGAACTTATCGCAAGGCAGGGCCGGGGAAAACTCCAAAACTGTCGGAAGTGCTGGTCAGCGTTGCGGTGCCGCGTTACCTCTGGGCAAACCTGACCAAGCCGGAGCCTGCCATGACCAATCTGACCCCCGTCACATTTACCGCCACCGATCTGGACACCCTCGCCGGACACGAAGGGCGGGTGGCTGTGATTGTCACTCCGGACGGCAAGCTGGAACAGAGCGCGCGCCGCGCCAACAGGCTGACCAAGGGGGCGGTGCAGCGCTTTGTCGACAGCGCGCGGTTTGAGAAGGTCAAGGCGGGGCAGGTGACCACCTTTGCCTGGCCCGCAGGCATGGCGGCTGAGGCGCTCGACGTGATATGCCTGCCGCGCAATCATTCGATCGAGGAGGCGCGCAAGGCGGGCGCGACCTTGGGCAAATCGCGGGATGGCAAGGCAGTGCTGCTGGCGGCGGATGGCGCACGCCGGGTGGCCGAGATCGCCTTTGGGCTGGTGATGCGCGACTACACGTTTGAGGCGCACAAGACCGACGCAGAGGGCAGCGACACCGGCGTCACCGTAATGTGTTCGAAACCCGACGCGGCTGAAGGGGCTGCCGCGCCGTTGATGGCGGTTGCCGAGGGTGCCTTCATGACGCGTGATCTGGTGAACGAACCGGCCAACGTGTTGACGACCACCGAATTCGCGGACCGTCTGGTAGAGATGAAAAGCCTTGGGCTGGATGTCGAGGTCCTGGAGGAAGCCGCGCTTGAGAAGCTGGGGATGCGCACGTTGCTGTCCGTGGGGCAGGGGTCTGACAGCCCGTCCAAGGTCGTCGTGATGCAGTGGAACGGTGGTGAAAAGGGCGCAGCACCGCTGGCGCTGGTGGGCAAGGGTGTCGTGTTCGACACCGGCGGCATCAGCCTAAAACCGGCGGGCGGCATGGAAGACATGACCATGGACATGGGCGGTGCGGGCGTTGTGGCGGGGACGATGCGCGCGCTGGCCAAGCGCAAGGCCAAGGCCAATGTTGTGGGGCTTGTGGGACTTGTGGAGAACATGCCGTCTGGTAACGCGACCCGTCCCGGTGATGTCGTGACTTCGATGAAAGGTGACACGGTCGAGATCATCAACACCGACGCTGAAGGGCGGCTCGTTCTGTGTGACGTGATGTGGTACGCGCAGGAGCGGTTCGAGCCTGCGGGCATGGTGGATCTGGCGACCCTGACGGGGGCGATCATCATTGGGCTTGGGCACGAAAATGCGGGTGTGTTTTCAAACGATGATGATTTCTGCAACGAGTTCCTGAAAGCGGCTGAAACAGAACATGAAGGGGCTTGGCGGATGCCTCTTGGCAAGGCCTATGATGCTCTTTTGAAATCACGCATCGCGGATATGAAAAATGTTGGTGGACGCGCTGCCGGGTCGGTGACCGCGGCGCAATTCCTGCAGCGCTTTGTCAAGGAAGACACCCCGTGGATTCACCTTGATATCGCTGGCGTAGCCTCGGTCAAATCCGCCACGACACTGGCGCCTGCCGGTGCGACGGGCTGGGGCGTCATGGCGTTGAACCGTCTTGTTGCCGACGGCTACGAGACGGAGTGACATGGGAGCCGCCTATTTCTATCACCTGACGCGTCGCCCGCTTGAAGACACGCTGAGCATGTTGCTGGGCAAGGCCCTTCAGGCGGGCTGGCGCGTGGCCGTGCGCGGGCCGGATGCGGGGCGTTTGGGATGGCTTGACGAAAAGCTGTGGCTAGGTGCGGACGAGGGGTTCTTGCCGCACGGGATGGCAGGTGGGCCGCATGACGCGGATCAGCCGGTGCTGTTGACCACCGGCCCTGCGCCCAATGGGGCGACCTGCGTGATGACCATCGACGGGGCCGAGGTCACCGCAGAGGAGGTCGACGCGATGGACCGGGTCTGTGTGCTGTTTGACGGCAACGACGCCGAGGCGCTGAACGTGGCACGCGCACAGTGGAAGGCGCTGAAGGAGGCCGGGGCATCCGCGCAATACTGGTCCGAGGAAAGCGGGCGCTGGGAAAAGAAGGCCGAAACCTGAGCCCGGGGGCGATTTTTCGAAAAATCGCGAGCGCCTAGCGGCTCAGCGTCATCTCGCCGCCGGTGATTTCGATGCGACCCCAGCGTTGCAGATAGCCCATGCCCAAGAGCGATTGGCCCAATTCGCCATCGTTGACGACGGCGGGCACATTGGTGTCCTGATGCGGCCCGATGGCGACACTGTCGAGGCGGACGGGGGCGGTGCGCACCTCTCCGTTTGCGGTGGCGGCGCGACCCAGGAAGGTCAGGTTGGCGGGGTTCAGCCCCGCAGCCTGGGCATCTGCACGGTTCAGCACGATATCGGTGGTGCCCGTGTCAACGATGAAATCCGTTGGTTGCCCGTTGATGTCGAGGGTCAGGTAGTAATGCCCGTCCCGACTGCGCGGGATCGTGATGGTTCCGCTGTCGTCGAACCGGGTCTGGTTGACCAGCAGATCGTCCTGGATGTCGCCCCACAGGCCGACCACCCCGATGGCCCCGATAAAGATCAGAACCCAGATCGCTGCCATCTGCAGTGTCTGGCCAAGCTTGAGTTTCGACGTCAGAAGAAAGCCGCCGCCCAGCACCAGTGCAAAGGCGCCGAGATAGATCAGTTGTGCAATATTGTCGCCGCTCATGGCCCTGATATAGGCCAGCGGGTGCGGGCTGTCATCCCGGCATCAGGCCGAAATTGCGCAGCCCATCCAGCACGAACTGGACCGACAGCGCCGCCAGCAGCATCCCGAGCAGCCGCGTGACCACCGTGATGCCCGTTTTGCCCAGAGCGCGTTCGAGCAGTCCTGAGGCGAGAAACAGGATCAGGCAGACCCCCAGCACCAGCGCGGTGATGGCGAGCACGAGGGCGAGCCCTTCGACCCCCGGTTTCTGCCCCGTCAGCAGGATGACGGAGGCGATGGAGCCGGGGCCGGAGATCAGCGGAATGGCGAGGGGGAAAACGGACGGGTCGTCATGTTCGGCGTCTTCGGACTGATCCTCGCGCCGTTTGGTGCGGCGTTCGAACAGCATGTCCAGAGCGGTGAGGAACAAGAGAATACCGCCCGCCACCCGGAAGGCGGGCATGGAGATGCCAATGAAACCCAGGACGGCCTCTCCGAAAAGCGCAAAGACGATGAGGATGATCATGCCGATCGCGCAGGCCCGCACCGCAATGGCGCGGCGCTGACGTTCGGGCACGCCCTGGGTGAGGGCGACAAAGAGCGGGGCCAGCCCGATGGGATCGATCACCACGAACATGGTCACAAATGCGGTGATGAGGAAGGCCGTGTCGATCATGGTGTTGCCACATTGAGCGCCTTTGGCGCGTTCCATTTTTTGATTGGGGCTCTGCCCCAAACCCCGTCGTATTTCCGGTCAAAAGAAGATCAGGCGCGTTCCGCCGTTTCGAGTTTTTCGAGGTCCTGCATCCACAGGCTTTCGGCGCGGTCGAGGGCGTCCATCACTTCGGCGTATTTCTTTTGCCAAACCTCCATCTCTCCGATGTTGGCGTCTTCGTAGAGGTCCGGGTCAGCCAGTTTGTCGGCAAGCTTGTCCCGCATCTGGTTCAGCTTGTCGACGCGGGCTTCGGATTTGCGCACCTCGGAGCGGAGGGCGAGGATGGTGTCGCGACTGGGTTTCTTGGGTTTGGGCGCTGTTGGCTTGGCTTGTTTGGGGTGCTTGCCGTCGCTGAGCAGGAGCTTGCGGTAGGCTTCCAGATCGTCCTCGAACGGTTTCACGGTACCATTTGACACCAGCCAGAGCCGGTCGGCCACCAGTTCCAGCAGGTGCATGTCATGGCTGACGAGGATCACCGCGCCCGTGTAGTTGGTGAGGGCTTCCACCAGCGCCTCGCGGCTTTCGATGTCGAGGTGGTTGGTCGGCTCGTCGAGGATCAGCATATGGGGCGCGTCGAGCGTGGCGAGCAGCAGCGACAGGCGCGCCTTTTGGCCGCCCGACAGCTTGCCCACCACCGTGTCGGCCTGGTCCGCCATGAGGCCGAAGCCCGAGAGGCGCGCGCGCCATCTGGCGGGGCTTTCTGTGGGCCGCTCGCGGCGCAGGTGATCAAGAGGGGTTTCGTCAATGTGCAACTCGTCCACCTGATGCTGGGCAAAGTAGCCGATGCGCAGCTTGGAGGACTTGGTCATCTTGCCGGATGTCGACGGCAGGCGGTCGCTGAGCAGTTTGGAGAGGGTGGACTTGCCCTGACCGTTCTTGCCCAGGAGCGCGATGCGGTCGTCCTGGTCGATGCGCAGGTTCAGTTTAGACAGCACCGTGGTGTCGCCGTAGCCGGTGCTGGCGCCGTCGAGGTGGATAATGGGGGGTGAAAGCTCCTCGGGGTTCGGGAAGTCGAAGCGCTTCAGCCCTGCCTCTTGCGGGGTGGTGATGGGTTGCATCTTTGACAGCGCCTTGAGTCGGGATTGGGCCTGCCGGGCTTTGTCGGCCTTGTAGCGGAAGCGATCCACATAAGATTGCAGGTGGGCGCGGCGCGCTTCCTGCTTTTTGGCCATGGCGGCGGCGTTTGCCAATTTCTCGGCCCGCTGGCGGGCGAACTGGTCGTAGGGGCCTTGGTAGAAGGTCAGCTTGCGATCTTCGAGATGCAGGATCGCACCTACGGCACGGTTCAGGAGGCCGCGGTCGTGGCTGATGATGACGACCGTATGGGGGTATTTGGCGAGGTACGACTCCAGCCAAAGCGCGCCTTCGAGGTCGAGATAGTTTGTCGGCTCATCCAGCAGCAGCAGGTCGGGTTGTGCAAAGAGCACGGCGGCGAGGGCCACGCGCATGCGCCAGCCGCCGGAGAAATCGGCGCAGGGCTTGAGCTGTTCGTCGTCGTCAAAGCCGAGGCCCTTGAGGATCGTGGCAGCGCGTGCTTCGGCTGACCAGGCGTCGATGTCTGCGAGGCGGGTCTGGATTTCTGCAATGCGGGCTGGGTCTTGGGTGTCTTCGGCCAGCAGGGCGGCGCGTTCGGTGTCGGCGGCCAGGACCGTGTCGATGAGGGACGTGTCGGAGGCAGGCACCTCTTGCGCCACGCCGCCGATGCGCGCGCCGGAGGGCAGGGAGATGTCGCCCGATTCCAGTGCCAATTCGCCCCGGATCAGGCGAAAGAGCGTGGTCTTGCCGGTGCCGTTGCGGCCCACGAGGCCGACCTTGTGACCTTCGGGAATGACGGCGCTGGCCCCCTCGAAAAGGGCGCGGCCTGCGACGGCGTAGGTGATGTCGGATATGCGCAACATGGGCGCGCTCTAGCAGAGGGGTGCGGGGCGTGCTAGCCCCTGCGGATGACCAGACCCGCGCCCCATCTTGTGACCCTTGTTCTGCTGACGGCGCTGACGGTGCTGACACTGAACATGTTCCTGCCCGCGCTGCCTGCGATGCGCGAGGCGTTTGGCGTGTCGGAGGCGGTGATGGGGCGGGCGATCTCGCTCTACATGCTGGCGGCGGCGGTGCTGCAACTGGTGCTGGGGCCACTGTCGGATCGGGTCGGGCGACGGCCTGTGATCCTTGGGCTGCTGGCGCTCTATGTGGTGGCATCGGTGCTGTGTTTGTTGGCGCAGAACATCACGTTGTTCCTGATTGCGCGGACCGGGCAGGCGGTGGCCGTGGGGGGCGGCATTCTGGCCTCGGCCGTGGTGCGCGACCTTTACGAGGGGCGGACGGCAGCGGCGAAACTGTCGTTGATCGCATCCGCCATGGCGGTGGCTCCGATGCTTGCACCGATGGTGGGCGGGTTGCTCGATACGGCCTTTGGCTGGCGGTCTGTGTTTATGACATATGCGCTGTTGGGGGCCGGGCTGCTGCTGTGGTGCCTGCGGGATCTGGGCGAGACGCATGCAGGCGGACCGGGCCAGCGGATGGACATTGGTGCCCTGCTGCGGGCGCGTCTGTTCTGGGCCTATGTCGGCTTGCAAGCCCTTGGGGTTGGGACGTTTTATGTGTTTCTGACCGGTGCGCCCTTTGTGGCGGCGGATGTGTTTGGGCTGGGGCCTGCGCAGATCGGGATTGCGCTGGGGACCACCACGGCGGGGTTTATGCTAGGGGCAGGGTTGTCAGCGCGCCTTGTACAAAAGGTGGGGCCGGTGCGGTTGATCTTGATCGGGCGTATCCTGCCGATCCTGGGGCTCGGCGCGGCCTATGTTTATTATGCTGGCGGCGGTGATTTGGTAATGCCGCTGTTTGTCAGCACGGTCACGGTTGGGATCGGAAATGGTCTGTCGCTTGCCAATGCCAACGCGGGCGCGCTGTCGGTGCGGCCCGATCTGGCGGGCAGTGCTTCGGGGGTGAGCGGTGCGGTTGCCTTGGGTCTGGGCGCAGTGCTGAGTTGGGCCACGACGGCTGTGCTCGGGGCATCCGCTACGCCGCAGGCGCTGCTCCTGTTGATGCTGGGAACATTGGCGCTGGCCTTGACCATGGCCGTTCTGGCGGCGCTGTGGGAGCGGGGCCAGACAGGGCTTTCCAACGTCAAAACCCCATGATAGTGGGCCGTTGATTTTCGCGCGCGGGACGGTCCCGGGCGCTGCTGACAGGAGATATCCATGGCGCTTGAGCGTACCTTTTCCATCATCAAACCCGATGCCACACGCCGCAACCTGACCGGTGCCATCAACAAGAAGTTCGAGGACGCGGGCCTTCGGATCGTAGCGCAAAAGCGCATCCATCTGACCAAGGCGCAAGCGGGCGAGTTTTACGCCGTGCACAAAGAACGTCCTTTTTACGACGAGCTGTGTGAGTTCATGGCGTCGGCGCCGATCGTGGCGCAGGTTCTGGAAGGCGAGGGCGCCATTGCCAAAAACCGCGAAGTGATGGGGGCGACCAACCCGGCCGACGCCGAGGCAGGCACGATCCGGGCGGAGTTTGCGGAGAGCGTGGGCGAAAACTCGGTCCACGGATCGGACGCGCCGGAGACGGCGGCGGTCGAGATCGCCTATTTCTTCTCTGGGTTGGAACTGGTGGGCTGATCCACTCGCACAATCTGTGCAGAAAATGTGCTACGGCGTGCCAGATCGGCGCGCCGTTTTTTGTTGGTTAACAAAGTATTCACGCACCGTGCGGGCAACGGGTCGTGTTTTCTGAGATAAAAGACTTTAGCTTTGATCTGCATCACTTTGATAATGTGATACTTTACTCCCGAAAACTCTTGGCACACCGTGTGCACCATCCGTACACAACCCGTGCACACCCCGTACACCGGAAATCCGCCTCTCAGAGCGCTGACCGCTACATGTGGGACAGGTCTCAGGTTTGGAGATTTGGGTTAATCTTGTGTAAGCGTACCGTTCGGTGGTGCGGACGCATCTGTCTGTTCAAAATGACTTCGAAGCAGGGCCACGTTGCGCGTGTTGGCCTTCCACCCGATGTCGAAGAGGTCGCCGACAAGTGGAATGCTTCCGATCAGGGCGTCGATGCCGATATTGCCGATCATGCGGGCCTTGACGGAACCGGGCGTGCCCATTCTGTGCGCTTGCAGTACGATGTACCCGGCAGGGCCCAACGTCAGCGCGTCACCGATGCCCGGGATCAGGCCCAGGATGCTGTCCCACCCGACACGCACGCCCACAACAGGCAAACGCATCGCCCGGTCCATTGTCCGGGCGATACGATCAAGATGATCCAACCTGGCGCTGTGATCAGGCATGTTCGGGGGTGCGTGCGATGACCCACACGGCGTGCACGATACCGGGGATATAGCCCAGCAGCGTCAGCAGGATGTTCAGCCAGAAGTGTTTGCCGATGCCCACCTGCAGAAACACGCCCAGCGGGGGCAGGATAACGGCGAGGATGATGCGAATGAGGTCCATTTGTGCGTCCCTTGAATTGATGCTTTGTTGCATGGTCAACGGGCGAACGGACGGGATGGTTCCCAAATTCTCAGGGCTTGGCGATGACGCCAATCTCGTTCAGGGTGCGTTCAAAGTCGCTGAGGTCCTTGTCAAAGGCCTGTGCCTTGATCGTGTCAAAGCGTTTGCGCAGCGCCTTTTTCTCGTCCCCTTTGCAGTCGTTCCAGGGGCGGCCCTGCAATCCCATCACCAGCACATAATAGCCGATGAAATGCGGGCGCATGCCGCTGCGCAAAAGCCGGGCATAGGTTTCGTCGGCCCCGAGCGCGCGCAGAGTGTCGGCATCCGATATGCCAGCCTTGGCACAGGCGGCATCCATGGCGGGGCCAAGGTTGCGGATCGAAGAAACGGAGTCAGCCATGGCGGCAGACTATCCAGCGATCCAGGTCCTGTCACGAGGGCTTAGATGCTCGCGTAGTCGGTGATCAGAGGCGTCGGCTTGGCCTCTTTCCTGGGGGCGGGCTGTGGCGGTTGCTGCGGGGCCGGGGGGCGTGTTTTGCTCGACATATCTTTACCTCATGCATTTGTCATTGGCCGTGCGGGTGCGCGACCTTTTCACCCCGGCACAGGACTTGGCCGGGGGCATGACTGAAATGTGGCAATTATGTGGCGGGATGCAGCGTATATGTCGTGATTTGCGCGTAAGGGTGATCGGCTGTCACAATCACGCTTGGGAAATGGGGATGGTTCACCGCATCGGGCCATCCCTGCGGTTCAAGGGCTATGCCCGCAAATGGCGCGATATCTGCATGCGGGATCTTGGGCAGGAACGCGCCGGAATAGGCCTGTAGCCCTGGTTCAGTGCTGGCGATGTGCAGGGTGGCATGGGCGGTGTGTAGTTTAGCAACCGGCGCAGGGGCAGGGCGGCGCATCGTGCCAACGCAAAAGTTATGATCGGTGCCTGCGGCGATGGCGCGTGGGATCTGGTGGTCGAATGGGGTGCCAGCCACATCGGCGATCTGTCCGGTGGGCAGGTTGGTGTCGTCGGTGGGCAGGTAAGTGTCTGCGTGGATTGTGAGGCGGTGGTCCGGCGTGACGCGCCAATAGGGGTGGTGCGCAATTGAAGCCGGGGTTGGTGCGTTGGTGGTCATCCAGACGCGTAGCTCCAGTCGATTGCCTGATACTGAGTATTCCAGGTCAATTGTCCGGTTGCCGGGCAAGCCGCCGTCGCCGTCTATAAGGACGTGTTGCAGGCAGAGCCGTGCCGGAAACGCATTGGTCACTTGCCAAACTTGACGATCCAGCCCGTCAGGGCCGCTGTGCAACGCCGTGACCCCGTTTTCATTGCACGGCATCTGGTGCACGACAGCGCCAACGGGGACACGCCCGCCGCGCACCCGATTGGCCAGCGGGCCGACGATGGCACCTGCATAAGCGTCACGCAGGGCGGCGCTGTCGGCGTCGAGCACAAGGTTCGGCCCATCGTCCAGATGCAGCGCGCGCATCCGTGCGCCGTCGGGATCAAAGAGGGCGGTCAGCCGGTCAGAGCGAAGTGTGAGGGTCGTCATGCGCGCACCATGGCAAAGGGGGCAGGGGTGTGCAATTCATGGCCGCAACGGAGGACCCCATGACGACCAAGCCTGTTTCGACCCACGACGCCGCAGCCGACGACCGCAACGAAGACATCCTGATCTATGTGGACGGCCGGATCGTGCCGCGGGCCGAAGCGGTCGTGTCCGTCTATGACAGCGGGTTCATGCTGGGCGACGGGATCTGGGAGGGCCTGCGGCTCTATGACGGGCATATCCCGTTTTTTGACGAACATCTGGACCGGCTGTTCGAGGCGGCCACCTATACCGAGATCGAGATTGGTCTGGACCGCGACGGCTTGAAGGATGCGGTATGGAAAACGTTGCAGGCCAATGAGATGCGGACAGATGTTCATGTGCGTCTGATGGTGACGCGGGGGCGTAAGGCCAAGCCATTTCAGCACCCGCATCTGAGCCTGTGGGGGTCGACCACTGTCATTATTGCAGAGCATTCGAAACCGGACGAGAGCGTGGTGCAGCGCGGCATCAGGCTGCACACCGTGCCGCATCACCGCGGTCTGCCGCTCACACAGGATGCCAAGCTGAACTCGCATTCGAAGCTGAATTGCATCATCGCCCTGAACCATGCGGTCCGTGCTGGCGCGGACGAAGCACTGATGCTGGACCCGTTCGGCTTTGTGAACACGACAAACGCTTGCAACTTTTTTGTCGTGAAGAAGGGCGCCGTTTGGACCTCGACCGGGGACTACTGCATGAACGGCATCACGCGGGCCAAGGTGATCGCTCTGTGCCGCGCCGAAGGCATCCCGGTGTTCGAGCGGAATTTCTCGCTTGTCGATACGTACAGCGCGGATGAGGCGTTTCTAACCGGCACGTTCGGTGCACAGACACCAGTGTTCGAGATCGACGGGCGTGTGATTGGCGGCGGTGTCGCTGGGCCTGTGTTCTTGCGCTTGCGGGCGGCGTACAAGGCGTTGGTAGCAGCATCTGCTGTGTGAGGGGCGTCGGGCGTGGTGTGTTTCACGTCGCGGCTAAATTAACATACCTGTTGCAACCAAGTAGAAATGTCGCTTGGTCCGCAAAGTAGAAATGTCCCACTTGGGCGCTGAGGGGAGCAAAGCCTGACAGGGCGGAGACCTCAGATATCGCAGCCCTGGCTGGCTTTGCGGTCTGCTGGCGCGGCGCTTCGGGTTTAGCGTTTCAGCATGCACCCGCCGCTCAAACTTCGTGATAATGTTGATATCCTGAAACACTCACCACTTGTGCGTGGGATGATCCTCACGTTGCGCTTTGCCGACGAGAATGGTGGGATCGGTCTGACCAAATCCGGGGCTATGAACCGCAAGTTCGTGCATTGGGCCGCAGATCAGTTTGATTGGCCCGGATATACAGCAGCCGAGCTCTTTGAGATGAACAAGGTCCTGAACGAGCATGATATGCAGCCGCTGTGGCCGGTGCATGACCTGCTGCGCTATCTGAAGCTCTTGCGCCAATACAAAGAGAAGTTGGTGGCGACAAAGAAGGGCCGGGCACTGGCTGAAACGCCGGATGCCTTCTTTGATCTGGTGGGGCCTGATTATCTCTATCACTGCGTCCACGATGAACGCATCGAGGCGCGTGGCGGCCCCTTGGGCAACTGGAACATCTTCCTGAATGTGATCAATGTCGAAGCGCGCACGGGCTGTTCATTGGCGCATCTTCTCAAGACGCTTTATGGTTGGGAGGAAAAGGAAGGCTTCGATCCCGAGCACAGCAATGTGCGGTTTGCCTTCAAGTTTTGCGTCATACGGCCCCTGTGCTGGCTGGGCCTGCTTTGGGAAGATCGCGAAGGCCGGACCGTTTGGGAGGATGGCACCTATTGCAAGACGCCACTTTGGCAGGCTGCTCTGAAACTCGACACCGATGACCAGGCCGCGCTACGCCTTGTCTGAGATGGCGGCGGCTTCACGTTCGGCGCGGCGGCGCGCGTAATACCCTTCCATCTTCGAAGGCCATCCGGGCGGCTTACGACCGGTCTTCTTGTAGCGCGTGCGCTGTTTGCCGGCGGGTTTAGCCTTCGGCGGCGTGTCCTTCTCCTGTTCGGCCTTGATGAACTCGAGAACGGCACCAAGACGCTTGTTCTCGGTGATGGCCGCATGTGTCACACGCTGGTCTTTGTCGAAAGCGGAGTAGGGGAGCGTCATACCCTTCCACCTGATCTCCAACCGCCCATCCGGAAACGCAAATGTATCCACGTATTTGCCCACGAGGCCGCGCGTCCTCTCGGTCTCATCAAGCATGATCCGTTTGCGTTCACAGGAGAAGGCAAGCTGACTACCCACGTAACGCTCATCGCGCCAGCAGAGCACATCGGCAAGTCGATCCGGCTCAGTATTAAGTGGCCGGTGCAGATTGTCCGAGCGTCGTGGCAACTTGGCGAACTTGGCGTTGTAGCGTTCCGTGAAGCCCGGAAGGAACGCATTGGCCGCCTTGATATCGTTGATTCCGGCGAGCCGGAGTTCCTTCAGTAAGCGATCCTGCAATGTGCGGTTCGCGCGTTCAACGCGTCCCTTGGCCTGAGAGCTGTTGGCGCAGAGGATCTCGATGTTCAACTCGTTCAAGGCACGCCCGAACTGGGTCATCCCATGACCTGACTTCGCGGCTTGATTGGCCACGCGGAACACCGTGTGTTTGTCGGAATAGAACGCCACCGAGCGACCATGTTGCGCCAGATACAACTCCAACGCTTCGAAGTAGCTGAATGTGCTCTCGGATTCGACAAATCGCAGCTGCATCAAAGTACTTGTGGCGTCGTCGATGAAAACGAGCAGGGTGCAAGCGGGTCCGCGGTCTTCGAACCAGTGATGATCCGAGCCATCGATCTGGATCAACTCGCCATAGCATTCCCGTCGCAAGCGCGGCTGGTGGAACGTGCGGCGTTGCTTACGAGACAGCCAGATACCAGCGTCTTGCATCCACTTGCGCAGCGTCTCGCGCGACACCTTCAACCCGTGTTTCTCGTCGAGCTTCTCAGCCGCGAAGTTCGGCCCGAAGTCGATGTAGTTCTCGCGCACCAGCGTCACTGCGAACTCCCGAACCGCAGGATCGATCCGATTGTTTGATGCGCGACCACGCGCCTTGTGACGGATCCCAGCTGGACCATCGGTCTGGAACTTCTTCAGAAGCCTGTGAACCTGTCTGCGGCTCAATCCCAGAACGTTCGCCGCGTTCGTGGCCGTCATCCGGCCTTGGCGCACCTGGCTCAACACATCGACCCGGATCAACTCGCGCTCGCTCATCAAAACCCATCCCATGCCCACACTCTCTGCCTGTTCTCATTGGGGCAGAGTGTGACACTTCTACTTTGCAGATGTGGGACACTTTAACTTTGCGCGTACATACCTAAGGCTTATAATCTG